>JANLYR010000428.1:0-6566 GCA_031365765.1 Hyphomicrobiales bacterium | reverse complement strand
CCTTGCCGAAAATCTGCGGATCGGGATGGAAGCGCACCGAGGTGCCGCGCCTACCCGAGACCTTGCCGAGGGACTGGAGCATCGTTGTGGGAACTCCCTTGGAAAATTCCTGGCGGTAGAGCTGCTGGCCGCGCGCCACTTCGACCGTCACATGATCGGACAGCGCGTTGACCACCGAGACGCCGACGCCGTGCAGGCCGCCTGACGTTTCATAGGCGCCCGAGTCGAACTTTCCGCCGGCATGGAGCATGGTCATGATGACTTCGAGCGCCGACTTGGTCTTGAATTTCGGATGGGGATCGATGGGCATGCCACGGCCGTTGTCGGTGACGGTCAGGTATTCGTCGGCGCCGTAATCGACCTCGATCCAGGTGGCGTGGCCCGCCACGGCCTCGTCCATGGCGTTGTCGAGGACCTCGGCGAACAGGTGATGCAGGGCCTTCTCGTCGGTGCCGCCGATATACATTCCGGGGCGGCGGCGCACGGGCTCGAGCCCCTCCAGCACCTCGATGTCGGCGGCGGTATAGCTTTCCTCGCCCCGCGCCCGGGCGGGGGGCTTCGCGGGCCTGGGGAGATTTTCGAAGAGGTCGGCGGTCTTGGCGGCTTTGGCCATGGTGTTCCCGAATCGTTTCAACTGCGACTATGGCAGATAGATTGCTCGAATTTTAAGCTTCCTTGACTTTGCGCGGCTTACGTTGTTTCCTGCCAGATAACAAAAATGCCTCGCGGCAAATGAGTCGGAATTGGGGCGGGCACGCCGGCTGCGGGGAAACAGCGTGCCCAGGGTGGGAGAAATCGAAATGTCCGACCTCAATCAGCGGATTGAGGCCATGTATCGCGGCGATGTGCGCGGTGCCTGGCTGTTCGTCGCGGTCCTGTGGATCGCCATCCTCTTCGTGCTGTTCATGTCGTGGCCCTATATTCCAGACAGCGGGGTTCGCATCGTGGTCGTGCTGTCGGCCGCCGCGGTGCTGATTTTCAATACGGCCTCCATCGCCGCCATGGTCAAGAATTACGCCGACGACAAGCATTTCATCTACGGCCTCGACATCAAGATGCTGGATGAAGCCAACAAATTCAAGCCGAAGTGAGGGACAGATGGCGCGCTACACTCCCCCCGAACAAACCAAGGCGATGCAGTGGGTCGACATCATCTTCGTCGTGCTGGCGATCTTCCTGGCGCTGTGGCTGCCGTTGCAGGCCAACTGGGCCGGCGTTTCCCGGTCGATCGAGAAGATCGACAACCCGACCTGGGAGGCGTTGAAGCAGACCCCGGCCCAGGTCGAGCAGTGGGTGAAGCTCGGCTATCCGGACGCCGCGTCCGCCCATGACATCATCCAGAACAAGTTCGACTATACCATCGACTGGTTGCAGCTTCTCCTCATGGCGGCCGTGCTGATCGGTTATTTCGTCTTTCTCTTCCGCGCCTCCGACAAGGAGTATCGCGAAGTGATCGATGAAAAGTTCAACGGCAAGTAGGAGGAGCGAGACATGTGGATGACTCTCGCGAATATCGGCTGGGTGGTGTCGGCGGTGCTGGCGGTGTGGATGCTTTATGACTGGTTCAATATCGACACGTCCTATTCCGAGGCAACGCTGACCTCGTCGCGCGAAGGCGAAATCGAAGCCGTCCAGGAAAAACACAAGGTCTGAGGAGACAACCATGGCAGAGATCGCAGCGGCGGCTCCCGCTTCCCAAAGAGTATCGCTGCTTCGCGTGCTGGGCCCCGCCCATGTGTGGGCGCTGGGCGTGGGCATCGTGCTGGTGGGCGAATATACCGGCTGGAACTTCGCCGCCGACAAGGGCGGCACGCTGGCCGCGCTCATCATCTGCTGGGTGATCGGCCTGCTCTACACATCCGTCGCCATGATCGATTCGGAGGTGACCTCAACGGTCGCCGCAGCCGGCGGGCAGTATGCCCAGGCCAAGCATATCGTGGGGCCGCTGATGGCCTTCAACGTGGCGCTGTATCTGGTTTTCGCCTACACCATGCTGGAAGTTTCCAATGCCATCCTCATCGCCGACACGGTGAAATCCTATGCCGGCGAAGGCTTCGGCGACTGGCATTACAAAGGCTTGATCGCCACGGTGATCGTGGTGCTCGCCGCACTCAACTATCGCGGCGTGCTGATGACGCTTAACGTCAATTTCGTCATCACGGCCATCGCCTATCTGGCCATCATCGTGCTTTTCTTCTCGGTGCAGCCGTGGAGCCAGGGCGCGGTTTTGAAGCTGGGCGACATGGTGACGCCCGACAATGCGCTGCCCTATGGCTGGATCGGCGTCATCGCCGCGTTTCACTGGGGCATCTGGTATTATCTCGGCATCGAGGGCACCACCCAGGCCGCGGAAGAAGTGCGCTCGCCGTCGCGGTCGCTGCCCTATGGCACCATGGCCGGCATGATCACGCTGCTGATCGGGGCCTCGCTCACCTGGTATATCTGCGCCTCGCTGATGCCCTGGCAGTATCTGGGCTTCACCTATTATCCCCTCCTCGACGCGGGCAAGCTAACGGGCAGCAAGACGCTCGAGATCATGATGTTCGTGGCGACGATCCTCGCCGCCGTGGCATCCGCCAACGGCTGCATCAACGACGCGGCGCGGGCATGGTTCTCGCTTGGACGCGACCGTTACCTGCCGACATGGTTCTCGGCGGTGCATCCGCGCTACCGCACGCCCTATCGATCGATCGTGTTCCTCGTGCCGATAGCACTGGCCTTCGCCTTCATCGCCAATCTGGGCCAGGCCATCACCTTCTCGATCCTGTCGGGCGTGCTGCACTACACCTTCATGTCGGTCAACATCATCATGTTCCGCAACAAGTGGCCGCTGGGCACGATCCGGCGAGGCTATACGCATCCGTTCCATCCGCTGCCGGCGGTGGTGCTGTTCGTCCTCTGCGTGGTGACGTTCTTCGCGATCTTCCTGGGCTATGGCGCGCAGCTTACCGCGATGGTGGTGTTCTATGTCATCATGTCGCTGTGGTTCCACTTCTACCGCTACCAATATGTGCGGCGCGCCGACCAGTTCACCATGCCGTGGCCCAAGCCTGTGGGATACTGAGAGCAGGAAGGCCCCTCACCTTCCCACCGCCTTCGGCGGCGGGTCCCCTCCTCTCCTGCCTGGCGGGAGAGGATTTTTATTTCAGCGGTATCGATAGCACCCGGCCTTCGTAGGGCGCGGCGGTTATGTTGTCGATCGCCATCACATACATGGTCTTGCCGTCCTTGCTGAAGGTCATGTTGGGCGAGGCGGCGGCCGGGATTTCGTATTTGTTGACGAGCTTGCCATCGGGCGAAACTTCGAGAATGGCGCCGGAGCTGTATTCACCCACGTAGAAGTTCCCGTTGGGGCCGAGCTTCAATCCGTCGGGATAGACCTGGGGCGTTTCGCCCATCTGATAGAGGCGCGCGAACAGGCGGCGGTCGCCCAGCATGCCAACCTCGCTGGTGGCGAAGGAAACGACGCGGCCCGCCTCCGACTCATTGACATACACCCTGCCATCCGCACCGAGTGCTATGCCGTTGGCATAGTGAAGATCGTTGGCGACTTCATTCAGGACGCCGCTGGCACTCAGATGAACCACGCGGCCGACGATGGGGCCTGACTCCCACGGGCCCGA
The DNA here is from genome assembly GCA_031365765.1 of Hyphomicrobiales bacterium. Taxonomy (GTDB): domain Bacteria; phylum Pseudomonadota; class Alphaproteobacteria; order Rhizobiales; family Aestuariivirgaceae; genus Aestuariivirga. The sequence continues at coordinate 2,943 of JANLYR010000428.1, read as the reverse complement.
CAGCGTGAGATAGGCGCCGCCCTTGCCATCGGGCGTGCCGTCATTGGGACCGACGAGGGACGCCCCGGCAGCGTCCTTGTCGAAACTCCTGAGCGTCTTGCCATCGGCGGAGATGACGACGATCTGGCCCGAATCATAGCAGGTGATGGCGAAGTCCCGTCCGTAGGGCACGACGGCGGAAGGGCCGCAGCCGTCCTGCTTCCATAGCTGGGTGTTGGTCTTGCCGTCCCAGGCGGTGACCACCTGTCCGGCATATTCGGCATAAAGCAATTTGTCGCCGGCCATCACCGGGCCTTCGGGAAAAAGTGCGCGCGGATTGAGGACGGTGGGTTCCTGGGCGTGGGCGGCGGTGGTGAAGGCCAGCAGAGCCAGCGTGGTCACGGCGCGTTTCATGTCATCCTCCCGAACATCCTCAATCCCTTTAAGGTGTAACAAGTTCAAAGCAGCGGGGGAAGGTGGTGCGCGCCGTAGAGACCGTGTAACATTCTCATATGTGGGGTTGGGTTCTGGGATGGGCGGCGGCGCTGGCGTTTTCGGGCCTGCTGACCCGGCAATATCTGCGCGCCAGACGGCGGCAGCGCGAAGAGCCTGCGGTGCTGTTCAGCGATGTGACCGAGTTGTTGGATGGCGCCGAGATCAGGCCGGGCGAGACGCCGGGTTCGCATCTGATGGAGGGCCGCTACCGGGGCCTGCCGGTTCGGTTGCAGACGGTGACGGACACGCTCAACCTGCGCAAGCTGCCGAGCCTGTGGCTGATGGTGACGATGCCGGGGCCCCTGCCCGTCTTCGCCACATTCGACCTGATGATGCGGCCTTCGGGGCCTTCCACTTTCTCCAATTTCAACCTGCTGCCGCTGGCAATCGACCGGCCGCCGGATTTTCCCGAAGACGCAGTGGTGAGAACCGACGATCCCCAGCATCTGCTGCCGCCTCATGTCGTGCGGCCGCATCTTGCCGCCTTCGCCACAGCGCGCGGCAAGGAGCTGCTCATTTCGCCCAAGGGACTTCGCATGGTGGTGCAACTTGGCGAGGCCGACCGGGCGCGCTACGGCGTGTTTCGCCAGGCGGAATTCGGCGACACCGTGATCGCGCGCGCCGCACTCTGCGATATTCTTGACCGGATGGCCGCCATCCGCGACGATGTCATCGCATGGCAGAAATCAACGCAATGACGGCGCGGCCGATCAATCCGCGCACCATCCTTGCCGCCGCACTGGTGCTGCCGGGATCGGGGCATGTTCTGCTGGGACAGGCGCCGCGCGGGCTGATGTTCCTGTTCTTCATGATCGTGCTGAGCTGGTCCGGCTCGCATGTGATGCCCGAGACCGCCAGTTTTTTCGGACGCCACATCGGCGGCATATTCGTGTATGGGCTGTCGGTGATCGATGCCTACAAGACGGCGCGAATCCGCCGCGAGACTTGGAACTACAGCAATGACCGGAGCGGCGCGGCACCCGCTATCAACAAGGAGCAGGAAAAATGACGACTTGGCCACAGCATGCCGCCTGGGACGGGCCGATCGTGATGATCGGATTCGGATCGATCGGGCGGGGAACGCTGCCGCTGATCCTGCGCCATATCAAATGCAAGCCTTCGCAAATCACCGTGGTCGAGCCCACGAGCGAGTGGAAACACCTGGCCGACGCGGCGGGGGTGAATTTCCTCAAGACCTCGGTGACCAAGCGCAATTACAAAAGCGTGCTGACGCCGCTCCTGACGGCGGGCCCGGCGCCCGGCTTCATCATCAATCTTTCCGTCGATGTCAGCAGTCTCGACATCATCCGGCTGGCGCGGCAGCTTGGCGCGCATTGCGTCGACACGGTGAACGAGCCGTGGCCCGGCTTCTACTACAATCCCAAACTCGGGCCCGCGGCGCGGTCCAACTATATCCTGCGCGAAGGCTTTCTGGATCTGAAGCGCGAGCTGGGACCGGGTGTGACCGCGGTGTCGTGCTGCGGCGCCAATCCCGGCATGGTGTCGTGGTTCGTCAAGCAGGCGCTGATCAATCTGGCCCGCGACACGAAGCTGAAAGTGACGGAGCCTTCGACGCGCGAGGGCTGGGCGAAATTGATGAAGCGGCTCGGCGTCAAGGGCCTGCACATCGCCGAACGCGACACGCAGCGGGCGCATTCGCCCAAGCCAGCCGGATGCTTCGTCAACACATGGTCCGTGGACGGATTTGTTTCCGAAGGGCTGCAGCCGGCCGAACTGGGCTGGGGCAGCCACGAGAAGAAACTGCCGCCCGACGGGCGCCGGCACAAGGTAGGTTCGGGTGCGGCGATCTATCTGCTGCGGCCGGGCGCCGATACACGGGTGCGTTCATGGGTGCCGGGGATCGGGCCGCAATTCGGTTTTCTGGTGACCCATAACGAGGCGATCTCGCTTGCCGACTATTACACGCTCGGCAGCGGGAAGAAGGTCAGTTTCCGGCCGACATCGCATTACGCCTATCATCCCTCGAACGACGCGGTTCTGTCGCTGCACGAGATGTTCGGCGCCGGCGGCGTGCGCCAGAAGCGTTCACATATTTTGGAGGAGCACGAGATTGCCGACGGGTCCGATATCCTCGGCGTGCTGCTCTACGGGCACAAGAAGAACGCCTACTGGTACGGCTCGTCGCTGTCGATCGAGGAGACGCGGAAACTGGCGCCCTACCAGAACGCGACGGGACTGCAGGTGACATCCGCCGTGCTGGCGGGGATAGTGTGGGCGATCGAAAATCCTCAAGCCGGGATCGTCGAGACCGAGGAGATGGACTATCATCGCTGCCTAGAAGTGCAGCGACCGTATCTGGGGAAACTGAGCGGCGTCTATACCGACTGGACACCGCTTGAGGGCCGCGGAAAACTGTTCGAGGAAGCGCTGGACAAGCGCGATCCATGGCAGTTTTCCAATATCATCGTGCGGTAGCTACTTTCCTTCTCCCATGGGGAGAAGGAGGGG
>JANLYR010000410.1:0-2749 GCA_031365765.1 Hyphomicrobiales bacterium | reverse complement strand
GGTCGCCACTGCGCGTCGTCCCAGTGGTAAAGCCGACACAGTCGCCGCCGCGCCGCGCCGCCCGATATCTGAACAGGTCGCAAACCGTTTTCTGGCGATGATCAAATCCGGCAACCTGCGGTCCGGCGACCGTCTGCCGACCGAACAACAGATGACCATCGCCTTCGGCATCTCGCGCCCGCCCTTGCGGGAAGCCTTGAAGGCGCTGACCCTGATGGGCGTGCTGGAAAGCCGCCAGGGTGGCCGCTACACCGTCACCGACCTGTCCTTTTCCCGTCTGGTCACCCCATTCAACGTTCTCCTCTCCGTCGGCGACTATGACGTTCACGAACATTTCGAGGCGCGCACCCATGTCGATCTCGAAATAATTCGCCTCGCCACTCTTCGCGCCTCGCCCAAACAGCGCCAGGACATTCTGCGCCATGCTACGGCTGGCGACGCGCTGCACGACGATCCCGTCGCCTTCCGCCTTCTGGATATCGAGTTTCATCAGGCACTGAACGACGCCGCAGGCAATCGTCTGCTCTCCACCGTAGCGCAGGGCCTCTACGATATTGCCCTCGACATCCGCCGGGCTGCCAGCGGCTTTCCCGGTATGATCGCCAAGAGCGTGACGCAGCACATCGAGATTGCCGAGGCGATTGTGGCCGTCGATGAGGACGCCGCCGTCGCTGCGGGCCGCCGCCACCTTGAACATATCCGTGACACAACCATCACCACGATGGCGCAGTCGGCAAAAAAGGACTGAACCATGCCCGAGCAAATCGCCTTTCGCATGAACCTGTTTCCCGGAAGGGCCGCCGAATACCGCAAACGCCATGACGAGATCTTTCCCGATTTGGCCAAGGCGCTGAAAGATGCTGGCGTGTCTGACTATTCCATCTGGCTGGACGCCGAGGCCAACCACCTTTTCGGCATTCTGACCCGCACCGACGATCACAGCATGGAGGCCCTGCCGGAGACCGAAATAGTCAAACGCTGGTGGGCACATATGGCTGATATCATGGCCACGGATGCCGACAACGTGCCGGTGCAAATTCCGCTGAAGCGCGTCTTCTTGCTGCCATGAAATCTTTCCGCATCAGGGACATCCGCGTGTTCCGCATGGCCCCCACTGCCAAAGGCGGCACCTATTTCGAACCGGGGGCGTCGAACCACTGGCTAGTAGACAGCCTGATCGCCAACCCGATGTCGGGTTATGCCGAATACCGCGAGAAACGCTCCAGTTGGGGTATCGGCACCCTAGGCGCCATCGTGGTGGAAATCGAGACGGAGGATGGCATGATCGGAGTTGCCACTGGCAGCGGCGGGGTGCCCGCAGGCTGGCTGATCAAGCACCACTTTGCCCGCTTTCTGATCGGTCAGGACGCGCGCAACATCAACCTGATTTGGGACCAGATGTACCGCGCATCGCTGCCCTATGGTCGCAAGGGAGTGACGATCATGGCCATTTCCTGTGTTGACCTCGCCCTTTGGGACCTCGTTGGGAAGGTCCGCGCCGAGCCGGTTTACAATCTGATCGGTGGCCGATCGCGAGACGAGATCACCTTTTATTGCACTGGGCCCGATGCCGCCGCGATCCAGCGCATGGGATTCTGGGGCGCCAAGGTCCCCCTGCCGGAAGGCCCTCATGACGGGGAGGCCGGCCTGCAGCGCAACGTCGCCTTCCTCGCTGCGCAGCGCGCCGCCATCGGCCCGAACTTTCCGCTGATGGTCGATTGCTACATGGCGCTGGACGTTTCCTACGCCATCCGTCTTGCCGAGGCCTGCAAGCCCTTCGGCATCTATTGGTGGGAAGAGGTGCTCTCGCCCGACGATGTCGAAGGTTACGCTCTCATCCGCCAAGCCCATCCGAGCCTGAAATGGACGACCGGCGAACACGAATACACCCGTTACGGCTTTCGGCGCCTGATCGAGCTCCGCCTTCTGGACATCCTGCAGCCAGACGTGATGTGGGTGGGCGGTTTGACCGAACTCCTCCGTATTGCCGCCCATGCTGCAACCTATGATATCTCCGTCGTGCCACACGGCTCCGGCCCCTATTCCTACCAGTTCATCGCCAGCCAGACCGGGCCGGCCTTTTGCGAATACGTGGCCGCCAGTCCCGACGGTCAGTCGATCCAGCCGGTGTTCGGCAGCTTGTTCGACGGTGAAGCCCTGCCCCAGAACGGCAAACTGCGGCTTGGCGATGCGCCAGGCTTTGGCATGACCTTGGCAAACAGGGACCGGCTGGTGGAGATCGACAGCCGTTAGCGCGGGCCCGCCCGAGATCGCGGCAAAAGGTCTATCCCAATGAGGATCCTCGAATAGCAGAACAGGCCAAACTGGCCCCTGTGCCGTGCTGTACCGGGTTTTCACAGCGCCCGGTGTCAGTATCAAAGACCTGCACAGTGCGGTTCAACAACAAATACTCGGTCCGTCGACGTCCGTAGGCCTGCTCGTCGAAGTCTGATTTTTCGCGTATTTCTGCCGCTCCAAGTGGTGATTTTAGGCCACGTTCCATTCGAAAGCTACGGGACTTTGCCCGCAAAGGGCTAAGCGGCGCCGACGTGTGCTATAGAAGCCATTGATGCAATGGACAATTACGATTTCGGCCCGACGGTGATTTTCCCAAGGTCTGCGCCATACCAGTTGGGCCTCAAGGGTCTTGAAGAAAGCCTTGACCGTATGTCTTGAAACATCCACGCCCATGCCGCGCCCCTATATTTTGAAATAGGTTCGACGTGTCATGTACAATCGGAATTATTGT
>JANLYR010000391.1:0-8002 GCA_031365765.1 Hyphomicrobiales bacterium | reverse complement strand
GCCCGAACTTCAACCAGCCGGGCGGCAGCGAATATTTCGGCAGCGAATATCCCGAATCCTCGAACCAGGGCACCGGCGGCATGCAAGGCAGTCAAGGATCGGGCATGCAGGGCGGCCGATCGCACGAGCACGGACACGATCCGGACTACATGCACTGGCGCGACGAGCAGATGAAGATGCTTGACGAAGAATACTCAACGTGGCGCGGCGAGCGGCGGAAAAAGTTTGGCGACGAGTTCGACAAATGGCGCTCCGAACGCAGCACCAAGGGGCAGGGCTCCGACAACAAGGGTCTGTCCACCGAAAACAAGAAGTAAATCTAACCCCACAAGGAGAACATCATGCCGATCAAGACACTCGACGACCTCTTTCTCGAAACCCTCAAGGATATCTACTATGCCGAGAAGAAGCTGGTGAAAACCCTTCCGGGCATGGCCAAGAAGGCGAGAGCGCCGGAACTCAAGGCGGCCATCGAGTCGCATGCTGCTGAAACCGAAATCCATGTCAAAAGGCTGGAAGAAGTTTTCGCCGCGATGGAGAAGAAGCCTGTCGCCAAGAAGTGCGAGGCGCTCGAAGGACTACTGAAGGAAGCCGAAGAAGTGACGTCCGAAATCGAGGACGATCGCACCCTTGATGCTGCGATTATTTCCTCATCGCAGACAGTCGAGCACTATGAGATCGCCCGCTACGGCACATTGGTGGCGTGGGCGCGCGAACTGGGCATGGATGACGCCGAATCCATTCTGCAGGAGACTCTGGACGAGGAGTCTGCGGCCGACGAAAAACTTTCCGCGCTTGCCGAACAATCTGTTAATCAGCGGGCCGCGGCCTGAACCGGCGAAGGAGGAGGCACCTTTTCGCCTCCTCCACTTCCATCCGGCTTCGACTTTGGAATCAAACAATCGCGGGGCGGGTCGCCGCCATCATGAAATCGGAGAATTCGGGGAGGATGTGGCATCTGTTGGACGGGAAGCCTCGCAAGGATACCGCACCCTGGGACGACAGCCAGCCCATTCGGGCTGAACTTTTTGGCATTGAGCGGTTTCGCGATCACGCGCTGAGTCTGGCGGGCTCCCAGGTTTCGTCGGCGCATCCCATTCCCGTCTATACCGTCGTGCGGCGCCTACGGGACAATGCGGCCACCTTGCTCTCCGCCTATATGGATCTGACGGCGACGGTCGCCGCGGGGAAGCCGATCACGCCCGCCGCCGAATGGCTGATCGACAACTATCATCTGATCGAAGAACATGTAGGCCAGGCGACTGCCGATCTGCCCGTCGGCTATTATCGCCAGCTGCCGAAAATCGCCAGCGGCCCGTTGGCCGGCCACCCCCAGATTTTCGGCATCGCATGGGCCTATGTGGCGCATACCGACAGCCGCTTCGATGCTCACGCGCTGACGGAATTCATCAACGCCTACCAAACCGTGCAGCCGCTCACCATCGGCGAGTTGTGGGCGGCAGCCATCAGCCTTCGCCTGGTGATGATCGAGAACATGGCGCGGATTTCGTCGCGCACCGTGGCGGCTAGGCAGGCGCGCGAACTGGCGGACGATTTCGCCGACCGCCTCATGGACAGGCGCGCGGCGGCGGCGGAACTGGAAGTTCTGTCTCCCGCCCATTCCCTGCAGCATGTGCAACTGTCATTCGCGGTGCAGCTTATCAAGCGGCTGCGCGACCAGGATGCGGCCGATCCCACCTCGCTCGAATGGCTGCGACGCCGCGTGCATGTTCTGGGCTACGATTTCGAAAGTGCCGTTACCGACGAACATCATCGTCTGGCGGCCAACAATGTCACCATGCGGAACCTGGTCACCAGCCTGCGTTTCATTTCCGACTTCACCTGGGAAGACTGGTTCGACGGCGTCAGCACGGTGGACAAACTGCTGCGCACGTCTTCGTCCTACGGCGACATGGATTTCCGCACCCGCAACGATTATCGCAGCGCCATCGAGGACCTGTCCCAGCATTCGGCGCATGACGAGCCGGTCATCACGCGCATGGCGCTGGAGCGAGCCGGGAGCCCGACTTCGGCGGGAGAAACGCGCGGCGACCCGGGCTATCACATATTCGGCGCGGGCCGGCCCGAATTCGAGGAGTCGATCGCCTATCGGGCACCGCTCCGGCGCCGCGTTTCGGACGCAGTGCGGAAATCCGGGCTCGCGGGATATCTGAGCGCCATCACGCTTCTGGCCGCCATCATCCTGCTCACCGGACTGTGGCCGCTGGCCGTTGCCGGTTTACCGGTGGCGCTGACGATCGCACTGGGAATCCTGGGGCTGGGCGTGGCGTGCGACGCCAGTATGAGCATGGTCAATTACGCCGTGATGCAGCTTCTGCGTCCGGCAATGCTGCCGGGTCTGGCGCTCCGCGACGGCGTACCCGCGCAGTTGCGAACCCTCGTGGTCGTGCCGGCGTTGCTGACTTCCACCGACGATATCGAGGAACTGGTCGACCGGCTTGAGGTCCACTATCTCGCCAACAGTGGCGGTGAACTTTATTTCGCGCTGCTCACCGACTGGACCGACTCGGCGCGTGAAAGTGCGGATAACGACGATGAACTGCTGCTGGCCGCTCTCGACGGCGTGGCCCGCCTCAATGCCGAATACGGGCAGGGGCGCTTCCTGCTGCTGCACCGCGGGCGGCGCTGGAACGAACAGCAGAACCGGTGGATGGGCTGGGAAAGAAAACGCGGCAAGCTGCACGAACTCAACCGCCTGCTCCGGGGCGCCAGCGATACAACCTTCATGGTGGTGGGCGGGCGCGTGCCCGATGACGTCCGCTTCGTGCTGACGCTCGATTCGGATACGCGGCTGCCGCGCGATGCCGCGCGCCGGCTGGTCGGAAAGCTTGCCCATCCGCTCAACCGTCCGCGCATCGACCCCGACGTCGGCTATGTCGTCGAGGGGTATGGCGTGCTGCAGCCACGCGTGACACCGGCACTGCCGGTCGAGAACAGCGGCTCGCTGTTCCAGAAGATCTTTTCGACAAGGCGCGGCAGCGATCCCTACGTCTTCGCGGTGTCGGATGTTTATCAGGACATGTTCGGCGAGGGCTCGTTCGCGGGCAAGGGCATCTACGACATCGATGCGTTTGAAGCCGCGCTGGCGAACCGCATTCCCGAGAATACGCTGTTGAGCCACGACCTGTTCGAAGGCAGTTTCGCGCGCGCGGCACTGGTGACGGATATCGAAGTGGTCGAGGATTATCCCGAGCACTATGCGGTGGCATCGGCCAGGCAGCATCGCTGGGTGCGCGGCGACTGGCAATTGCTGCCGTGGATCCTGGGGCTCGGGCATAAACGGCCCCCGCCGCTCGGCACCTGGAAAATGTTCGACAACCTGCGGCGCTCGCTCACGCCGATCCTGACGCTGCTGGCGCTGCTGGCGGGATGGATGTGGCTGCCGCCCGCGGCCGCAGGTGCGTGGACGGCGTTTCTCATCTTTGCCGGGTTTTTCCCGTCGCTTCTTCCGGTTTTCGCTGGCTCCAGCCTGCGCAGCGATCACCTCACCATCACCAGCCAGCTTTCGGTCATGGCGTCGGATATCCTGCAGGCGCTGGCGCTCACCATCGCCAATCTTATTTTTCTCGCCCATCAGGCCTGGGTCATGGCGGACGCCATCGCGCGCACGCTTTATCGGCTTTTCGTCAGCCATCGCAAACTTCTCGAATGGACGACGGCGGCGCAGGTGCGTTCCAACACGCGCGCTCATATGTCGGCGCTCTATACGCTCATGGCGTCGAGCGTGGTCATCGGCGCCGGGGCATTGGCAATCGCCTTGCTGCGCGACAATGGGGCGGCGTTGGCCATCGTTCCCGTCGCCGCTTTGTGGCTGGCCGGCCCCGCCATCGCCTGGTGGATCAGCAAACCCAACGTGCCGACCGACGAGCTTGCGGCCTCTCCCCACGACCGCCAGGCGCTGCGGATGGTGGCACGGCGCACCTGGAGGTTTTTTGAAACCTTCGTGGTGGCAGGCGACAACATGCTGCCGCCCGATAATTTTCAGGAGGACCCCAAGCCCGTCGTGGCGCACCGGACGTCTCCCACGAATATCGGCCTCTATTTGCTGTCGGCCGGAAGTGCCCGTGAGTTCGGCTGGCTGGGGTTAGCCGAAACCGTCGGCCGCATCGAAACGACGGTCGAAACCGTGGTGAAACTGGAAAAGTGCCGGGGGCATCTTTACAACTGGTACGATACGGAAACGCTGCGTCCACTGGAGCCCCGCTACGTCTCGACCGTCGATAGCGGCAATCTGGCGGGGCACCTCTTCGCGCTTGCCAATCTGTGCGACGCGTGGCGCGAACTGCCGCCATCGGGTGTGCGCTATCTCGACGGCATCGGCGATGCTCTGGAAATCCTGAACCGGGAGCTGCTGAAGTCATCGGCGTTCCGACGCAACAAACAGGCCTCGGCCCATATCGAACAGCAGATCGGAGCGTTCCGCCTCGGCATCGAGCGGGCGCGTACGTCACCCGAACTGCTGGCGGTGCGCCTGATCAATCTGGCGGTGCAGGGAAGTGCCCTGCATGAATCCGTGAGCCGCCTCGCCGCGGCGGGAGAACCTGCGAAATACGACGAGGCGTTGCACTGGTCGGGGGTGTTGCGCCAGTCGGTCGAAAGCCTGTTCCAGGATGCCTCGCTCGATCCCGATGCGATCGAAGTGCTCGGGCGGCGGCTTGAAACCATGGCGGCGCGGCTGCGACAGCTGGCGCTGGACATGGAATTCGGCTTCCTCGCCGATCCGCAGCGCAACCTCATGGCGATCGGCTACCGCGCCAGTGAGGCGGCGCTCGATGAAAGCTGCTACGACATGCTGGCTTCGGAAGCCTCGCTGGCCAGTTACTTCGCCATCGCCAAGGGCGATCTGCGGGCCAGGCACTGGTTCCGCCTGGGCCGTCCCGTCACTGCGATCGAAGGCGGTACGGCACTGGTGTCGTGGTCGGGGTCGATGTTCGAGTATCTCATGCCGGCGCTGGTGCTGCGGGCGCCCGCCGGAAGCCTCATCGAACAGACCGGGCGGCTTATCGTTCGCCGCCAGATATCGTATGCGAGAGAGCAGGGCACGCCGTGGGGCATTTCGGAATCGGCGTTCAGCGCCAGGGATGTGAACTTCACCTATCAGTATTCGAATTTCGGCGTGCCGGGCCTTGGTCTCAAGCGCGGCCTTTCCGACAATCTGGTGATCGCACCCTATGCCACGGCGCTGGCCGCGATGGTCTCGCCGCGCGCCGCGGCAGATAATTTCGTCGCCCTGGAAAAGGCCGGCGGCGCGGGACTCCACGGCTTCTACGAGGCGCTGGATTATACGCCCGGCCGGTTGCGTAGCGGCGAGACCGTGTCCATCGTCAGAGCCTATTTCGCCCATCATCAGGGCATGTCTGTCACCGCTTTGTACAATGCCGTCAGCAATGGCGCGCTCAGCACGCTGTTTCATTCCGAGCCAATGATGCGTTCGGCCGAACTGCTGTTGCAGGAGCGCGCGCCCAGGCAGGTTCCGGTGAAACTGGCCAGCGTCGCCGTGGCGGTTCCAGCCGGCGCAGCGCGCGAGCTTGTTTCGCCGCAGGCCCGTAGCGCCGATCCGCGCGTTGCGGCCGCTCCCGTCACCCATCTCCTTTCCAATGGAACATATACCGTGATGCTGACGGCGGCGGGCGGCGGTTACAGCGTGTGGAAGGGGCTCGCCGTCAATCGCTGGCGCGAGGACCCGACGCTCGACAACTGGGGCTCCTATGTTTTCCTGCGCGATGTGGGAAGCAATGCGATCTGGTCGTCCGGCTATATGCCGGGGCTGGCCGAACCCGATTACTACTCCGCCGAATTCATGGAGGAGAAGGCGGAGATCCACAGAACCGACGGTGTGTTCTCAACCGCGTTCGAGTGCCTGGTCTCAACCGAGGACAGCGCGGAAGCCCGCCGCGTCACCATCGTCAACACCGGTTCAACACCCCGCGTCGTGGAGATGACGAGCTACATGGAGCTGGTGCTGGCGCCAGCCGCTTCCGACGACGGCCATCAGACGTTCAGCAAACTGTTCGTCCAGACCGAATATCTTCCCGAGCTTGAAACGCTGGTGGCGACACGGCGCCGGCGCTCGCCCGCCGATCCGGAGATGTGGGCGGCGCAGTTCATGCTGGTGAACGGCACCGAGCAGGGAACGCTCGAATTCGAAACTTCGCGGCGGGGCTTTCTCGGACAAGGCAATGACCTTGTCACCGCGGCGGCACTGCGCGATGCGAAACCACTCGAGGGCGCCGTGGGTTCGGTGCTTGATGCGGTGTTCGCGCTGCGCCGCCGTGTCCGCATCCTTCCCGGTCAGCATGCCAGTTGCACGTTGTGGACGCTGGTCGCATCGAGCCGCGAGGAAGTGCTCGACCTGGTCGACCGGCATCGCCAGCATGCGGCCTATGAACGGGCGCAGATCCTGGCCTGGACCCATTCCCGCATCCAGCTCCGGCATCTTTCGATCGAAGCGGGCGAAGCCAATCTGTTCCAGCGGCTCGCCGGCTATTTGATCTATTCCAACCCGGCGCTGCGCCCCAGCCCGGGCTTCATTCAGGCCAATATGCGCCTCCAATCGATGTTGTGGGCGCACAGCATTTCGGGGACGAAACCGATCCTGCTGGTGCGCATCGAGGATATCGAAGACATCGCCGTGGTCCGCGAGCTGGTGCGGGCGCACGAATACTGGAGCGCCAAGCGCCTGCCGGTCGATCTCGTGGTGCTCAACGACAGGCGCGCGTCCTACATGCAGGATCTGCAATCGGCCATCGAGGATCTCATCCGCAAAACCCGGGGTGAAGGGGTGGGCGATCCTTCCGCGTCACTGGGTCAAATCTACGTGCTGCGGTCCGATCTTCTGCCCCAGGAAACGGTGATGATGCTGCCGGCGGTGGCACGCGTGGTGATTACCGCGCATGCCGGAAACCTCGACAGCCAGATGGCGCGTCTGCGGAGCGCAGCGCCCGCTCCTTTGCCCGCCAGAATTCCGCCCCGTCCCGCCGTGGTGCGCCGCCACGAAGTTTCCGCCGCGGAGCGCGAGCGGCTGGCGTTTTTCAACGGCTACGGTGGCTTCGATGCGGAGCGGCGCGAATATGTCATCCTGCACGATCCCCGCAATCCCACGCCAGCGCCTTGGAACAATGTTTTGGCCAACCCCAATTTCGGTTCGCTCCGGGCCGCCGATGGCGGTGGCTACACCTGGACATTGAACGGACGCGAGAACCAGATCACCCAGTGGTCCAACGATCCGGTCAGCAACCAGCCCGCCGAAGCCGTCTATGTCCGGGACGAGGCGACAGGTGTGCTTGTGGGCCCTTGCGTTGCGCCGCTGCGGCGGAACGAGGGTCAATTCCGCACGCGTCACGGGTTTGGCTATACGCAGTTCGAGGCGCAAGACGCGGGACTCCACATGGAGCTTCTCGAGCTCGTTCCCGCGAGCGATGCAATCAAGCTGCAGCGCCTGCGGATCAGCACCGAGGGAACAACGCCCCGCCAGCTGACCGTCACTTTTTTCGCCGATCTGGTGATGGGTTCGGTTCGCGCCGCCGCGGCACATTTTGTTTCAACCGAGATCGACCGGGATTCAGGCGGGCTATTCATCCGCAACCGGTGGAACCAGGATTTCGGTGAGCATCTGGCCTTCGCCGACCTGTGCGGAACGCAGACCGCCTGGACGGGCGACCGGCGCGAATTCCTCGGGGCTTTCGGCAGGCTCGCTTCACCACGGGCTCTGGCACCTGGCGAGGCGCTGTCAAACCGCACCGGTGGCGGGCTCGATCCTTGCGCCGTGCTGCAACAGACCGTCACTGTATCGGCGGGGCGTCCGGTCGAGGTCACGATGCTGCTCGGTGCCGCGCCCAATGCCGAACAGGCGCGGGTGCTGATCGAGCGCTACCGGAGTGCCAATGTCGAGACGATCCTTGGCGAGGTGAAGGCGCACTGGGCCGCCAACCTTGGTCAAATCCAGGTCAAGACACCCGACGCCGCGATGAACATCATGCTT
>JANLYR010000386.1:0-12909 GCA_031365765.1 Hyphomicrobiales bacterium | reverse complement strand
TGCCGCCAGCAGCAGCGCAAGGAGAAGGAGCCACGGCCCGCTGGAACGGCGATTATCCTCCCGGTAGCTCTCTTCCACATCGCGATAGGCGTTATTGTACTCACTGGCGCTGGCACGGTGCCGCGAGCGTGGCACTTCGTCCTCGAACTCATCCCCATAGTCATCCTCGGGAGGTGGACTGACCGGCCGCGCGCGCGCGGCCAGCGGGCGCGCCTGGCGGGGATCGCGCGATTCTTCAGGATGAAGCGAGGGCTCGTAGCCCGCAGCGTCTGTGCGCCTGTAGGACTCGTACGCCCCGCGACGCGCCGCGGTGCGGTTGCCATAGGGGGTGACGCCGGGCTCGATATTGAAAGGACGGCCCCGCGCCGCGCCATAAGCAGAACCTGGGTCGATAGGCCGAAAGGCGGGCGGCGGATCGGCGCGGAACTGCGGCTGTTGAATGGCCGGTCGCAACAAGGGCGTCTGGGCCCTGTCGCCGCCAAGTGCGGGACGCGGCGGTGTCAGCGGCGGCACCGCCGGACTATTTTGCCGGAGGACGGGTGGCAACACGGGCGGCAGCGGCGCCGTCTCTTTTCGCGCGTTGACGAATTCCTCTTCCGCGAACGTGAATTTGGGTTTGCCCGGCGCGGTTTCGGCCGCCTTTGCTGCAGGAGCCGTGGGCGGCCGTGAAGCCGGTGCGGGAGCCGCGTCGGCTATTTGTTTTGCTTCGGCGCGCTCGCGCGCCGCGCTCACCCGCTGCACGGCAAGCTTTTCAGCCGCGGCGCGCTGGGCCTGCAGTTTTTCCGCCAAGGCGCTGGGCTGGGGAGCATTTGCCTGCTGCTGCCGGTCGGCTGGTTCGGCCGGGCCGGAGTTTTTCACCACCAACACCCGCGGCGCCATGGGCGCCGGCTTTGCCACCTGTTGCGGCGGCCTGACGGCGGGCCGGTCCAGCACCGGAGGCTGGTTCGCTTTGAATTCATCCGAAATGCGCGGCAGTTCGCGGCCGCCTATACCAAGACGCTCGCGCCAGTTGCGCTTGTCGCTTCCGGTGCCGTTCGTCGGTGTGTTTTGATCCATTGACAGCCGTTCCGCTCACATCTCTACAGCGGGCTTCACGCCCAGGATTCGAAGGCCATTAGCCAGAACATAGCGAATCACGCTCAGAAAGGCGAGACGCGTCATCGTGGTGTTTATGTCATCCTTCGCCATAAACCGCAATTGCGGCGACTCTTTGCCCTTATTCCACAGCGAATGGAAGTCGCCTGCCAAATCATAGAGATAGAACGCGATCCGATGTGGCTCGTGAGCTTGGGCGGCGGTTTCCACCATCCTTGGGTATTCCGCTATGCGCCGGATGACGACTATTTCAGCGGGATCGTTGAGCAAATTGAAGTCGATAGCGCCTTCGGTTAATCCTTCCTGTGCAGCATTACGCAGCACCGAACAGGTCCGCGCATGGGCATATTGGACGTAGAAGACGGGGTTATCCCGCGATTGTTCGGTGACCTTGGCGAAATCGAAATCGAGCGGCGCCTCGTTCTTGCGAAACAGCATGATGAAGCGGACAACATCGGGGCCGACCTCATCCACCAGTTCCCGAAGCGTCACAAACTCACCGGCCCGTTTCGACATGCGGACCGGCTCGCCCGCCCGGTACAGTTTGACGAGCTGGCACAACCGCACCACCACATCGACGGTCCCGGGGCCTGCCAGGGCGGCGGCCACAGCTTCCAGCCGTTTGACATAGCCGCCATGATCGGCGCCGAGGACATAGATCAGTTCCTTGAAGCCCCGCCTGATCTTGCTGCGGCTGTAGGCCACGTCAGACGCGAAATAGGTGTGGCTTCCATCGGACTTGAGGAGCGGACGATCCATTTCGTCGCCAAAGGCCGTGGCCCGGAACAAGGTCTGCTCGCGGTCCTCCCAGTCGACGGGTACTTCGCCCTTGGGCGGCGGCAGCCGGCCTTCATAGACCTGACCGGCGGCGCGCAATTCCGCGATCGTCGCATCGACCTCGCCGCTGTCGTGCAGCGACCGTTCGGAAAAGAAAACCTCCTGGCGGATATCGAGCGCCGCAAGGTCGGCCCGGATCATGTCGAGCATCATCGCCATCGAAAGGGTGCGCACGATCGGGAGCCAGGCGCCCTCCTCCATGTCCAACATAGCGCGGCCATGGAAGGCGACCAGTGCCTGGCCGACCGGCTTCAGATAATCGCCCGGATAAAGGCCGGCGGGAATTTCGCCGATGTCCTCGCCCAGGGCCTCGCAGTAACGGAGATAGGCCGAGCGGGCCAGCGTATCGACCTGGGCGCCGGCATCGTTGATGTAATATTCCCGGGTCACCGCATGTCCGGTCTCTGCCAGAAGCCGCGCCAGCGCGTCGCCGAACACCGCGCCCCGCACATGCCCAACATGCAGGGGCCCCGTCGGATTGGCCGAGACATATTCGACATTGGTCTTCAGACCGTTGGCGGAATTCGAGCGGCCATAGGCCTCACCCAGCGCCAGCGCGGCAGACAGAACCTTGGGCCAGATGGACCCCTTGAGGCGGATATTGATAAATCCCGGCCCGGCGATCTCGGCGGAGGCAACATCGCCGTGCAACAGCAACAAGG
This sequence comes from Hyphomicrobiales bacterium, assembly GCA_031365765.1. Lineage (GTDB taxonomy): Bacteria > Pseudomonadota > Alphaproteobacteria > Rhizobiales > Aestuariivirgaceae > Aestuariivirga. Next base: position 10,315 of record JANLYR010000386.1, on the reverse strand, counting down.
GAAGCAACTCCGCCGCCAAGGCGCGCGGCGATAGCGCAAAGCTTTTCGCCAGGACCATCGCCGCATTGGTCGCGATATCGCCATGGGTGAAATCCCGCGGCGGCTCGGCGGTGACTCGCGAGACATCCACCGGACCCACGCCGGCCTTCACTGCGAGGTCGCCGATGTCGTTCCGGATCAGCTCTGAGAAGTGCGCAAAAAGGTTCATAAGTTCTCGGCAGTCAATTGAAATTGCACGGAAAATTTCGTCAAAAGGCGATCCCAGGCATTTGGTTGAAATCCCGCGCGCGCTTGGGCGCTAGCGGAAAAGTGGATCAAGGTCAAACAACCGCTTGTGTTGGTCCAGCGCATAGCGGTCGGTCATGCCCGCGATGAAGTCGCACACCTGCCGGGCGAAGCGGCTGCGGTCGTCGGTAAAGGAATCCTCCCGCCACGAGTCGGGCATCAGTTTGGGGTTCTCAATATAGGCTTGAAACAGATCGCGGATAACTCGCCTTGCGCGGTTCATCATTTCCGTCACCTGTGCGTGATGATACATCCGTTGCGACAGAAACGACTGGAGCGCCCTGTTCTGTTCGCGCATCTGTTCGCTGAAGCCCACCAGCGGCGTGCCAAGTGTGCGGACCGCATGCGCCGACGCGGGAGCATGCCGGCGGCGTCGCTTCTCGGTTTCGGCTATCACGTCGGACACCATGGCGGAAAACACCCGTCGGACAGTCTCGTGGACTAACCGGCGCCCGGAAATCCCCGGATTGATTTTCAGTACCTCCGAAAGAGCTTCTCCGGCCAGAGGAACGTCGCCGAGGTCGATCACTCCGAAAAGGCCGGCGCGCAACCCGTCGTCGATGTCGTGGGCATTGTAGGCAATATCATCGGAAATGGCGGCCACCTGGGCCTCGGCCGAGGCATGGGTCGCGAGTTCCAGGTTATGAGCCTCGGCGTATTCAAGAACAGCTTCGGGCAAGCCCGATTCGCGGTAGGCCCCGATGCTGTTACCCTCGGCGTCGAGCAGCGGGCCATTGTGCTTGACCAGGCCCTCAAGTGTTTCCCAGGTGAGATTTAATCCGTCGAACTTGGCATAACTCCGCTCCAGGCGCGTGACGATCCGGAGCGACTGGGCGTTATGGTCGAACCCGCCATAGGGTTTCATCAGGCTGTCGAGTTCGCGCTCGCCCGCGTGCCCAAAAGGTGTGTGGCCGAGATCGTGAGCTAGTGCCAGAGCTTCAGTCAGGTCCTCGTCCAAACCCAGAGCGCGGGCAATCGAGCGGGCGACCTGGGCCACCTCGATCGAATGCGTGAGACGCGTTCGGTAGTGATCGCCGTCATGATAGACGAAGACCTGCGTCTTGTGTTTCAGCCGGCGGAAAGAAGCAGAGTGGATAATCCGGTCGCGGTCGCGCGCGAAGGGGCTGCGGGGCGGGCTTTCCGCTTCCGGATAAAGCCGCCCCCGGCTCTCTTGCGGCAGCGAGGCCCAGACGGCCGTTTTCCTTTCCATGGGATTATCCGTTGACAAGCCAAGACCGGCAGCCAACATACACGTTTATCATGAATGACATCACCATCACGGAAAGAGCCGCCAGCCGTATCCGGGAAATCGTCGAGGCCGATGCCGGCAAGACGGCGCTCCGGATCGCGGTCAATGGCGGCGGGTGCTCCGGCTTCCAGTATGAATTCGCGTTGACCGGGGCTGCGGCTGCCGACGACCTGGTTCTGGAGCGCGATGGCGCCGTCGTGCTGATCGATGCGGTTTCGCAAGGATTTGTTCAAGGCTCCGAGATCGATTTCGTCGACGATCTGATCGGTCAGTCTTTCAAGATCCGCAACCCGAACGCGACCGCGTCCTGCGGCTGCGGCACAAGTTTTTCCATTTGACGCATGAAGATCGCGACCTGGAACGTCAATTCGGTCAAAGCCCGGCTTGACCTCCTGTCGGCGTGGTTGAAGGAAGCCAATCCTGATGTGGTCTGTCTCCAGGAACTGAAATGCGAGGACGCCAACTTCCCCCGGACGGCGATCGAGGATCTGGGCTACAATGTCAGCGTTCACGGACAGAAAAGTTACAATGGCGTGGCGATACTGTCGAAGCGCCCGCCCGATGAGGTGACCAAAGGGCTGCCAGGCGGTGATGGCGACACCCATTCCCGTTATATCGAGGCCGTGATCCCCTCCGGCTTTGGCCCCGTCCGCATCGCTTCGATCTACCTTCCCAATGGCAACCCGATCGGCACGGACAAATTCACCTACAAGCTGGCGTGGCTCGACCGCCTCTTAGCCCATGCAAAGCTGCTGCTGAAGTATGAGGAGCCGCTGATCCTTACTGGCGACTTCAACGTTATTCCCGAGCCCGCTGATGCCCGCTTCCCCCAGAATTGGGTGAAAGATGCACTGTATCAGCCCGAATCACGGGCCAGGTTTCGCGCCCTGTTGTTCGAAGGCTTCAGCGACGCAGTACGGATGAAGCATCCCGGCGGCCCCGGGCCGTTTACCTTCTGGGATTATATGGCCGGGTCTTGGCAGCGCAATAACGGCATCCGGATCGACCATCACCTGCTGTCACCCCAGGCGGCCGACCGTCTTGTCGATGTTCGCATCGACAAGCATGTGCGTGAGTGGGAGCGGCCTTCGGACCACGTGCCCGTTTTGATCGAACTGCAATAAAAAAGCCCGCAGCGTTTCCGTTGCGGGCCGATACTGAAATTGGGAAGGCTTACTGAGGAGCCTTGACGCCGAAGGCGGCCATGCTGGTCTCAAAAGGCTTGTAGGCTTCCTTGGCGGTGGCGACGTAAAGCTCGCTCATCTTGGACATCTGGCCGACGAAAGCTTCGTAAGCGTCCTTGGCATAGCCCTGCTGGACTTCGAAGGCCTTGTCGATCGACTTGGACGCAACGGCGCGCTCGACGGCGGTCGTGCCCTGCTCGAACGATTTGCGCGAAAATTCGGCAGCTTCCTGCGCCATGGTCTGGAAACCTTTGGTCATCGCACTGGCAGCCGTCACATAGGCTTCTAAACCGTCTTTGCCGAGGGTTTGCAATTCTTCGTAGGACTTGATCATGGGGTTCTCCATCACGTGCTGCCTGTTTACCCAGCACCATGTCTCAGTAGTTAGTTGCACTGCACCATTTTGTCAATAAATTTTTGCGTTGCAACATAGAATTTTTGGGTTATTGGATTCGTGAAGAAGGTGTGTTTACCGGGAAGTAAGGCTCTCCGATCTATGCCGGATGGCCGGGGGGCGTAGAGAGTGGATGAAGATTGATGAATAACGCGGTTTGCCGGGCGGTCTGTCGCACGATATTGATCGTTTTTACAGCTCTCGGTGTGATGGCGGCGGTGCCCGCCTGGGCTGGCGTTCCGTTTTCCGCGATAACCGTCGATGCACGCACCGGAAAGGTACTTTTCGACCAGGACTCCGATGGATACCGCCATCCCGCGTCCCTGACGAAAGTGATGACGCTTTATCTCCTGTTCGAAGAAATCAAAGCCGGCAAATACTCGCTGGACAGCAAACTGCAGATTTCACAGCGCGCAACGACGATGGCGCCTTCCAAGCTGGGACTCAAGGCAGGCTCTACGATAACAGTCGAGAATGCCATCAAGGCGCTGGTGACGAAGTCTGCGAATGACGTTGCCGCGGCTATCGCGGAAAATCTTGAAGGGAACGAAGCCGCGTTTGCCGCAAGAATGACCAAGAAGGCCAAGGCGCTCGGCATGAGCCGGACAACATACAAGAATGCCTCTGGCCTTCCCAATCCCTTGCAAGTGACGACCGCGCGTGACCAGGCCACATTGGGTCTTAGAATCCAGCGCGATTTTCCGTCGCTCTATCCCTATTTCCGCATCGCGTCCTTCACCTACAACGGCAAATCGATTCGCACCCACAATCGCCTGCTTGGCAAGTTCAAAGGGACCGACGGTATCAAGACCGGCTATATCCGGGCCTCCGGGTTCAACCTGACGACTTCGGCGGAACGTGACGGCCGGCGCATCATTGGCGTCGTTATGGGAGGCAGCAGCGGCGGTTCGCGTGATGCCTATATGCGCAAGATGCTGGACAAGCATTTCCCCAACTGCGTGAAGGGCAATACGATCGCGGCACTTGCGGGCTCGTCCAAGGGCGTGCTCGAGATCGCTTCCGGCACCGCTTCGCCCGATCGTTTCACGGAAAGCAAGCAGCCCGCCATTGCCGAGAGTGCACCGGCGGAAAGCGCCGTCACCACCGCCTCGACCGAACCGCAGACCATCGCCGGCAAAATTCTCGAAGAGCCGAAGGTGATCGAAGCCAACGTAACCGCCCCTTCGGGCCTGGACAATCCGCCGTTCGAGGTCAAGCTCAACGCGGCCGGCACATGGCACATCCAGATCGGCGCATTCCCCAACAAGCGTGAAGCCCAGAAACGTCTTTACATGGTGCGCTCCAGCGCCACGGTCGTGAAGGACAAGCCTGCCTTCACCGTGACCGTCCAGAAGGGGCTGGAAACCATCTACCGCGCCCGCTTTTCGGGCTTCTCGGAAAAAACCGCGAAAGATGCCTGCAAAGCGTTGAGCCAGCAGAGCGTCAGTTGCCTGGCGTTGCCGCCTCAGTCCTGAATAAGCTGATCCTTGGCCTGATTGATCTTGGTGGCGAGATAGTCGGAGCCGCCGAGGTCGGGATGAAAATCCTTCATTAGCCGGCGATGGGCCGCGCGGATCATTTCGCTGCTGGCGCCGGGCTTCAATCCCAATACGGCATAGGCTTCAGCCTCGGTCATCGCACTCTCACGCGCCGGTTGCTGCCGTGCCGCACCGCCGAACTCCTGGCGCCATTCGGGTTTGACACGGTCCAGCCACGCTTCGAACAGCGTCCGGCTCTGATCTCCAACCGCCTGGCATTGGGCGTAAAGCGTGCGAAGTTCGGCCGGATTGAGGCTCGTCAGCCGCCTGCCCTTCAGGCTTCCCGAGGCAACTTCGCCATCCATCGTGCCCGTATCGTGATCGAGTTCCATCACCAGCAGGGAGGTTGCGACCCGCGAGCGCTGGCCGGGTGTCTTCTGCTGCCAGGGAAATCCATTGGGGAAGAAGGCCTGCTGCCCGATCAGTCCAAGGCCCAATGTAAACAGCGGAATCGCGATGTTGAGGGCCCCGCGCAACGCCAGGAAGCCCGATACCGCGATGATGGCGAAGCCTGCCCCCTTGCGCATCAGGCCACGAACCTGCGACGGCTGGCTGCTGGCGAATTTGCGCAGCATCCACCACCCGCCGAAGATGATCGCCACCGCCACAAGGAAATTGGGCATCGCCTATTTCATCTGCTGCAGAAGCAACGCAGACGCGCCCCCTGCCCTGGCACGATCGCTCAGCGCCATGCGTCCACCAGCGGCATAGACCGCCACCGCCGAAAGCAATTCGCCCAACGTTTTGGCGGAAGCCGAGGTGAAGCGGAAATAAGCGCCACGCGTCAGCCGTGCAATCTCGCGGTAAGCCCGCTCGGCCACGGGATCGCTTCCCTCCTGAAACATGAAGACCGGCACCCCGAGCAGTCCGATCTCACCTGCCGTCTTGCATAAGACATCGACATTCTCTTCCATCGCATCGCCGACATAAACTGCGGCATTGACTTGCGATGCCTGAGCTTCGCTTTTCAAATGCGCGAGCACGCGGCCGATCTGCGTGTTGCCGCCCCGGCAATCGACCGCCGTCATGAGCCGCGCCAGCGCGCTGGCATCGGAAATCCACTTCGACGCGCGGCATTCATTGAATCCACGGAAATACACAAGCTGCACATCGAGGCCTCCGGCGCGGGCACCCTCCGTGAACATTTCCGACTGGATGGCAAGTGCCCTGTCCCATGCCGGTTGCCGGCTCATGGTGGCGTCCATGGCAAAAACCAGGCGCCCGCGCTTGCCGCTGGGCGCGGCCAAAGGAGCGGCGCGAACCTTGGCAAGGAAGGCTTCGACATCGCTCGCGGCGGCGACGGGGACCGTCGTTGTTTTTTTGTCAGACATGGCAGTCCCGGAAGATAGTGCCGTTTTACCACGCGCAAAGGAAATTCCGCATCCGCTGCCCGCGCTCCGGCCGGGCCTCTTGCCTTCTCCGGCCGCTATAGGCAAGCAGAGGGGTATGGAGTCGCTCCCCTCCGCCAAATTCGCGATCGGCCAGGTGGTCAGGCATCGCCTGTTCCCGTTTCGTGGCGTGATCTTCGACGTCGATCCCGTTTTCAACAATACCGAGGAATGGTGGCAATCCATACCGGAGGAAATCCGGCCCCGCCGCGACCAGCCTTTCTACCACCTTCTCGCGGAAAACGAGGAGACGGAATATGTCGCTTACGTATCCGAACAGAATCTGCTGATGGATGACACCGGTGCACCCGTGCGCCATCCCCAGGTGCGGGAATATTTCGAGGGCTTCGATCCGCGCAACAAGGCGTACCGGCTGCGCGGCCGCCGGAGCCACTAGGGTTTGAAACCGCGCAAGCCTGGCCGCCACGCGGTGACCTTCATATTCGTGACGGTGCTGCTCGACATGGTGGGCTTCGGTCTCATCATGCCGGTGCTGCCCAAGCTGATCGGCGAAGTCAGCGGCCGCGACCTGGCCGGCGCATCGCTTCTCGCAGGCTGGCTGTTCTTTGCCTATGGCGGCATGCAGTTCCTGCTCGGTCCCGCCTTGGGCAACCTCTCCGATGCCTATGGCAGGCGGCCGGTGTTGCTATTGTCCGTGTTCGGACTCGCCGTTGATTATTTGCTGACGGCTTTCGCACCCACCATGGTCTGGCTGTTCATCGGACGGATCTTCGCTGGCATTTGCGGAGCGTCCTATGTCACCGCCAATGCCTATCTGGCCGACATCACCACACCGGAGAATCGCGCCCGGGCGTTTGGCCTGATGGGCGCCGCTTTCGGCCTTGGCTTCGTCATCGGCCCCGCAATTGGTGGCCTGCTGGGAGAATTCGGCTCGCGCGTGCCCTTCTTCGTGGCGGCGGGGATTGCTGCCGCCAATCTTTTATACGGCTATCTGGTGCTGCCGGAAACGCTGCCGCGTGAACAGCGCCGGCCGTTCTCGTTGGCCCGTGCCAATCCCGTGGGCGCTTTGAAAGTTTTCGCCAGTTACCGGGGCGTGCTCCGTCTCGCCATGGTGATGTTCATCTATTTTTTCGCCACCGCCGTCTATCCAGCACTCTGGGCCTTCTGGGGTATCGCGCGTTTCGGCTGGAGCGAGGCGATGATCGGGCTGACGCTCGCGGCCTTCGGTCTGGTAACCGCCATCGTGCAAGGCGGACTGACCGGACCTACTGTCAAATGGCTGGGCGAATTTCGGACCGTGGTGTTCGGGCTGATGATCGCTGCCGGCGTATCGGTGGGCTATGGACTGGCGCCGGGGCTGTTCGCCGTGCTCGTGCTGCTGGTCATCCATGCTCCGGAAGGTTTCGTGCATCCGGCTCTTTCCGCCATAATGTCGAGCGAGGCGCCGCCCAATGCGCAAGGGGAGCTCCAGGGCGGCATAGCCAGCCTGCAAAGCATCGGCATGCTGGCGGGAACGGTGATGTACACCCAGGTGTTTGGTTACTTCATGCAGGAAAACGCTTGGGTCAAATCGCCCAATGTCGGTTTCTTCGTGGCGGCAATCCTGACTATGCTGGGGCTTGTGATTTTTCTGATGGCGGCGCGGAGCAATCGCCTTTCTCTCTCCGGAAAATAACTACTCCACCGTTACCGACTTCGCCAGGTTGCGGGGCTGGTCCACATCGGTACCGATGAACACCGCTGCGTGATAGGCGATGAGCTGAACCGGTACGGCATAAAGCAGCGGACTGATGAATGGATTGGCGGCTGGCACCCGGATGCGCCGGAACGCCTGATGTCCATCCTCACCGGAATTGTCAGTCAGCAGGACGATCTTGCCGCCCCGCGCCGCCACTTCCTCCATGTTGGAAATGGTTTTTTCATAGAGCTCGTCGCGCGGTGCGATGACGATGACCGGCACGTTTTCATCGATGAGCGCGATCGGACCGTGTTTCAGCTCGCCTGCGGCATAGCCCTCGGCATGGATATAGGAAATCTCCTTGAGCTTGAGTGCCCCTTCAAGGGCGATCGGATAGTTGATGCCGCGACCGAGATAGAGCACATCGCGCGCATGGGCGATCTCGCGCGCCACGCCGGCAATATGTTTTTCGTCCTTGAGGATTTCCGCCATGTGGCGCGGCGCTTCGATCAGTGCGCCGACCAGTTCCCGTTCGCGCGCCGGGGTAAGATGTCCCCGAAGCTTCGCCGCCAGCAAGGCGAGACAGGCAAGGGCGGCGAGTTGGCAGGTGAAGGCCTTGGTCGAGGCAACGCCGATTTCCGGTCCGGCAAAGGTCGGCAGCACCAGGTCGCATTCGCGCGCGATGGTCGATTCAGGCACATTGACGATGGCGACCGTGTGTTGTCCCTGCTCCTTGCAATAGCGCAGCGCCGCCAGGGTATCTGCAGTCTCGCCCGACTGGGAAACGACGATGGCCAGACCGTTCTTCGGCAATGGCGCCTCGCGATAGCGGAACTCCGAAGCGATATCGACTTCGGTCGGAAGGCGCGCCACCCGCTCGAACCAGTATTTGGCGGCCAGCGCCGCATAGGATGCCGTGCCGCAGGCGGTGATGGTCAGGCGGTCGAGTTTGGCGAAATCGAATGGAAGTTTCTCCGGCAGCCGCACGGCGCGCTCGGAGAAATCCAGATACTCGGCCAGCGTATGGCCGACCACCTCGGGCTGCTCGGCGATTTCCTTGGCCATGAAATGGCGATGATTGCCTTTGTCGACCAGCATCGAGGACGCCTGCGAGAAGCTCATCGGCCGGATGACCTGCCGGCCGTCGGCATCGTAGATCTCAATGGACGTTCGGGTCAGCGCCACCCAGTCGCCATCTTCGAGATAGGTCACGCGGTTGGTGAAGGGAGAGAGCGCGATCGCATCCGAGCCGAGATACATTTCGCCCTGGCCGTGGCCCACCGCCAGTGGACTGCCCTTGCGGGCGCCGATCAGCAGATTGTCTTCGGTCCTGAACAGGATTGCCAGGGCAAAAGCGCCTTCCAGCCGTTTCAACACATCGCGCACCGCCTCGCGCGGCGGTTTGCCCTTGGCCCGCTCGTGCGAAATGAGATGCGCCACGACTTCCGTATCCGTCTGCGTTTCGAACACCGCGCCGGCCGCCGTCAGCTCATCCTTCAGTGTACGGAAGTTTTCGATGATGCCGTTGTGGACGATGACGACGTCACCCGCCATGTGCGGATGCGCATTGGTCTCGGTGGCGGCCCCATGGGTGGCCCAGCGCGTGTGGCCGATGCCGGAGGTGCCGAGCAGGGGTTCCGCAAGCAGGCGTTCTTCGAGATGCCGCAGTTTGCCGGGCGCCCGCCTGCGGCCGATCTTGCCATTGTTGATCGTCGCCACGCCGGCCGAGTCGTAACCGCGGTATTCCAGCCGCTTCAAGGCCTCGACGATGCTGTGGGCCACGGGCTGGCGCCCGAGAATTCCAACAATTCCACACATGCGTCTGTCTCCTAGCCCTTTGTCCGGGCGGCCTTGCGGGCGCGTTTAAGTTCACGGTAGCGGATGGCCCAGCCCTCGCGGATTTGCAGTTCGGCCCGGGTGATGGCCAGCGCATCGGAGGGCACGTCGCGGGTGATGACGCTCCCCGCCGCGATATTGGCACGGTCCCCGACTGTGACCGGCGCCACCAGGGCGGTGTTCGATCCGACAAATACATTGGCGCCGATTTCGGTCACATGCTTCTCATAACCGTCATAATTGCAGGTGATCGTTCCCGCTCCGATATTGGTGTTGGCGCCGATATGTGCGTCACCCAAATAGCTCAGGTGATTGGCCTTGGCGCCCTGGCCAATCACCGCCTTTTTGACTTCGACGAAATTGCCGATATGCGCGTCGGCACCAATCTCGGCCCCCGGCCTCAGCCGGGCAAACGGACCGATCCGGGCGCCATCGGAAACCGAAGCGCCTTCGAGATGTGAAAACCCCAGTATATCCACCCGGTTGCCGATCCGAACCCCTGGCCCAAAAACCACATGCGGCTCGATCATGACATCGGTACCCAACACCGTGTCGGCGGAAAAATGCACCGTGTCGGGGGCCACCAGGGTCACCCCGTCCAACATGAAACGGCGGCGGTATCGCTCCTGGAACGACTGTTCGACGGCGGCGAGCTGGGCCCGGTCGTTGACCCCAGCCACTTCCGCCTCCGCGCATTCCGCAAAGCGAACCCCAACGCCTGCCGCAACCGCCAGCTCCACCAGATCGGTGAGGTACAGTTCGCCCTTGGCATTGTTCCCGGAAAGCTGCGGCAGGAGCTGCC
>JANLYR010000351.1:0-5049 GCA_031365765.1 Hyphomicrobiales bacterium | reverse complement strand
CGGGCGAGCGCTCCTTCAACGGTCACCGCCGCCTGCAGAATCAGGTTCTCGTATTCCAGTGTCTCGACGAGATCGCTGTTCCAGATGAGCGAACGGTCGCTGACCCGAATGTCGCCATCGGCAGCCCAGAGCGCCGCAATTTTCGCCTTGCCCTCGGCCAGCACTGCGCCGGTGCGGAACACCGCGCAGTTCTGTTCCATAGTCTTCTGCATGCGCAGGCGCAGTGCGGATGTCGGCGTCGAACCGCTGGCGAACCGGTAACGGTCAAGCCGGGCGATGGCGCCCTCGCCGGCGCCGGGCGGAAAGTCCGCGTGGCGCGTGTCGGGAGCGATGGTTTCAGCGCATTTGAGTCCAGCCGCGCGCCCGAACACAACCAGATCGATCAGCGAGTTGGAGCCCAGGCGATTGGCTCCGTGGACAGAGACGCACGCGGCCTCGCCCACTGCCATCAGGCCAGGCACGGTTTTTTCAGGATCGCCTGGATCGCCGGCCAGTGCCTCGCCATGATAATTCGTGGGAATGCCACCCATGTTGTAGTGCACCGTCGGCAGAATCGGGATGGGTTCGCGCGTCACGTCGACATTGGCGAAAATCCGCGCCGACTCGGAAATGCCAGGCAGCCTTTCATGTAAAATCTTCGGGTCCAGATGTTCGAGATGCAGATGGATATGATCCATGTGCGGACCCACGCCCCTCCCCTCGCGAATTTCCAGCGTCATCGAGCGCGATACGACATCGCGTGACGCCAGATCCTTGGCCGAAGGCGCATAGCGCTCCATGAAGCGCTCGCCTTCGGAATTGGTGAGATAGCCGCCCTCGCCCCGCGAGCCTTCGGTGATAAGGCAGCCCGCGCCATAGATGCCGGTCGGGTGAAACTGCACGAATTCCATGTCTTCCAGCGGCAGTCCGGCGCGCAGCACCATGGCATTGCCATCCCCGGTGCAGGTGTGGGCCGAGGTCGCGGTGAAATAAGCGCGGCCATAGCCGCCGGTTGCGAGGATGGTCTTATGGGCGCGAAAGCGATGGATCGACCCGTCTTCCAGCGACAGCGCCATGACTCCCCGGCATGCGCCATCCTGCATGATGAGGTCGAGCGCGAAATACTCGATGAAGAATTCCGCCGAATGCCGGAGCGACTGGCCGTAAAGCGTATGCAGCATGGCGTGGCCGGTGCGATCGGCCGCGGCACAGGTGCGCTGGGCCGGCGGGCCTTCGCCAAAATTCATCATCATGCCGCCGAATGGACGCTGATAAATCTTGCCATCTTCGGTGCGCGAAAACGGCAGGCCGAAATGCTCGAGTTCGTAAACCGCGGTCGGCGCGTTGCGGCAGAGATATTCGATGGCATCCTGGTCGCCCAGCCAGTCCGCGCCCTTGACCGTATCATACATGTGCCACCGCCAGTCGTCCGGCCCCATATTGCCGAGCGAAGCGGCGATGCCGCCCTGCGCCGCCACGGTATGCGAGCGGGTGGGGAACACTTTAGTAATACACGCCGTCTTGAGCCCCGCCTGCGAAGCACCGAGCGTGGCGCGAAGTCCGGCACCGCCCGCGCCTACTACCAGCACATCATAGCTGTGATCGACGATGGGATAGGCGCGCCCTCCAATGGCGAAGGAGCGTGCCGCAGTCGAAAGATTGAGGTCATCCGCCATGTCAGGATGCCAGACTCAACTTGAGAATTGCCGATAGAGCCGCGAGTGCCAGCCCTACCGTGAATATGGTATTGAGCAGAAGCAGGACAACTCTCGTCGCATGGCCGTGCGCATAATCCTCGATGATCGCGCGCATGCCGAGCCGCATGTGCCACGCAATCGCGATGAAGGCCAAAGCCAGCAGTCCAGCCACCAGCGGATTGCGTACACTGGCAATGACCTCGGCACGCGCGGCCCCTACATGCATCACCGCGAATACCACGAGAAAGAGATTGAGTGGAATGTTGGCGAGCCCTGTCATGCGTTCGAGCCACCACGTTTCCGTCCCGGATTTGGCCGAACCCAGTCCTCGAACCCGCGCCAGGGGCGTGCGAATGCTCATGCGATGACCCCATAGACGACGATCCAGAGCAGGGCGGTCAGCGCGACCGAACCTATCAGATTGGCGCGGACCAGCCATTCCACCGTTGCAAGGCCAAAGCCGTGGCCGGTGTCCCAGATCAGATGACGGATGCCGCCCAGCGCGTGATGGATCAGCGCCCAGGAAAATCCGATCAGCACCAACACGCCGAACCAGTGGCTGAAAAACCCAGATGCCAGTGCGAAAGACGCATCAGACTGGGCAGCGCTCCAAAGCCACCACACTAGCAGCGCTGTGCCGAAATACAGCGCAGCACCGGTGATGCGATGGGTGATCGACATCATCGTCGACAGCATCGGCCGGTAGATCTGGAGATGGGGCGACAGGGGCCTTGGATCGGGTTTCGTCTCGGTCATGAATGCAATCCGTGCTGCTCACAGCTTGTACCTTGTGCGCCGCAATATCGCAATTGGTCAGGTGCCGTAGATTTCAGCCAGGGCAAGCTCGATCCCGGGCGGATCGAGGGTTATTTTGCCTGTGGTGATGACGCGTGTGAGGATGGTGTCGCCGGAACCGCGCGCATGATGAACGATGAGGGGTTGCGTGGGATCGACGATTAGGTAATGCGCAACACTCGGCGGCCGGAAATAGCCGGCAAGCTTCAGCGAAACACCGACCCGGCGCGTAGAAGGAGACAGAACTTCAACGATGATGACCGGGTTCGGAACTTCGAGCGCTGTCGCGGCAAGCTTCTCTCCGCAATAAATCCGCGCGTCGGGTTCATAAGCCGTTTCGCCGTCGATCCTGACCGTCAAGCCATCGGGCAATACATGAAAAGGAAGCCGGCGGCGGCCGACCGCGGCCAGGAGTGCGGAGTAAACGCTACCTTTGGTTTCGGCATGACCTGCGGATTCAGGCGCTATGGCGTGCACTTCGCCTCGGAACAATTCGTGACAGCCCGGAAAGTCAACCGACCAGTTCAAATATTCGTCAACCGTCATCCGCGGTTTGGTCAGGGCGGTCATGGCCGAGAACTTATCCGCCTTCGCCGTGACAGGCTAGTCCTTCCGGTTCTGCCGATTGTCGATCAGGTCCTGCACGACCCCGGGATCGGCCAGTGTCGAGGTATCGCCCAGAGCCCCGAAATCGTCCTCGGCGATCTTGCGCAGGATGCGCCGCATGATCTTGCCGGAGCGTGTCTTGGGCAAACCCGGCGAAAACTGGATCTTGTCCGGGCTGGCAAGCGGACCGATTTCCTTGCGCACATGGGCGACGAGCCCCTTGCGGAGCTCATCGGTTCCCTCTTCGCCTGCCATCAAGGTTACATAGCAGTAGATGCCCTGACCCTTGATGTCATGCGGATAGCCCACCACCGCGGCTTCCGAAACCATGGGATGCGACACCAGCGCCGATTCGACTTCAGCGGTACCGAGGCGGTGCCCCGATACGTTGATCACATCATCCACACGGCCGGTGATCCAGTAATAGCCGTCTGCGTCGCGGCGGCAGCCGTCGCCGGTGAAATAAGTACCCTTGTAAGTGGAAAAGTAGGTCTGCACAAAGCGTTCATGGTCGCCATATACGGTGCGCATCTGGCCCGGCCATGAATCGAGAATCACCAGATTGCCCGAGGCTGCTCCCTCCAGAATTTTGCCCTGGTCATCGACCAAAGCGGGCTGCACGCCGAAGAACGGACGTGTCGCCGATCCGGGCTTGAGCTTCGTCGCACCGGGCAGTGGCGTGATCATGATTCCGCCGGTTTCCGTCTGCCACCAGGTGTCGACGATGGGGCAGCGGCGGTCGCCCACCACGCGATGATACCACTCCCAGGCTTCCGGATTGATCGGTTCACCCACCGAGCCGAGCAGCTTGAGCGACTTTCGTGACGTCCGGGTGACCGGTGCTTCACCCGCCCCCATGAGCGCCCGGATGGCCGTCGGCGCGGTATAGAAGATGTTGACCTGGTGCTTGTCGATCACCTCCCAAAAGCGTGAATTGGTGGGATAGTTGGGAACGCCTTCAAACATCAGCGTGGTGGCGCCGTTGGCCAGGGGTCCATAGACGATGTAGCTGTGGCCGGTTACCCAGCCGACATCCGCCGTGCACCAGTAGATGTCGCCATCGTGATAGTCGAAGACATATTGATGCGTGATCGCGGCATAGAGCAGATAGCCGCCGGTCGTATGCAGCACGCCCTTGGGCTTGCCGGTCGAGCCTGAGGTATAAAGAATGAACAGCGGGTCTTCCGCCTTCATTTTCTCCGGTTTGCAGTCGGCCGAAACCTTGGCCACTTCCTCGTGATACCACAGGTCGCGGCTCTCGTCCCACGGCACCTGACTGCCGGTGCGGCGGATGACCAGCACTTTCTCATTGCCTGAACATCTCTTGAGTGCCGCGTCGGTATTGACCTTGAGCGGAATTTTCTTCCCCCCGCGCAAACCCTCGTCGGCGGTGATGATGAATTTCGAGGCGCAGTCGTTTATCCGTCCGGCCAGAGAATCGGGCGAGAAGCCGCCGAACACGATCGAATGGACCGCACCGATCCGGGTGCAAGCCAGCATCGCATAGGAAGCCTCAGGGATCATCGGCATGTAGATCGTCACCCGGTCGCCGCGCTTCACGCCGTGTTTTTTCAGGATGTTGGCGAACCGGCAGACATGGCCGTGCAATTCGCCATAGGTGATCTTCTTGTCGTCGTAAGGATTGTCGCCTTCCCAGATGATCGCCGTCTGATTGCCACGCTTCTTCAGGTGCCGGTCGATGCAGTTGTAGGAAACGTTGAGGACGCCGTCCTCGAACCACTTAACCGATACATGGGGAAATTCGAAGCTGGTGTTCTTGATTTTCGCCGGTGCCTTGAACCAGTCGAGGCGTTTTGCCTGTTTGCCCCAGAATTTGTCCGGGTTGGCAATCGATTGCGCATACATCGCCCCATATTCCTTGTCGCCGATGAGCGCTTTCTTCTTCCAGTTGGCGGGAACCGGATAGATTTTATCGGACATGGCGAATAACTCCCCTTGATGCCGGTATTGC
>JANLYR010000416.1:0-2745 GCA_031365765.1 Hyphomicrobiales bacterium | reverse complement strand
GCTCTCAGGTTCCCGTGACAGAGGGGGCAGCAGGAACGTGCTTGTGCACTGTCGTGCTGTGACCTTTTGTGACGGAGCAATTGATGAGCGACGATGAACCCGAAATCCTCGAATTGCCGTTGGGCGATTGGCATCGCAAGCATGGTGCCCGGATGGTTTCGTTCGCGGGCTACACCATGCCGATCCAGTATGAAGGGATCATGGCCGAACATCTGTGGACGCGTGAAAGCGCCGGGCTGTTCGACGTTTCGCACATGGGGCAATTGATGCTCACCGGGGACGGTGTCGCTGAAGCGCTTGAGGCCATTGTGCCGGGGGAGATTTCGGCACTAGCCGAAGGGCGGATGCGCTATTCGCTGTTGCTCAACGAAGAGGGCGGCATTCTTGACGACCTGATGATCACCAACGCGCCGATGGGCCATTATCTGGTCGTCAACGGTGCGGTGAAGTGGGAGGATATCGGCCATATCCGCGAATATCTTCCCGATGAAATCACCCTCAATCATATGGAAGACCGGGCGCTGCTCGCGCTCCAAGGCCCCAAGGCAGTCGATGCGCTGGCGCGGGTCGTGCCGGGCGTGGATCGGCTGTTCTTTATGGAGGCCGACAGCTTTCTGTGGGGGCATGAGCCGCTGTGGATCAGCCGTTCGGGCTATACCGGCGAAGACGGATTTGAGATTTCGGTGCCTGTTGAAGCTGTGGTCGCGCTCGCCGATGCGCTGGTCGCACAGCCCGAAGTGAAGCCCATTGGCCTTGGCGCGCGCGATTCGTTGCGGCTTGAGGCCGGGTTGCCGCTCTACGGCCATGACCTCGATGAACGCGTCGATCCCGTGCAAGGCGATTTGGGTTTTGCGATTTCCAAGCGCCGCCGCGCGGAAGGTGGCTTTCCGGGCAGCGAACGGATCCTGAAAGCACTGGCCGAAGGGCCACCCTCGAAGCGGGTCGGCTTTACTGTTGAGGGCCGCCAGCCGGTGCGTGAGGGCAGCGCGATCTTCGCCGGCGACACGCAGGTGGGCATCGTCACATCGGGCGGCTTTGCTCCAAGCGTTCAGGCACCCATCGCGATGGGCTTCGTCTCGACCGCCGATGCCGTGCCCGGCACCGCACTCGAAGCCGATGTCCGTGGCAAGCGGATCGGCCTGACCGTCACCAAAATGCCCTTCATTCCCCACAATTATGTCCGCCGAGGAGCCGCCAAATGACCCGCTATTTCACCGAGGAACATGAATGGATCGATGTCGATGGCACGACCGCGACCGTTGGTATCACCGAATATGCGCAGAGCCAGTTGGGCGACATCGTCTTCGTCGAAGTGCCTGCGTCCGGCGCGGTAGTGAAGAAGGGTGGCGATGCTGCCGTTGTGGAATCTGTGAAGGCCGCGTCAGACGTCTATGCGCCGGTGAGCGGAACCGTGACCCAAGGCAATGGCGCGCTTGAGGGCGATCCGGCGCTGGTCAATTCCGACCCCGAGGGCGATGGCTGGTTCTTCAAAATAACCCTGGCCGACCCGGCAGAGCTTGACGCCCTGATGGACGAGGCGACCTACAAGGCGTTCGTGGCGGGGCTTTGATGCGCTACCTTCCCCTCACCCAAGCCGACCGGCAGGCGATGCTGGCGACAATCGGCGCCGCGTCGATTGATGACCTGTTCATCGACGTGCCCGCCGAAGCGCGGCTGTCTGGTCCGATTGCGGGCCTGCCCAATCATGCCAGCGAAATGGCGGTCGAGCGGCATTTCTCGGCGCTCGCCCGGCAGAATATGGCGGCGGCGCATCATCCTTTCTTCCTCGGCTGTGGGGCGTACAAGCACCACATCCCGGCCAGCGTCGATCACCTGATCCAGCGCGGCGAGTTCCTCACGGCCTATACGCCATACCAGCCGGAAATCGCGCAGGGCACGCTCCAGATGCTGTTCGAATTCCAGACGCAGGTTGCGCGGCTGCTCGGCTGCGACGTCGCCAATGCCTCAATGTATGATGGGTCGACCGCATGCTGGGAAGCAATCAGCATGGCTGGGCGCATCACCAAGCGGAAGAATGCGATCCTCTCCTCCGGGCTTCATCCACATTATGTGAGTCTTGCCAAGACGATGGCAAAGTTCACTGGTGACACGCTCGATACGGCCGCACCAGAACTGTCGGCCAAAACCGATAACAACCGTCTGCTTGCCGCCATCAATGGCGAAACGTCATGCGTCGTCGTCCAGTATCCCGACATACTCGGTCGGATTGAAGACCTTTCGGCCATTGCTGCCAAGGCCCATGAGCACGGCGCCTTGCTGGTGGCCGTCGTGACCGAACCGGTCGCATTGGGCGCGATCAAGTCGCCCGGCGAAATGGGCGCCGATATCGTCGTTGGCGAAGGCCAGTCGATCGGGGTCGGCTTGCAATTTGGCGGCCCCTATGTGGGGCTGTTCGCCTGCAAGGAAAAATATGTGCGGCAGATGCCGGGACGGCTCTGTGGCGAGACGGTGGATAGTGAAGGAAAGCGAGGTTTCGTCCTGACACTTTCAACGCGCGAGCAACATATCCGCCGCGAGAAGGCGACATCGAATATTTGCACGAATGCGGGGCTTTGTGCGCTGGCATTCAGCATCCACATGACCTTGCTCGGAGAGCGCGGGCTGCGTGATCTTGCTGCACTTAATCATGCTGGAGCTGTGGCGGCGGCCGAGCGGCTGGCTCGGGTGCCGGGTGTTGAACTGGTCAACGACAACTTCTTTAACGAATTCACGCTGAAGCTCTCG
>JANLYR010000279.1:0-7243 GCA_031365765.1 Hyphomicrobiales bacterium | reverse complement strand
GCGCACGCTTTCGATGGTATTCAGCATACGTTTATTTTCGTCCGATTGATGCCGCGCGTGCCTGCCGCTAAACCACAGGATGCATTCGATGTAGCGCTACAATCGTTAAGAAACATTTTACTTCTATTGTGAATGTTGCGGCGCACCTAGCCTTCTTGACCAGCGATACTAGCGGTCAGAGATTAATCGAGGTTCAAATTTCATCAGCACTTTGAGGGCTTGTGGCTCGATGACAATGCGCATTGGGGCTCGCACGTATCGAAGTTCGCCGTCGATGGAAGCCAGGATTTTGCGGCGCCCGGTCCATCCGGACTTGAGGGAATGGATTTCAAGATGGCGGCAACTATCGACATCGACATGGGGATTGGCCGCCCAGTTCGAAGTCAAAAGTCCACCCGCCACCCGGAAAATATCGCGGGCACGGAAGGAATTCACGACGTAGAGACCCAACACGCCACGATCGATCCAGTCGGGATAGGGCAGGTGCCCTTCGCCCATGAGATTGTTGGTGACGACGATGGCGGGAGAGCGCACGCGTCTCGCCTTTCCGTCGACAACGGCATGGAGCGTGAGCCGCGGGGGCCGCAACGTCGCAAACACCAAGGCCCTGATACCGTTAATGATCTTGGTGAAACGCGAGCCATATCCCAGATGCTCGCGAATGCGTACCATGCGTGGCTGCATGCCGAGCGACACGTGATGCAGAAACACGCGGCCGTTGACGCGGCCCACATCGATTGACACCTGCTGTGCGTTGGTCAACGCAGTGATGGCGTCCGAGAGGGCGGTGGGCATGCCGAGCGCCTTGGCGAAGAGGTTCATGGTTCCCATCGGAATGACACCGAGCGTCCTGCCCGTCCCTGCCATCAGGCTTGCGACGCTGGAGATGGTCCCGTCACCGCCACCCACGATGATGGTTGCGGGTCCACCCGGTTTCAGCGCCTCGGCGACGATCCGTCCGATCTCCTCGCCCGAAACCATTTCGAGCCGGGGTGACATTCGCGCCCGTTCAAAACCGCCGCCTATCATTATCCGGGCGTTTTCGGCGCCCAGACTGCGGACTGTGCCAGCATCCCGGTTGATGACAACCAAAGGAGCCTCATCCCGGTTCATGGCCCAGTCCTCCTCCGCTGGCTGAACGGCCAGGCAACGTGTTGGTTCCTCTTGCGAGTAATGGCACAATCTGTCATGTGCGGCGCAACGGAAGGGGCGGACCAATGGCAAAGCGGACGAAGGCGAAATCCAGCCGGAAAGCGAAGGCGGGGCCGCTGTTTCCGGGGTTTTTCAAGGACCGGCTGGCCAAGGCCGATCCCCGCGTGGCGCGAGCGATCGCCGCCGAGCTTGGCCGCCAGCAGAACGAAATCGAGCTGATCGCATCGGAAAACATCGTCTCGCGCGCCGTGCTTGAAGCGCAGGGCTCGGTGATGACCAACAAATACGCCGAGGGTTATCCCGGCCGGCGCTATTATGGCGGCTGCCAGTATGTCGATGTGTCGGAAACGCTCGCCATCGAGCGGGCGAAAAAGCTGTTCCAGTGCAGCTTTGCCAATGTGCAGCCGCATTCGGGCGCCCAGGCCAACCAGGCGGTGTTCTTCGCGCTGCTGCAACCCGGCGATACCTATATGGGCCTCGACCTCGCTTGTGGCGGGCATCTGACGCACGGCTCGCCGGTCAACCAGTCGGGCAAGTGGTTCAAGGTTGCTCCCTATCTGGTAAGGCCAGACGATCATCTGATCGATTACGATGCGCTGGCCGAGCAGGCCATGGCGGTGAAGCCAAAGCTCATCATCGCGGGCGGATCGGGCTATCCGCGCCTGCTCGACTTTGCCCGCTTCCGGCAAATCGCCGACCGGTGCGGGGCGCTGCTGATGGTCGACATGGCCCATATCGCGGGACTGGTGGCGGGCGGCGTCCATCCCAATCCCCTGGAACATGCCCATGTGGTGACGACGACGACGCACAAGACGCTGCGGGGCCCGCGCGGCGGCATGATCCTGTCAAGGGACGACGATCTCGGCAAGAAGATCAATTCCGCCGTATTTCCGGGTTTGCAGGGCGGACCGCTCGAGCATGTGATCGCGGCCAAGGCGGTGGCCCTGGGCGAGGCGCTCAAACCGGCGTTCCGGAAATATGCCAAGGCCGTCGCCGCCAATGCCAAAGTTTTGGCCAAGGCCATGAGCGAGGGCGGCTGCGACCTCGTTTCGGGTGGCACCGACACGCATCTGATGCTGGTCGATCTGCGCCGGAAGGGATTGACGGGCAAGGCGGCGGAGGCAGCCCTTGGGCGCTCCTTCATCACCTGCAACAAGAACGGCATTCCCTTCGATCCCGCACCCTTCACCATCACATCGGGCATTCGTCTCGGCACCCCGGCGGCGACGACCCGGGGGTTTGGCGAGGATGAATTCCGCGATGTCGGCGCCCTCATCACCGAAGTTCTGGACGGCCTTGCGAAGCACGGGGAAGCGGGCAATGGTAAGGTCGAGGCCTCGGTCAGGAAACGCGTCAAGGCGCTGACCGGCCGGTTCCCCATCTACTGACGAGGAACGCCGGTGCGCTGTCCCTACTGGTCCAGTGAAGACACCCAGGTGAAGGACAGCCGTTCGAGCGAGGACGGGGCCGCCATCCGGCGCCGGCGCTATTGTCCGGACTGTTCGGGGCGCTTCACCACCTTTGAGCGGGTGCAGTTGCGCGAACTCATGGTGATGAAGCGCTCGGGCCGGCGGGTGCCGTTCGACCGCGACAAGCTCATGCGCTCAATACAGGTGGCGCTGCGCAAGCGTCCGGTCGATCCCGACCGGGTGGAGCGGCTGGTGTCCGGCATCGTCCGGCGGCTGGAAAGCCTGGGCGAGAGCGAGATCAAGTCCGAGACGGTGGGAAAGCTCGTGATGGAGGCCCTCAAGATGCTCGATGACGTGGCCTATGTGCGCTTTGCCTCCGTCTATCGGAATTTCCGCGAGGCCAAGGACTTCGAGGAGTTGCTGGGCGAGCTTACCGGTGAGGAAGCCGAGGAGCGGAGAGAGCCCGATTGAACGCTGACGCCCGCTGGATGGCCACGGCTCTCCGGCTGGGGCGGAGGGCGCTGGGCACCACCGCCGAAAATCCTCCCGTGGGCTGCGTTCTCATCAGGCAAGGTTGCGTCGTGGGGGTGGGCTGGACCCAGCCCGGCGGGCGGCCCCATGCGGAAACCGAGGCTCTTGCCATTGCCGGGGACGCTGCAACGGGGGCTACGGCCTATGTGACGCTCGAGCCCTGTTCCCACCATGGACGGACTCCGCCTTGCGCTGAAGCGCTGGTCCGGGCGCACGTTGCCCGGGTGGTGGTGGCCGTGGAAGACCCAGACCCGCGCGTGTCGGGAAATGGCATTGCCACCCTGCGGCGTGCCGGAATTGTCGTTGAAACCGGCTGCATGGCGGAGGAGGCCCGCCGCGATCTCGGGGGGTACCTCACGCGAATTCTCCGTCACCGGCCGCAAGTCATTCTGAAACTGGCGGTTTCCGCCGATGGGAAGATTGCGGCCGGCCCCGGCCTCCGCACGGCGATCAGCGGTCCCCGGAGTGTTGACCGGGTTCATCTCATGCGAGTGCAGAGCGATGCGATTGTGGTTGGTATCCAGACGGTTCTCACCGACGATCCCTCGCTCACTTGCAGGCTGCCAGGTCTCGAGCAGCGTTCGCCCCGGCCCTTCGTGCTGAGCCGGAGCCGCGATTTGCCGCCCCATTCGAAGCTGGCAGCGCGCGGGGCGGAGGTGTTGCGGGGGTCGATCCCCGAAACGCTGGCGGAACTGGGGCGTCGCGGTGTCAACCGGTTGATGGTCGAGGGGGGTGCCAAGGTCGCCCGGGCGTTTCTGGAGGCAGGCGCCGTGCAGGAGTTTCACCTGTTCACGGGTCCGCGCGCGCTTGGTCCAGAGGGCGTCGATGCGCTGGCCGGGCTTGGGCTGGATGCAGCAGTATCGCGCTTTCGTATCGTTGAACAAGAAATGCTTGGGGACGACCGTTTGAGCGTGTACGTCCCTTCTCCTTAGGAAGGACGCAGGTTCCCATGTTTACCGGCATCGTGACCGATATTGGCGAGATCGCCGCCGTTGAGAGTCGGGGCGACACCCACTTTGAAATCAAGACGGCATACGAAACTGCCGGGCTGGCGCTTGGCGCTTCGGTGTCCTGTGCCGGTTGCTGCCTGACGGTGGTTTCCAAAACCGCCCGCAGTTTCAGTGTCCAGGTTTCGGCGGAGACCTTGTCGAGAACTACTTTAGGCAAATGGAACAAGGGGATGCGTATTAATCTTGAGCGCGCGGTTAAGGTTGGCGATGAGCTTGGCGGGCATATTGTTTCCGGACATGTCGATGGCGTTGGAACGATCGTAGCGAGCCGCGACGAAGGAGATTCGAGGCGCTACACGATCCGCGTGCCGCAGGAATTGTCGCGGTTTATCGCAAGCAAGGGATCGGTGACGCTGGATGGTACATCTCTCACCGTGAATGAAACGGATCGCGAGACTTTTGGAGTCAATATCATTCCCCATACGCTGGCGGTCACCACCTGGGGTGCGCTGCGCGACGGCGATGCCGTCAATGTTGAAATCGACATGCTGGCACGCTATGTGGCGCGGCTCGCGGAGTTCCAGCTCAAATGAAAACAGAGTCAACGGTGGCGCCACCGGTCGTGCCGGTCAAAGCAAGGGTGCTGATCGTCGAGGCACGCTACTATGCGGCACTCTCCGATGAACTGGCGAACGGCGCCATTGCCGCTCTGGAAAAGGCGGGAGCGAAATGGGACCGCGTAACGGTGCCCGGCGCTTTGGAAATTCCCGGCGCCATTGTCATGGGAAAGAACAGCGGCCGGTATGACGGCTATGTGGCGCTGGGCTGCGTGCTCCGGGGTGAAACCTCGCACTATGATATCGTGGCCGGTGAAAGCGCGCGTGGCCTTATGGATCTGACATTGAAGGGGTTGGCGATCGGCAACGGTATCCTCACCTGCGAAAACGAGGCGCAAGCCTGGGCGAGGGCCAGGGTGAGCGAGATGGACAAGGGGGGCGGTGCCGTGCTGGCGGCGTTGGCGATGATCCGCATTGCCCGGTCGATGAAGAAAGCGAAAAGCCGTTGACCACGCCCCGCCGCCCGAAACCGGTCGAACGTGCCGCCGCGAGGCTTGGCGCGGTGCAGGCGCTGTACCAGATGGACCTGGCCGGAACCGATGTCGGTGAAACATTGGCGCAGTTTTCGTCGCGCGCGGCGGGCGATGATTTCGACGGCGGGCAATGCGGCGAAGCCGACTACAAATTACTCAAGGAGATCGTCGACGGCACGGTTCGCGAGCAACCGGCAATCGACCCTGAACTGGACCGCATTCTGGATAAAAGCTGGCCCCTCCACCGGCTCGACGCCACCGTCCGCGCCATCCTGCGGGCGGGCGCCTATGAGGTGATGTTCATGGACCGGGTGCCGGCCCGCGTGGCGATCAGCCAGTATGTCGACGTGGCTTCGGCCTTCTTCGATATCGAGGAACCGAAGTTCATCAACGGCGTGCTCGACCGCCTGGCGCGTGAGCGGCGGCCTGCGGAGTTTTCGCAGAGTTTGTGAAACTTTCGCAAAAGCGCTAGGCTTTCCGCATGCCGACCAAGACCATGAGCATTTCACTTTCCGCAGAGACCGATTCAATCGTCAAGGCTCGTGCCGGTTGATTTTTGGTGCTCGCCGCTCCCCCATCTCGTCATTCACGCGAAGGCGGTAATCCCTCTATGTGTCAGCGTTTCAGCGGGGCCCCTGCCTTTGCGGGGGTGACGGTTAGGGAGTTGCCTGACCCGCGCTTTGCGCACTTCGGGCCCCGGGCCGCCCCCGCCTGATGCGTCTCAACGTTTATCTGCAGCGGGCCGGGATCGGCAGCCGCCGCGAGGCCGAGCGTCTGGTGGCGGATGGCCGCGTGTCGGTGAATGGCGCTGTCGCCGGCGCCACGACTCCAGTGGAGGAGGACGATCGGGTCAAGCTGGACGGAAAACCGGTGGCCCCCGCGACGAAACCGCTGCCCCGGTTGTATCGTCTCCACAAACCGCTCGATGTGCTGGTGACGACGCGCGATCACAAGGGTAGGCAGACGGTGTTCGACCTGCCGGCGCTCACCAATCCATCGCTGCCGCGCCTGATGAGCGTGGGCCGCCTCGATGTGAACAGCGAGGGGCTGCTGATGTTGACATCGGACGGGCCTCTGGCCCAGGCGATGATGAAGCCGGAAACGGGTCTGGCACGGGTTTACCGGGTGCGGGTGCGGGGCAAGCTGACGCCCGCCAATATCGAAGCGCTGGCGCAGGGGATCGAGATCGACGGTATCGCCTATCGGGGTGCTGAATTCGTCGAGGAATACGACAAGGGCGGCCGCAGCAACAGCTGGTACCGGGTGGTGCTGACCGAGGGCAAGAACCGCGAGATCAGGAAGCTTGCGGAGCATTTCGGCTGCGTGGTGAACCGGCTGATCCGGGTGCAGTATGGACCGTTCCAGCTGGAGACACTGAAGGTGGGCACGCTGGCCGAAGTTCCGGTCCGCGAGGTGGAACAGTTTCTTGCCTTTCTGGCGGCGCGCGGCGTTGCGCTCTGACGCCTGCGTGATACTCTTGGGGCCACGGAGGGCTCCATCATGTACACCAAGCAGGCATTGCGCGAACTGGGCGTGACCGGCCGCGAACTATCGGCGGACCAGCGCGACCAACTCGACGACCAGGGTTTCATCGTCATCGAGAACCATTATTCGAAGGCGGAAGCCCGCGCCATGGCGGCGGAATTCGACCGTCTGCATTCAGCCGAAGGCGAGAAGGGCGGCCACGAGGTGCATGTCGAGCCAGGTGCTCCGCGCGTATCCAACATCTACAACAAGACCGCGGCCTATGACATCTGCCTCGCCTGCAAGCCGCTGCTGGCGGCGGCGCATCATATGCTGGGCGAGATCAAGCTGCATGGAGCCAACCTGCGCGATCCCTCACCGGGCAAGGGCCATCAGGATCTGCATGTCGATGTGCCCAAGACATTCGCCGACGACTGGTGGGTGACCAATGCACTGGTGCTGTTCGACGACATGACGAAGGACAATGGTCCCACCCGCATCATTCCGCGCTCGTACCACTGGCCGCCGATCAACGTGCCTTATGTGAATATCGGCGACTGGGTGCCGGAGCCGTTGAGCGCGGAGGAGCAAGCGCGGGTGCCGAAAGACCTGGCCGCCCCCTATCCGGGCGAGCTTCTGGTGACGGC
>JANLYR010000271.1:0-3010 GCA_031365765.1 Hyphomicrobiales bacterium | reverse complement strand
GGCTTCGTCACCATGGGCATCTTTACCCTGACCCGGCAGGGGATCGACGGCGCGCTGTTCCAGATGATCAGCCATGGCCTTGTTTCTGGCGCGCTGTTCCTGTGCGTCGGCGTCGTCTATGACCGCATGCATACGCGTGAGATCGCGGCCTATGGCGGGCTGGTCAACCGCATGCCGCTCTATGCCTTTACCTTCATGGTGTTCACCATGGCCAATGTGGGACTGCCGGGCACGAGCGGTTTCGTCGGCGAATTCCTGACGCTGATGGGCGCGTTCAGCAGCAACACCTGGGTCGCATTCCTCGCCACTTTCGGGGTCATCCTCTCCGCGGCTTACGCGCTGTGGCTCTATCGCCGCGTGATCTACGGAGTGCTGGAGAAGCCTTCGCTTGCGCATATCGCCGACATGACGCCGCGCGAACTTGCCACACTGGCGCCGCTCGTCGTGCTCACGATCTTTTTCGGTATCTATCCCGGCCCGCTGCTCGATGTCTTCGGCGCGTCGGTCGAAAGCCTGCTCAGCTCCATGAAGGCGGTGACCACCGCCGCATTGCCATAGGACGCGCCATGCCGCTGTTTGCAACCACCAACGCCGCGGCGGTAATGCCGGAAATTGTACTGGCCGTGCTGGCGATGGCGCTGTTGATGTTCGGCGTATTCCGCAAGGGCGAGACGTCCGATCAGGTGACGATCGGCGCACTGCTTTCGCTGGCGCTGGTGGCCGTCCTCGTGCTGTGGACCGGCGAGACGAAGGAGACGGCGTTTGCCGGGGCGTTCATCGTCGATACGTTCGGGCGGGTGATGAAGCTGCTCACGCTGTTCGGGTCGGCGGCGTCGATCGTGCTTTCGCATCACTTCATGAAGCGCGAAAAGATGGCGCGCTTCGAATATCCGATCCTGGTCATGCTGGCGACCACCGGCATGATGATGATGATTTCGGCCAATGACCTGATCGCACTTTATGTCGGCCTCGAACTGCAGTCGCTGGCGCTCTATGTGGTGGCGGCGATCAACCGCGACAGCGCGCGCTCGTCGGAAGCGGGGCTCAAATATTTCGTCCTCGGCGCGCTGTCGTCAGGCATGCTGCTCTATGGCGCATCGCTGGTCTATGGTTTCACCGGCTCCGTCGGCTTCAGCCAGATCGCCGCGGCACTGGGTGCGCAAGGCTCGAGCATCGGACTCATCTTCGGATTGGTGTTCATCATCGCGGGGCTTGCCTTCAAGGTGGGTGCGGTGCCGTTCCATATGTGGACACCCGATGTCTATGAAGGCGCTCCAACGCCGGTCACGGCGTTCTTCGCGGCCGCCACCAAGGTCGCCGCGATGGCGCTTTTCGTTCGTGTCATGGTGATCCCTTTCGCGGCGGTGCAGGCCGACTGGCAGCAGATTCTCGTTTTCGTGTCGATTGCGTCGATGGCGCTTGGTTCGTTCGCGGCGATCGGCCAGCGCAATATCAAGCGCCTGCTGGCCTATTCCTCGATCGGCAATATCGGCTACGCGCTGGTGGGACTGGCGGCGGGCACCGTCGAGGGCGTGCAGGGCGTTGTCATCTACATGCTGATCTACATGCTGATGACGCTCGGCACTTTCGCCTGCGTCATCGCCATGCGGCGGCGTGGAGTCCATATCGAGGAAATCGCCGATCTCTCGGGGCTGGCGCGCAACAATGCGGGGCTGGCCTTCGTGCTGGCGATGCTGATGTTCTCGCTTGCCGGCATTCCGCCGCTGGCCGGGTTCTTCGCCAAGTATTTCGTGTTCCTGGCCGCCGTCAAGGCCAACCTCATGGCACTTGCGGTGATCGGCGTGGTCACCAGCGTGGTGGGCGCCTATTATTATCTGCGCATCGTCAAGATCATGTATTTCGACGAACCGGTGGAAGCTTTCGATAAAATGGATGGCGAAGTGAAACTGGTGGCCTATGCGTCCGGCGCGTTCACCCTGCTGTTCGCCCTGTTCGCCCAGCCTCTTATCCAATTGGCGGCGGCGGCCGCGCAGTCGCTCTATTGAAACTTCCCGAAGGCGTTCGCCATCTTCCTGTCGCGCGGATCGACTCGACGAATGCGGAAGCGCGGCGCCTGGCCGAAAAAGGCGAGCGGGGACCCTTGTGGATTGTCGCCGCCGAGCAGACGGCGGGGCGCGGAAGGCTTGGCCGCGCCTGGGTCAGCCCCCCGGGAAACCTTTATGCCACGCTGCTCATCACCGTTGGTGCCCCACCGCATGTCGCGGCGCAACTGAGTTTTGTCGCGGCCCTTGCGGTGCACGACCTGGCGAAAGCGCTCAGGCCCGAGACGGCGATTGCGATCAAATGGCCGAACGACGTGATGCTGGAGGGTGCCAAGTTCTGCGGCATTCTGCTCGAAATCCTGGGCACGGATCCGACCGTGCTGGCGCTGGGCTGCGGCATCAATCTGGCGCATGCACCGGAGGGACTGCCCTATCCGGTCACGCAACTGGGAGCGCAGTTCGCGCCGCAAGCCGTGCTGGAGATCCTGGCTGCGAAACTTGCGCTGCGGCTCGCGCAATGGCGCGATGGCGAAGGCTTCGCTTTCATCCGGGACGCATGGCTTAGGCGCGCCAGCGGACTTGGTGGCGACATTCTGACAGAAGACGGAACACAGGGAAAATTTCAAGGCATCACCGACGATGGCGCGCTGGTCCTTGAGCGCAAAGACGGCAGCCGCCGCCTGATCCGCGCCGGTGAAGTGCGTTTTGCCGCGATGGCCGCGCCATGAAGCGCAAGTTCGAGCATCGCAACGATCTCGTGCTGCTGACGCTTGGCGGCATCGGCGAGATCGGCATGAATTGCTACTGCTACGGCGTTGGAGCGGCGGACGACCGCGAATGGCTGATGGTCGATCTCGGCGTCAAGTTCGGCGAGGACAGCGATCCCGGCATCGACGTGATATTGCCGGATGTGTCGTTCATCGCCAGCGACCGGCGCAATCTGTCGGGGCTGGTGTTGACCCATGCGCATGAGGATCATCTCGGTGCGGTTGCGTGGCTGTGGCCGC
>JANLYR010000265.1:0-3311 GCA_031365765.1 Hyphomicrobiales bacterium | reverse complement strand
CCAATAGCAGCACCGCGAGTTGCGGCAGCAGGGCCACTCCGATAGCCAGAAATGCCAGCGGCAGGGCACCGGCCATCAGGGCGAGCAGCGAGTTTCCGAGATAGCGCATAACCAGATTGTCGACCCGAAGGGACGAGGCGGCAGCCGGAATTTCGTCCTTCAAGATATATCTGTGCCAGCCAACGGCGATCGAGGAGAATGCGACCAGTCCCGCTGACGCCGAAACAACTTCGGCCAGGGTGCCGGCATTGCTTGGGTTTTCGCTAGAATCCGTGCCGATCAACAGCAGTTCCACCGCATTCAGCACGAAGAGCACGATCATCCACGCCCCGCCGATCCGTATCCCCGCCATGCGGTAGGTGACAACCGATTTAAGCGCATGGGTGACGGCGGCGATGACAGGAAGTTTGCGCATCTCGATTTTCAGCTAAGGGGGGCGAAACCTAGCCAAGCCTCGGGGCAAAAGCTAGGGCGTCAGGCTGCGGCGGAAGACGTCTTTTCTACCTGGTGGGGAAGGCCATTGGCGAAGTTGCGCATGATGATAGCGGCCAGATTTTCTACCCGCGCCGGCCGGTCGAGAAGATAGCCTTGGGCCAGATCGCAGCCCAATTCGCGAAGCACTGTCAACTGGGCTTCCGTCTCTATGCCTTCGGCAGTGACGGCGAGGCCCAATCCGTGGCCGAGTTTTACAATCGAGCGCAGGATGCCGCGCGCCCCGGCGGCATTATCGAGCGCGGCGATGAACGCGCGATCAATCTTGAGCTTCGAGAAGGGGAATTTCCACAGGTAGCTCAGGCTCGAATAGCCGGTGCCGAAATCGTCGAGGGCGATACCGACTCCCATTTCGCGGAGACAGCGCAACTGTTCCAGAACGGCCTCGCTGTCCTTGAGCAACGTTCCCTCGGTGATTTCGATCTCCAGGCGGTAGGCAGGAAAGCGGGCGGCTTCGAGCGCATGGCGGACATCGGCGATGAGCGTGCCGGAATAAAACTGCGCGGGAGAGAGATTGACCGCCACCACGATATGGGAAGGCCACTGTGCCGCAGTGCGGCAGGCTTCCTCAAGACCCCAGGCACCGATGGCGGTGATCAGTCCCAGGTCTTCGGCCACGGAAATGAAATCTCCAGGCGGGACATTGCCCAGCTCCCGATCGTGAAGCCGGATCAACGATTCGAAACCCGTCAGCTCGCCGGTGCGCATGTTGTAGATGGGCTGATAATCGAGGCGGAACGATTTTGACGCCGTGGCTTCGCTTACCGCGCGCTGAATCGCGGACTGGCGATTGGCCTTGTCAGCGGCCTGTGGATTGAAAAATCCGTAGCCCGGCGTCTTCTGCTCGATCGCTGCGGAAAGTGCGAGTTCGGCGCTTCGCGCAAGAGACTGCGCATCGGTCCCATCCACAGGTGCCAGTGCGATGCCGGCGTGACTTTGACGTTGCAATACGGCACCTTGCCAGAGCATGGGCTCGTCAAGTTTCCTAGTCAATTTCTTGGCAAGACTCAAAGCATCCATTGGATCGGCAACGTTCGGGCAAAATACCGCAAACCGTGCATAGTCGACTCGAGCAAGCAGATAAGAGCCATCAACCTCGCTCCGCAAAGCTTCGGCGGCGGCGACTACCGCGCTCTCGGCACCCTCGGTGCCATGATGCTGAAGGATCAGCGGCAGGCCGGAAAGCTCGATTTCAATGACGGCGGATGCTTTTTCAGAGTGTGTATCCAACCGATGATTCACCTGGCCAAGGAAAGTTGGACGGTTCACCAGCCCGGTCAGTGTGTCGCGCTGGCTCAGGTGTTCGATCTGCCGCTGGAAATCGCCTTTCTGTTTGGCGCGGTACCAGAATCCGAGTAACGGGGCGATCAGCAGGAGGCCTGCAATGCCCGCGGACATGATCATCGCCAAACGAAAGAACAGCCGTTCCCTGCGGGTTTGATCGACGAACGTCACAAGCCAACCGGAAATCTTGTGGTTGTCCATGATGGGCAAGAGGCTGGAGGCGAAATGTTCGGGTTCGCCCGCAAATTTTTTATGGTGAATAAAGGTGGCAGGCCGTCCACTTCTCATTGCCGCGGCAAATTCGGGATCGACTTTCTCCACCGGCTGGCCAATGCCGGTGCGTTGCTGTTTGTCGTCCGAACTCAGTTTCAAATGCCCCGTTTCATCGTAAACCTGATATTTGTATACTCGGCCTCCGTTCACGGAATTTCTGAAAAAGAACGCAACCAGTGCCTCCTGATTTGCCGCTCCTGATGTTATCTTGGGAAATTGAAGTACGTTCCGCGCCAGCTGGTTTGTCCACTCGCTTGAATGCTCGCGAGCCTCGAGTTCGAGCAGGTAACTCGTCATGAAATTGAGGAACAGGAATCCGCTAAGTCCAACCGTGGCGCAAAGCGCAATGAAGCCGGCGACTGCCCAAAGCCGACGCCCGCTGAGGTGCCTTTGCGTCAATGTCGAACTCGAAATCACTCACAACTCTCCCAACAATTGTCATAATGGTGAGGTTTCACGAAGGAACAGTAAATCTTGAACTCCGACATTCGACAAATATTGGATGAAATCAACGTGAAACCGTGGATCAGACTGGCAATTTGCCTCTTCATCGCTTGTATTTGTGTTGCAGCCCCTCCTGGCGTCCGCGCCGAGTCCTACAGGAGCTATGCGGATTCCCTGCAAAACGGATTGCCGGAGGGAGCACGCTATCGCGCTGACTTGGAAAGTATACTGGATACTTTGGCAAATTCTTATCGTGCCAGCAAAAATACAAAGTTGCTTCAACCGAGCGAATTGTTTGCCAAAATGGCGCGCGCTCAGGCGGCCGATATGCTGTTGAACGATTTCGTAGGCCACAGGTCGAGCACCGGCCATGACTTCGCCATGCGAGTGGAAGTCATGAAACCGGAAGGGCTTATCTTTCGCTCTATCGCCGAAAACGCCGCGCGCGACCGGCAGAACGGGCCCGTGGACGAATCCAAAGCGCGCCGTCTATTCCAGCAATGGATGGACAGCCGGCCGCACCGCAAAGCGTTACTCAACCGCAGTTATACCTATGTTTCGACCGGAGTGGCGCAGCGCGGAAATGTCATCTGCGCCGTCCAGATCTTTTGGGGCGAGCCACGGAAGCCGGACGGCGTTTTATTCCAGTAGTCTAGGCTGCGGGAAGTGAAGCGGTCGACAGACGGGGCGCAAGCGCGCGCTGCGCCGCGTTCTTGACCGCCTTCTGCACTTTCTCGAAGGCACGGACCTCGATCTGCCGGATGCGTTCTCGCGATACGCCGAATTCCTGCGAAAGGTCCTCGAGCGTTGCCGGATCG
>JANLYR010000232.1:0-2004 GCA_031365765.1 Hyphomicrobiales bacterium | reverse complement strand
GCTCCGCCAGCATGTGCCGGTAGATCGGGATCCAGGTGTCCTCGACAGCGATGAGCGTTCCGTCCTTGTCGAACAGCACCCCGCGGATCGTCATCAGCCGGTCCAGTGCGTGGTGAGGGCGGCTGGATCGGGCCTTGGGCGGTCTTCGTAAGGTTGGGTGGTGGTTCCCAGATAAATAAACCCCGCGACCTTCTCCTGGGTGGCCATGCCCATCGCCGCATTGATTTCAGCATCGTAGGCCGGCCAATCGGTCATCCACTGACAGCCGATGCCGAGCGATGTGGCCGCCAGCAGCATGGTCTGGCAGACGGCGGCGGCGGACAGGGTCTGCTCCCAGAGCGGAATTTTGGCATGCGGGGCGGCGGTCGAGACGACGGCGACCACCAGGGGTGCCCGGAGAAAGAAGCCCCGCTGGAAGGCCAGCATCTCCTCGCCATGGCCGGGATTGAGCACCCCCCAGCGGGCCGCCAGCACCTTGCCGAAGCTGGCTCTGGCCTCGCCCTCGAAGACGATGAAGCGCCACGGCGTGAGCTTGCCGTGATCGGGCACGCGGACAGCGGCGGTGAGGATGAGGTCCAGCTGTTCGGGCGTGGGGCCCGGACCCATCATGGCCTTGGCGGAGGCTGAACGGCGGGTGAGGAGGAGCGAGAGTGGCGTTGCGATGTCGTTGAGTTGGGTCATGTGGGACGGCAATGTGACGGGCGGCTTGCCCTTTAGCAATGGTTTCAATTGGGGTCATGGCGTTAACCAATCGTTAAGCATCCGCTTGAGCGGCGCCCCTGCCCGGTGTTTCATCAAGCCTCGCCGGCCGGACCTGGCGGGGGAGTTGGGACACTGCAGAACACATTATTGAAGAGCCAATTTCGCGCTTTCCAGCCTTGGCGGGGGGTGGCGGCGGTGTTTATTCTGGGCATCGCGCTGGCACCGCGCCCAGCGCATTCCGAGGCGCGGACCGAGCTTTCCAGCGTTTCCGAAGCCGTGATACCCACTCTCGGCGTGGTGCATGACATCGCCATCGAACAGGTCGATCCGGGCCATGAAGGGCTTGAGCTTTCCGCCCGGCTGAGCGAGGACGGCGGCCTGATCGAGCGGCCGATCGGCTGGACCATCCGCGCCGCCACGGGAGAACCGGTGTTCACCGGCGAGACCGGCACGGCCGATGTGGCGCTGGCGCCCGGCGACTACCGGATCGAGGCCCGCTACGGCACGGCGGCGCTGGCGCGCGACCTCACGGTGATCGAAGGCCACCGCCTGATCGTGCGGTTCGTGCTCGATATCGGGGGGTTGCGCATCCTGCCGCGCATCGGCGGCGTGGGGCTTTCGGGCGTTGCGGCTAACAGCCTGATCTATGCCGCCGACGGGCCGCGCCGGGGCCAGCTCATCGCCACGTCGCGCCAGCCGGGCGAGATCGTGCGGGTGTCGGCGGGGCTCTACCGGATCGAGAGCCGGTTTGCCGCGGGCAATGCGGTGGCCGTCACCGATGTCAGGGTGAAGCCCGGCCTGATGAGTGCCGTCGAGATCGACCACCGCGCAGGGCTCGCCCATCTGGCGCTGGCGGGGACGGCGGCCGACGCTGTGCGGTGGACGGTGACGGGCGACAACGGCATGACGCTGGGGGCGATCGCCGGCCCTGCCCCAGAACTGGTGCTGCGGCCCGGGCGCTATACCGCGCTGGCCGAAGTCGGCGGCGCCAGGCTGAGCCGGGGGTTCACCATCGCTGCGGGCGAGGAGCTCGAAATTCTGGTTGAAAGGCCCTGAAATTTATTCCCGGTGGTAGGAATATGTTTCACGTGAAACATGTTTTTTATTCGCAGCGGAAATCAAGGGGTTGCGAGCGGGTGCGAACGCGGCAAATGAGCGCCGGCGCGGCGCGGATGCGAGACAAAAGCTGACAAAATTGGCGGTTTTGGGAGGCGATTGGCGGCGGTGATGTTCACGCTGTTGAGACAGAGTCGTGTGCTACTTCGGGCGCCTCATCCACGCCATCCTCATGCAATAGTGGTT
>JANLYR010000409.1:0-3748 GCA_031365765.1 Hyphomicrobiales bacterium | reverse complement strand
CACCTGCTACCGGGTTACGACTTCGTTGACAACGATAATGACCCCAGCGAGGTTGGCAGTTTGCAAATCGGACCGTGGGGGCATGGAACTCACGTCGCCGGTTTGATTGCGCTCATCGCACCGGAAGCGAAGATCATCCCGATTAGAGTGCTCGACCAGCGCGGCTTAGGAAACGTCTGGGTACTCGCTGAGGCGCTGCGTTACGCCGTAGATCCTGACAACAACCCGAACACAAACGATGGCGCGGATGTTATCAACCTCAGTCTGGCCACGTTGCGCCATACGAGACTCTTGCGCAGCGTACTGTCGCGAGTTTGCGATGACGTACCCGCACCTGGCGAAGAGAACTTTCCCGCAACCGCAAATCCAAATCTCGTGGTAGTTGCCGCCGCCGGCAATGACACCGATACCACCCTCCATTTTCCCGCGGCGGAAAATGTAAAGGGCCTAATAGCAGTGGGCGCATCTACGCAGCAGGACACGCTGGCCGGATTTTCAACTCGTGGTTCATGGGTTCACGTAGCCTCACCGGGCCAGTCCATTCTTAGCACAGTGCCAAATGGACAATTTGGCACCTGGAGCGGCACATCGATGGCCGCGCCCATAGTTGCTGGGGAAGCTGCATTGATCCACGCAACGTTCCCGTCGTTATCAAATAGCAAGATCATTGATCAAATCCAAAGACAAACTGTACGAATTGAAGGGCCGGATCCAAACAAGCGCATCGATGTGGGGAAAGCCCTGACAACCGCGCCGGAGGTGGATTTATCAAGCACCTTGCAGTTTAGCGCCGCGAGCTACGTTGTCAGCGAAGGCTCGGTGAGTGTCCAACTCACAGTTACACGTGCCGGCACGGTCACCTCGGCTGCCTCAGTTGATTACGCAACGAACGATTTTGCGGGAGCTAGTGGCTGCAACGTCGTTGGCGGTAACGCGTCTTCCCGATGCGATTACCTGGGCACCTTCGGCAGGTTGGACTTCGCGGCCGGTGAAACCTCCAAAACGATTTTGGTTCCTATCGTCGATGATTCTTATGCGGAAGGTAGCGAGAGCTTCACCGTCAACTTGAGCAATGCGACGAGCGCGAATCTCGGTTCGCCCAGCACAGCAACGGTAACAATCAACGATAACGAAACAGTAAGCGGACCTAACCCGATTGATCAGGCGGGGGCCTTCGTACGCGAGCAATATGTTGACTTCCTCAATCGCGAACCTGACTCATCTGGCCTCGCGTTTTGGACCAATGAGATCACGTTGTGTGGCAACGACCCGACGTGCATTGATGCCAAGCGGATTAATGTTTCTGCCGCTTTCTTTCTCTCGATTGAATTCCAGGAGACTGGTTATCTCGTCTACCGGAGTTACAAAACAGCTTATGGAAACCTGGCGGGCGCACCGGTGCCTTTAACACTCACCGAGTTTCTGCCCGACACTCAGCAGATGGGCCGGGGCGTGGTAGTCGGCGTCGGCAATTGGCAAGCGCAGTTAGAAAACAACAAGCAAGCGTTCGCGTTGGACTTTGTCTCACGAGCTCGCTTCACTACCCGCTATCCCACTTCCCAAGCGCCGGCTGCATTTGTTGATGCGCTCTATGCCAATGCCGGCGTCATGCCTACAACGACGGAACGCAACGCGGCCATCAACGAATTTGCGTCAGCCGCTACAACGACTGACGTGGCAGCGCGTGCACGTGTGCTACGGCGCGTCGCTGAAAACGGAATCTTCAGACAGCAGGAATTGAATCGCGCGTTTGTTTTGATGCAGTACTTCGGATATTTGCGTCGCAATCCAAACGACGCGCCGGAAGCCGCTCTAAACTTCGACGGTTACAACTTCTGGCTGAACAAGCTGAACGAATTCAACGGCAACTTCGTCAACGCGGAGATGGTGAAATCGTTTTTGGTCTCCGGCGAATACCGCCACAGGTTCGGCTTGTAAGACAGAACTGTTTCTTATACAAACGCCCTCCATTCTGTTCCAGCCTCGATCAACGGCCTGGAGCACCATGAACTCCGCACCCTCCTCAGCCTTGCAGACTTCAAAATTTGTTCATAATGCGGAATACTAGGCTGCTAGAAAGTCTCTGTAAATAAACCGAAACAACACACCGTCATTGATGCTTCACTGGTGCCAAACAAGATTGACCACTAATGTTTTTGTACCATTCGTGTAGCTTATCTGTGGGCTCAATCTATTTTTAGGCTTCTCCAGAGTCCGAAATTGGCGTAGACACCCTCGTCACTGTTACATGTGTGTATGAGCGGGGCTTCGCAAGCTGCAAAACCTCCCCCAGACTCTATCTTTTCATAGCGTGTATTTATGACCGCGCTTGACGCTCTGTTCCGGTGGCGTCGCTTCTGCACCGCTGTTGCCGGGTTGGCTGTGATGATAATTAAACTCTTCCGGCACATTTGAGCGAGAGACTTATGGCAACAGTAAGGATAGTTTTATTCGAAACGAACAAATAGGGATCAAGGAGGGGACCGACTGGAACCCCATCCCACAACCTGTGTCACCGCAGTGTCTGGATAGCCTGCTTCGCTGAGTTTTCTTAATTCCCAAAAATGAGTAAGCGCGGCAGCGCACAGACTTCTTCGTTAGGACAACGCATGGTAAACAGATGAATGCTTCGACTCGTCGTTTTTCCGCGAGCCTTGTAATCTTATCGCTCACTATTCTTTCCGCATTGCTGGTCGCCGGCTTTTGGGGCGCGGGTGCCCAGTCCGTTTTATCTGATCCGGTCATACTTCCCGGCGATACCGGCCCCGCGCCGGCCGCCGGAGTTAAAGAACAATCTCGAATTGCCCGGGGCGCGGATAGTTACCTCGCGGTCTGGACTGACAGCCGCACCCTACTCGCAAACGAAGGCACAACTAACATCGGCTTCAGCGGACCCTACGGCGGCACGGGCATGGGGAGCATGAAGGACATCTACGCCGCGCGCGTAGCTGCCGATGGCCATATCATTGACACGACGCCGATCGTCGTTTCTCAGGCTGGATACAATCAAGGTTACCCGCGCGTTGGGTGGAACGGTCAGAATTGGCTGGTCACCTGGCTGACGCAACACGAGCTTGACACGAACCTTTACGAAATCAGGGCGGCACGAATTTCGCCGGCGGGACAACTGCTCGACACAACTTCGATCCTGCTGCAACCGTTCTCGGCATTTGGTGAATTCCCTGGCAACGTCGTCTCCGACGCTAACGGCAACTGGATCGTCATCTGGGACGCTTTTTCGGGTGGCGGTGGTCGCTCAGTCTACGCCACCCGCGTCACGCCGGAAGGCACACTGCTCGACCTGCGAGACATTTCTCATAGCCCCGGACAGTACATAAGTAATCCTGACATCGCCCGTGCGGGAGATCGTTTTCTTCTGACTTATCAAACCACTGCGACGGTGGGCGAGCTGCTGGATGCGAATCTCAATCCGCTTCGCAACGGCCCGGAAACAATAAGCAACAGCGGCATGCATCCACGCGTTGCCTCGAACGGCGATAGTTGGCTGGTCGTCAACGGTAATATCGGCGTTTACGCTTACTTCGTTAACCACAACGGCGATCCGGTTAACCTGGTCGTAGTTACAAACGACGTTCGTTCCGAGCCGGTCGAACCGCAGGCAGGTTGGGACGGTTCGAACTGGTTCGTTGCTTACGACACAAACTACAACGAGCCTGGTAATGCTAATACGGTTTTAGGGCCCGACTTGTACTTCAAGCGCGTTTCGCCGACTGGCACGGTTCTCGAT
>JANLYR010000161.1:0-3181 GCA_031365765.1 Hyphomicrobiales bacterium | reverse complement strand
CGCAACCCGCCCCGCCGGGCAGGTCGAGGATGTTCACGCCGCCGTTCATCCGCACGCCGCCGACGGTAAGGTTGGTCAGGGTGCCGGAGGAGTTGCCCAATAAGGTGCCACCCTGCGTAATGCCGATACCCGCCCCGGTCGGGTTGATCGGAAACGCGGAAGCGATCGGCGCACCGCGGGTATCGATCGAAAGGCCGCGATTGGGCTGGTTGCCGTTGACGAAATCGCGATCCCGCCCGAACAGCGCGCCGTTCCAGCTCTTGCTTACCGAGACCATGACATTGAAGCCCTGATCATCCAGTTTGCCCCAGCCGGCGGTGCCGGAAACGCGGTAGATCGGTGCGTCGCCGCGTTCGGTCCAATCGGTGAAGGCGGTCAGGTCGAGGCCGGTGAAGTTCTTCTTGGTGATGAAGTTGATCACTCCGCCGATGGCGTCGGTACCGTAAATTGCCGAAGCCCCGTCCTTGAGCACTTCGACGCGGTCGATCGCGGCAAACGGGATCTGGTTGACGTCGACTGCAGAACCCGAAAGCCCGTGCGCCGCGACCCGCCGGCCGTTGAGCAGGACCAGGGTGGATGACGCGCCTTGCCCGCGCAAGTTGGCCGAAGACAGCCCGTTGGTGCCGCGTGCCGCGCCGCTTACCACGTCGGAGTTCGAGGCAAGATTGTCCGCGCCGTTGCCGTTGGAGGCGAGGAACGAGATCAGCTGTTCGGGGTTGCTGATCCCTTCGCGGCTAAGGTCTGCTGTGGTAACGATCGTGAGCGGCAGCGCGCTTTTGCTCGGGTCCTGCTTGATCCGCGAACCGGTGACGATGATCGCGGTGCCGGGTGCCTCATCGCTGGCCGCGGCTGCGGCGAGAACCGGAGAAGTCTGCGCCAGCGCCGGCGCGGCGGCGAAAGCAACCAGCGATGCGGAACTGCCCAGAATGGCGCGCGCGAATGTGCGAAGTTTCATGCGATTTGGCCCCCCAAATGCGACCCACGGTCAGCG
Organism: Hyphomicrobiales bacterium; assembly: GCA_031365765.1. Taxonomy (GTDB): domain Bacteria; phylum Pseudomonadota; class Alphaproteobacteria; order Rhizobiales; family Aestuariivirgaceae; genus Aestuariivirga. The sequence goes on along the minus strand of JANLYR010000161.1, from coordinate 2,190 downwards.
AGTCGAAAGACGAAGCTTAGCGAGCGCATGCGGCATTGCCAGTGTCGCTGTTGAAAGGCGTTTCATGTTCTGTCGAAATCTGGAAATTGTGACAGCGCTGCAACAACTTCCCGCAGCTCAATTGCTGGCGGCGATACCCAGCAACACGGACTCCATGGCCGCCAAAACGGTCTGCCCATCGGGCACGTCATTGGCAAAGAACGCGAAAGTCAGCCGCTTGCCGCTCGCCGCGCGGAAGGTGCCGGATAACGCATTGGTGGCGTTGAGCGTACCGGTCTTGGCCACGAGGTTGTTCGCCAGCGGGGTGCCGAGGAACCGCCGTTTCAGCGTGCCATCGACCCCGGCGATGGGCAGCGAGGCGTACCACGCCTTGCCCCACGGCTGCGTATCGATCCAGCGCAGCAGCGTCACCGCCGCGCGCGGTGAAACGCGATTGTAGGTCGACATGCCCGAGCCATCGGAGAAGTCGTAACCCTCGCGGGGGACTCCTGCCTTTTCGAACACGGCACGTTCGGCGGCGAGACCGTCGGCCAATGAGCCTTGCCCATGCAGCCTCCCGATCCGCCGTAACATCAGCTCGGCATGGTGATTTTGGCTGATTTTATTGATGATGCTCACGTCCTCAGAAAGCGGCGGAGGGGTTGTGGTGGCCAGTTCCTCCTCGACTGGTCCCGCCCAGCCGACGGCACTGTCACCCCGCCAAACCGGATCGTCCCACAAGCTGACGGGCGCATGCTCAACACGCGCGGTCCCGTTAACACGGACACCTCGCGCTTTGAGCATTTCTGTGAAGGTCCAAGCCGAATAGTGGGCTGGATCGTCCACTCCGATCCGCTCGTGCCACTCTGCCCCACCAGCGGGAATTTCGCCATAGAGCCGAAAGGAACGTGAATTTACCGTATGCTCCAGTGTCAGGCTAAACTTGCCATCGGTAACTGTGTTGGCTTCGTTGACGACCGTGACATATGGCGGAGCCGTCACTTGCGGCGGCTGGCCCGCAACACCAGGAATAACAGTGACAACCAACTCGTTGCTGTCGAGCGAAAGTGCAGAGGCAGCTGTGGCATCGTTGCTGCCAATGTTGTTCCAACTCATCCCCGGGCTCCAGCGCTGATCCGGAAAATAGAAATCGTTGCCGACCACATCACCAACCGTCTTCGACTTGGCAGCCACGGCATCGGCAAGGCTAGACAGACAATCAATCGCGCAATCTGGCGCACTCGACAGGCGGGCATCCCCAAAGCCCATCAGCACAACTTCAGGCGATGCCTTGCCCGCGCCAGGCCGAAGGTAAACCGCCGTTCTTCCCCTCTCATCCGGCTGATCCATTCCCGGCAGCAGCGCATAGGCCGCGGCGGTGGTGAACATCTTGGTGTTGGACGCCGGGATGAACCGTTGGTCGGGATTGATCGAGACGATCACCTTTCCCGCATCATCAACCACCAGCAGGCCGAACCGGGTGCCCTTGGGCGCTGCGGCCAGCGCGGCTTCGGCCTGGGCCTGCGCGCTAGGCGGCGGCGTATCGGCGAGCGCCGGAGCGGCCAGCCCGAACAGCGCCGCCGTCATGAAAATCGCGCCTCTGCCCCGCATTCGCATCACCCCTCACTCACCTCATGGAACCGCGTATAGTCGATCGTGCGCATGCCGGTCTCATCGATGCTGATGATGTCGGCGAACTTCGCGTTCCAGCGGATATCCTCGCAGGCATAGGCCCAGCGCCCATGGACGATCTGGCCGCTTTCCTCGTCGAAGCCCGAAAGCACCACAATGATCTCGGAATTGCCGACCTTGCTGTGATCCTCGAGCCAGGCGCGCAGCGGGCTCTCTTCATCGATCGCGTGCATCACGGTCCAGCTGAGCGCGAAGACCGGATTGCTCTCACGCACCAGCTTGAGGTCGTTGAAGCGCCGCATCCGGGTATCGCCGACCATCGCGTCTTCGAGTACCGAGGCGCGGACTTCGGCCGAATAGATCAGGTTGTGGCGCTGGTTGGCGGCGCGCAGCATCAGGGTCGGCACCCCGTCGATCTCGCGCACCACCAAGGTCTGACTGAACAGGATCCGCCCCGAGGGGCGCGAAAAGCGGGCGAAGACGATTCCCGTCGTCAGCGCGAAGAACAGGATGCCGAGCGTGATCTCGATCACCACCACCCAGTTGGCATAGGTCGAGACCGGATAGACGTTGCCGTAA
>JANLYR010000148.1:0-8323 GCA_031365765.1 Hyphomicrobiales bacterium | reverse complement strand
CCCGGGAGGTTGGCGGCGGACGTGCCGCTCGCCAACCGGGTCAGGTCCGGAAGGAAGCAGCCCCAACGAGACCGGAACGGGTTGCCCGTCCAGCCTCCCACCTCTAAAGCTATCCTGACCGCCATGACAGATGCCGCAAGCGGCGCCAACGCGTCGGGATATCGCGTTCTCGCCCGCAAATACCGTCCCACCAACTTCGCCGATCTGATCGGCCAGGATGCCATGGTGCGCACCCTTGCCAACGCCTTTTCCTCGGGGCGGATCGCGCAGGGCTTCATGCTGACGGGTGTGCGGGGCGTGGGCAAGACCACGACGGCGAGGCTCATCGCGCGCGCCCTCAATTACGGCGATGGCCCCACGACCGACATGACGGCGTTGGGACCCCATTGCGAGGCCATCCTCGAATCGCGCCACATGGATGTGATCGAGATGGATGCCGCCTCCAACACCGGCGTCGACAACATGCGCGAGATCATCGACAGCGTGCGCTACGGGCCCGTGTCGGGGCGCTACAAGGTCTATATCATCGACGAAGTCCACATGCTGTCGAAGAACGCCTTCAATGCCATCCTGAAGACATTGGAAGAACCGCCGCCGCATGTGAAATTCATCTTCGCCACCACTGAAATTCGTAAAGTTCCGGTCACCATCTTGTCGCGCTGCCAGCGTTTCGACCTGAAGCGCCTTGATGCCGCGGCACTGGCCGGGCACTACGCCGCGATCGCGGTGAAGGAGAATGTGGAAGCCGAAGCGGAGGCGCTGGCCATGATCGCGCGCGCCGCCGGGGGCTCGGTGCGCGACGGCCTGTCGCTGCTCGACCAGGCGATTGCCCATGGTGAAGGCAAGGTCAGGGCGACCGAAGTGATGGGCCTTCTGGGGCTCGTCGACAGAACCCGCATCATCGACCTGTTTGAGGCGATCATGGCGGGTGAAACCGCGCAAGCCCTGAATATCATCGCCGATCAGTATCGGAGCGGTGGCGATCCCGTGGCCATCCTCACCGATCTCGCCGATTTCGTGCATTGGGTGACCAGGCTGAAAGTGGTGAAGGACGAGGCGCTGGCCGACAGCGCGCGAACCGAAGCGGAAAAAACCAGGGGCGCCGATTTTGCCCAGCGGATCGCCATGACACATCTGAGCCGCGCGTGGTCGATGCTGCTCAAGGGGATCAAGGAAGTGGACGAGCATTCGGATCCCCTCGCCGCCGCCGAGATGGTGGTGATCCGTCTCGTCCATGCCTCCGCCCTGCCGGGCAGCGAGGAACTGTCGAAGCTCGCGGCGCAGCCGGGCGGCAGTGTTGTCAGTCTCGCAGCACCGCCGCCTGGCAAACGCGGGCTCGCCGCTCCTGAAACCAACGGCATGTTGGCGGTCAAACCCTTGGTGGCGCCACCCGTCTCGCAACCGAATGAGACCCGCGCCCTTTCAACCTTTTCCGACATCGTGGCCCTTGCCGGCGAAAAGCGCGACCTGAAACTCAAGGGCGAACTCGAGCGCCTGGTCCGCCCTGTGCGTGTCGCTGCGGGACATGTCGAAATCGCGCTTGAGCCCGGCGCTTCTCCGGGGCTTCCGGGCGAACTGGCGCGGAAGCTCGAAGCCTGGACCGGTTCCCGCTGGATGGTGCTGGTGGCACCCGACGGCGGTGAGCGTCCTCTGGCCCTGCAGCGCAAGGAAAGCCGCGACAGCCTGTTTCGGAGTGCGAGCGTTCACCCGGACGTGCAGGCCATTCTCAAACGCTTTCCCGGCGCCGAAATCGTCGATGTGCGAGAACCCGAAACCCTGAGCATGAGTGAGACCGATGAAAAACCTGAATGACATGATGAAACAGGTCGAGGCCATGCAATCGCGCATGTCGGATCTCCAAACCAAACTCGAGGCCGCAACGGTAACCGGCCAGTCCGGGGGTGGCCTGGTCAAGGTCACGCTCAACGGCAAGGGCGCCATGACGGGCCTGGCGATCGATCCCTCGCTGCTCAAACCCGACGAGAAGGAAATCATCGAAGACCTGATCGTGGCGGCGCATGCCGATGCCAAGTCCAAGGTCGAGCAGGTGATGGCGCAGGAAATGAAGTCGGTGACCGGCGGTCTGCCGCTGCCGCCCGGGCTGAAGCTGCCCTTCTGATGGTGCACAAGACGGGGCCGGAGATCGAGCGGCTGATCCAGTTGCTCGCCAAGCTCCCGGGCTTGGGCCCCCGTTCGGCCAGGCGTGCCGCCCTGCATTTGATCAAGAACCGCGACCGCCTCCTCGGGCCCCTTGCCAGTGCCATGGCCGAGGCGCGCGACAAGGTGAGGGTGTGCTCGCAATGCGGCAATGTCGATACCGCCGACCCCTGCACGCTATGTGTCGATCCCCGAAGGGACCGGGGCCTGATCTGCGTGGTGGAGGAAGTGGGCGACCTCTGGGCGCTCGAGCGGGCGGGCGCCTGGCGCGGCCTCTACCATGTTCTGGGCGGCACATTGTCGGCGCTCGCCGGCGTTCGCCCCGAGGACCTGAGCATCGCCCGTCTCGTCGAGCGCCTCACTGTCGATCGCGTGCGCGAAGTGGTGCTCGCGGTTAACGCGACGGTCGATGGCCAGACCACCGCGCACTATATCACCGAGCGCCTGCAGGGGCTCGATGTCCAGACCTCGCGGCTGGCGCACGGCGTGCCGGTGGGTGGCGAGCTCGATTATCTCGACGAGGGTACTCTCACAGCCGCCATGCGGGCTCGCCGGCCCTTCTGAAACGGCCCATTCGTTGCTTCTTCCTGATCGGATTGTTCCAAAGCGGGACCAGGAAACAGGCACATGGCAATTCTCGGCATACTTTCCCAACTTCTCAAACGCTTCGCCTCGGCCAGCAGCGGCTCGACTGCGGTAATTTTCGCATTTTCTGCGGTGCCACTCGTTTTATGTGCCGGAGCGGCCATCGATTATATGCGTTATGCCGCTGCCACGACCGAACTGCAGTCGGCACTCGATTCCGGCGCGCTGGCCGCGGCCGCCGCCCGAAACCTGAGCCAATCCGGAAAAATCGATGCGGCCGAGAAAGCCTTCGCCGCCAATGTCCGCAAGGGCGTGATTGCGGGCCTCGACATAGAACGCAGTTTCACCATCGCCAATGACACGGTGAAAGCATCGGCCAGCCTGCCGCTGCCATCCGCCTTCATGCAGTTGGGCGGCATCGGTCTGATGGACGTCAATGTGGTGTCTGAAATCAGCCTGCCCGAAAGCCTGAAGGCCGAGATCGCTCTTGTGCTCGATTATTCGGGTTCCATGACCGAGGTTTCGGGAGGTCAGGTCAAATATATCGCCATGAAAAAGGCCGCCATCAAGCTGGTGAATGACCTGGAGAAGGCCAATCCGAAAAATGTCAAATTCGGCCTCGTGCCGTTCTCCCATCATGTCTATGCGACACTGCCTGCCGCATTCGTTGTCGGGAAATCGGGCGGCACCTGGACTGGCTGCACCCAGGACCGCAAATATCCCTATAATCTGAACGACGCCACGCCAGTCTCCGGTGACGACTCGAAATGGGGCCAGCCTCAGGCCAAGGTTCATCTGTCGGAGGGCTGCTCGGGCTACGTGGCCAACAATCTCAAGGTGATGCCGCTGACCAGTGACTTTGCCGCCGTCAGGGGTCAGCTCAACGCCATGAAACCCTATGCCTGGACCCATATCGCGCTCGGCGCGGAATTCGGCTTCAACCTGCTGTCGCCCGAAGCGCCCTTCACCGAAGGTGCCGCTTTTGGAACCAGGAAGCTGCTGAAGATCATGGTCCTCCTGACCGATGGCCGGCAGACCGAACCGGCCTTCGGTCCCGGCGGCACCCGGACGGTCAGGCAGGGCGAGGTCAATCTCGAATCGATCTGCACCAACGCCAAGGCCAAGGGCATCACCGTCATGACGGTGGCTTTCGATCTCGACGACGAGGACACCCGGCGCCGCCTGCGCGATTGCTCCACCGATCCGAAGAAAAACTTTTTCATCGCCGAGGATGACGCCGACATCGCGGACGCCTTCAACGATATTAAAAACGCCGTATTGGCGCAGGTCTTCATCAGCAAGTAGGGCTCACCCCGCGAGGCGTTGGACTTCGGCCTCCGCTGCAATCTCGGTGAGGTCGAGGCTCTCGATGCGGAGCCCCCGCCGCGTCACTTTTTCAGCCGAGATATTGAGCTTGTCGAGATCGCTGTTGGCGGCGCCGAAATGCTTCTGCAGATCGCCGATCCGTTCCTTGAGCCGTCCCACATCTTCCAGCAGGCGCGATACCTCGACCTTGATCAAGCCCGCCTGTTCGCGCATGCGCTGGTCCTTGAACACGGCCTGCATGGTCTGGATCAGCAGCATCAGCACATTGGGTGACGCGAAGATGATCCGCGCCCGGTGCGCCTTCTGGATCACATCCTCGAAACGTTCGTGAATGTCGGCATAGACCGACTCCGAGGGCACGAACAACACCGCCGTCTCATGCGTTTCGCCGCTGATCAGGTATTTCTCCGATATATCCTTCACATGTTTCAGAACGTCGCTCCGGAGCCGTGCCTCGGCGGACCGCTGTTCGATGTCGCCCCTGGCCAGCTTCAGTGCGTTGAAGGCTTCCAGCGGAAACTTGGCGTCGATCACGAGTTTCAAGGCGGAATCGGGAAGCCTGATCAGGCAGTCGGGCCGCAATCCATTGCTGAGGGTCGGCTGGAAGCTGTAGGCATTGTTGGGAAGACCGTCCTTGACGATCGACTCCATCCGCCCCTGGCCATAGGCGCCGCGCGACTGCTTGTTGGACAGGATATCCTTGAGCCGCACCATTTCGCCGGACAGTTCGGTCAGGTTCTTCTGCGCCGAATCGATCACCGCGAGCCGCTCGTTGAGACTGGAAAGTGTTCGGCTCGTCCGCTCGGACTGCTCGCTGAGCCCCAGCCCCAGTCTTTGGCTCACCTGTTCGAGCCTTTCGTCGATCGCCCGTGCCAGAAAAGCCTGGGCACCCTGCGACTGCTCGGTGAAATGACGAACGCTGCCCGATAGCTCCGCCAGCCGATACTCCATTTCCACCGCGCGCCGCATCGCCTCGGTCTGCCTGGCCCGTCGCGTTTGTCGCGCGAACAGTGCGGCAATGAGAAGAAAGGCGGCAATGGCCACGCCGCTCGCGATCAGGAGATCGAACAGGCTGAAGGAATAATGTCCGAGAGTAATAAGCGTCTTGTCGAATTGCATCGGCCAAGTCTAGACCGATTCGCCAAAAGAGTGACCCGCCCATGTTACAAGAACATGGACGGGTCGTTAACCTGCACAACTCGGGACGGCGACAGGAGTTACACAGGCTATCGAGACAATGCGGTGCGAGGGTGTTGGTTCCGGCGTGCTATATTTTTTTGCGCGAGTGTGCGGAACCGCTCGCTGGCCGGAACCCGTCCGTGGCTCTGACCAGAGCATCGGCAATTCCAGGTTCGGTCGCGGTATGACCGGCATCGGCAATCATTGCGAATTGCGCTTGCGGCCACGCCCGGTGCAGCGCCCAGGCGGTTTCGGCGGGTGTCACCACATCGTACCGGCCCTGGATGATGGCGCCGGGCATGCGGTTCAGACGCCCGGCATGGGCCAGCAGATAGTCGTCGGATTCAAAGAAGCCATGATTGACGAAATAGTGGCACTCGATGCGGGCAAAAGCTGTAGCGAACCGGTCGGCGCCGAATTCCGCGACTCGGGCGGGATCCGGCAGCAGGGAAATGGTTGCTGCCTCCCATCGGCTCCACGCCTTGGCGCATTCGAGCTGTACCGCGGTGTCCTCGCCCGTCAGGCGGCGGTGATAGGCCGCGATCAGATCGTGCCGCTCCTCGGCCGGGATGGGAGCAACGAATCCTTCCCAGAGGTCGGGAAACAGCGCGTCTGCTCCCTTCTGGTAGAACCACCGAAGTTCGGAGCGGCGCAGTGTAAAAATACCGCGAAGGATCATTTCGGTGATCCTGCCGGCATGCCGCGTCGCATAGGCGAGTGCCAGGGTCGATCCCCACGAGCCTCCGACCACCTGCCATGTGTCGATGCCCAGATGCTCGCGCAATCGCTCCATGTCATCGACCAGGTCCCACGTCGTGTTTTCGGCAAGTTCGGCATGAGGCGTCGACTGACCGCAACCGCGCTGATCGAACAGAATGATTCGGTAGGCCGCGGGATCGTGGAACTGGCGGAGAAAGGGCGAGATGCCGCCGCCCGGTCCGCCATGCAGCACGACCACGGGCTTTCCCGCAGGATTGCCGCATTGCTCGAAATAAATCTCGTGCAGCGCGGACACTTTGAGGCGCCCTCGCGCAAAAGGCTGGCAGGGCGGATAAAAAACACGCGAAGTCATTTTCTTAAACCATGAGAAGAGGAAGGTGGCTTAATCGTACTAGCACGGCTAAGAGGGCCGTGCAGTAACAGGAGGGGGCGGTCCCATGTGGCAGGAATTCAAGTCTTTCGCGTTCAAGGGCAATGCCTTTGACCTTGCAGTCGGTATCATCATTGGCGTGGCGTTTGGCAAGATCGTCGATGGCATTGTCGGCTTGATCATCATGCCGGTGATCGGAGCGGCGACGGGCGGTCTCAACTTCGATAATTATTTCTATGGTCTGTCGTCTGGTGTCACCGCGACCACTCTCACGGAAGCGCAGAAACAGGGCCCGGTTCTCGGTTTCGGCGCCTTCGTCACCATTCTTATCAATTTCATCATCATCGCCTTCGTGCTGTTCCAGCTGGTGAAGGTGTCAAACCGCATGCGCAGGGCCTCGCCGCCTGCCCCGGAATTGCCTTCGGCCAGCGAGAAGCTCCTGGTTGAAATCAGGGATGCGCTTGTCAAGAAAAAGTAGCGCGCCGGGCCCGCTGGACAGGGCCCTCCGGAACTTGCTTTAAGCTGGTCATGGAGCAGAACTCACTTCTGGATTTCATCACCAGTCAGGCGCGCGACGAGCCGGACAGCGGCATCGTCAGGGCGGCGATGCATGGCTTCACCCGGCCCGGCGTCATCGCGCTGTGGTCGGGCGAAGGCAACGTGCCGACGCCCGAGTCATTCTGCCGCCCGGCCATCGACAGCTTGCTCCGGGGCGAGACCTTCTATACCTGGCAGCGCGGCATCCCCGGCCTGCGCGCGGCTCTTGCGCGCTATCACGAGCGCCATTTCGGCCGCGCCTTCAGTCCGGAAAATTTTTTCGTGACCAGCGGCGGCATGCAGGCGCTTCAGACCGTCATGCAGATGATCGCGGGCGAAGGTGATGAAATCCTTTTCCCGTCTCCTGCCTGGCCAAATTATGCAGGACCCCTGCGCCTGCAGGGCTCGCGCCCCGTCGAAGTACCGATGTATTTCCGCAATGGCCGCTGGATCCTCGATCTCGACCGGCTGTTCGATGCGATTACGCCCCGCACCAGGGCGATCCTGCTCAATTCGCCTTCCAACCCCGTGGGCTGGACGGCAACGCGCGACGAACTGGTCGCGGTCCGCGACGAATGTCGCAAGCGCGGTTTGTGGATACTGGGTGATGAAGTCTATTCGCGTTTTTACTTTGGCGCCGCCGGTGAACGCCGCGCCCCGTCCTTCCTCGATATCTGCGATGACGAAGAGCGGCTGCTGCTGGTCAACACATTTTCCAAGAACTGGGCCATGACCGGCTGGCGCGTCGGCTGGCTTCAGGCACCTCAAAGTCTGGGCCCCGCGATCGAGCGCATCATCCAGTACAACAGCAGCGGCACGCCCGCTTTCCTGCAGCAGGGCTGTGTCGCGGCTCTCGATCGGGGCGATGTGTTTATTGAGGAACAGGTGGCAAAGGCCCGCTTTAACCGCGACCTTGCGACCGGGCTGCTGGGCAATATGCCGCGCTTGCAGTTCGAGTCTCCGCCTGGCGCCTTTTATCTGTTTTTCAAGGTCGATGGCATGACCGACTCGACCGCCACCACGCTGCGGATCATCGACGAGGCCAAGGTCGGCTTCGCACCCGGTGGGACATTCGGCCCGGGAGGTGAAGGCCACCTTCGCATGTGTTTCCTCCGCGAATCGGGGGCGATAGAAGAGGCGCTGTTACGCTTCGGTCGATGGCTGGAAAATGGGCAGATCGATTGAACTGCCGATTTTTTCGACACCGCACTGCACAATGGTGGTGCAATTGCTGCTCGGTGTCTGCAGAGTTCAATAAATAATCTTTGCAATTCAATAAGTTAACAATAAACGTCAGCCGTTACGAATTGGCACAATGTTTGCTTATTCTATTGCAACGCACACGTCTGTCTTGGGTCCTCCCATTCTCATGTTGCAGAGTCCTCGTGGCGGGTTGACGGTGGATGAGTATTTTCCTCCGTCAATATCGGGGTGAACGGCGAAAGCCTG
>JANLYR010000140.1:0-3213 GCA_031365765.1 Hyphomicrobiales bacterium | reverse complement strand
ATGCCAGCGCAGGCTGGCATCCCGCTTCTTCCTGTCGATTCTGCAATGATATCAGTGTCTTCGCGCGCGCCTACGCCGGCAGGACAGGGTCACCCTTTCCGTTAAGCTAACAAAGGCGGGCGTGCCGTCGTGGCGAGAAAGTAGCGGGATGCCAGCCTGCGCTGGCATGACGGAGGTTGGGGGGATGCGGTTGATGCGCCGCTCGACGCGCGATGGGGTGATCATTGTATGGACGAGCGCCTGTTCCGCTGTGAGGATGCCAGTCATGAATGCCGCCGTGTTTGGGAGGGAGGTGGGGGATGAGAGAGAGGTTGTCTAGCTTCCAATATGGAACGGCATTTATAACTCATCCCCAATTGCTTGAAGGAAACAGTAGTTGCCGGACGACGCTAGGCGACTACCACAAGTGGCCCGTGTTCAGTTCTGGGGTCAGCCAATATTTCTATATTTCTCCGATATTTCTCAATGGCGCGACGGAGACGGCGTTTCTGTTCCGATCGTTCGCAATTCATGTCGTTTGGAAAGAATGTTCTGTAAGGCGTAGGGTCGCTGTCCGGGTTAATGCGCTGCTCATTAGTTGCGTACCACCAAACTTGAAAGACCTGTACTTCAATGGGCAACCGATTAGTGAGCGTCATGTAGTCGAGCCATCCCATAAACAATACTGTGTCATTTCCGGCGTCAGAAAAATCGGCCATTAAGGCCTCATCATCCCGTGCCGTCTTGTTGTCGCGGCTGTAAAAATGTTTGATCGCATTCCAATACTGATTTCGAAGCCCCCGAATTTTCTTTATATCCACATCAGGGAACGATTTCAGAATGTGGGTCGATAGCGTCGGAAGATTTTGTACCTCTGTCAACCCTTCGATTACTTCGCTGCCTCCACACGCGAGTGCCTGCACAGAAAGCGGGTCTTTGTCTCGAATGAAGAGGCTGAGCGCTGTGCCCAATTGAGCGCGGGCTATTCTCAGTTTGATGTTCATTATTCCCCCACTCGTGGTGCTGCACCTTGTTTACATTGATCCACCAACCCAATTGCCTCTACCAACCCCACCCGGGAAATCTGCACACCGGGCGGAAAGGCTGTCGTAAACCGGCTCGCCAGTCGCGGATCGAGGATGACGAAGCTCCCCCGGTCTCCCTCCCGCCTAATCAACCTCCCGAACGCCTGGCGCAGCCGCAGCCGCACCACCATGTCGGTATAGGCATTGCCGCCGAACGTCTCTTTCCGCGCGCGTTCCAGAATGGTCGGCGTGCCCCAGGGGACGCGGTCGAGGACGATGAGCCGCAGGGAATCGCCGGGCACGTCGACGCCGTCGCGGACCGCGTCCGTCCCCAGCAAACATGCGTCGCGTTCGGCGCGGAACATGTCGACCAATGTGCCGGTGTCCATGGGATCGACGTGCTGGGCGTATAGCGGCAGGCCCGCCTCGGCCAGGGGCCGCAGCAGGCGCTTGTGGACGGCGCGCAGTCTCGCAATGGCTGTGAAGAGGCCCAGCGCGCCGCCGCCCGATGCCAGAAACAACTCGCGGTAAGCAGCGGCGACCTGGTCCATGTCCTCGCGGTTGACATCGTTGACGACGATCACCCGGCTCACCGCGCGGTAGTCGAAGGGCGAATCATAGCTCACGCGTTTCACCGCGTAGGGCAGATGCACGGCGCCGGTGCGCATTTCGGCGTTGGTCCAGTCGTCGGGAACGTCGGGCGGGCGGTCCTTCAAGGTCGCCGAGGTGATGACGATGCCGTCGGCGGGCTTTAACACGGCCAGCGCCATGGGTTCGGTGGGGTCGATCCAGTGGGAATGGAGTCCCACGTCGTGCTCGCGCCCCAGGCTCTGCGCCACGTCGAACCATTCGATGAAGAGCGGATTCTTTTCCTCGAGCAGCCTGGACAGCATGTCGATCCACGAGCCGACCATCAACTCGCCGCGGCGTTTCAAGGAGCGGGCCACCGCCTCGATACGGCCGCGGTCATAGGTGGAAAGATCCTCGGATTCGTCGTCGAGCTTTTTAGCAAGCCGGTTGGCCAGCGCCGTCATCGGGCGCTTCAGGTCGATCAGCACGGCGGCGAGATTTCCCGCCGCCGCGGCCAGGCCCTCCACCAGCGGCTGGCAGTCGGTCTCGATGGTGTTGCCGCCCGACTGTTCGGCGCGGGCCAGGACCTGCTGACGGACCAAGGCCAGAAAGGCTTCGGCGGGGCCTTCGGGGTGGCCCGCCTGCACCCTTCTGGTCCAGCCAGGACCGGGCAGCGCCAAGGCGGCGCGCAACACTTGGCTCAAGTGCTTTTCGGCGGCCTCGTCTTCGCCCACCAGATCGCCGATGCGCTCGGCCAAGCCCCGGCCGCGGCGGCGCTCGCTTTCGGGGCCCCGCAGCCAGCGGCGCAGTTCGGCGGTTTCGAGTGCCGTCAGATGGCCCGAGAAGGCACTGTCGGCGGCATCGAACAGATGATGGCCCTCGTCGAAGACAATGCGGCGGATGCCGCCCGGTGCCGCCTTCTCCTCCTCGGTGCCGGGTACGCCCAAGGCATGGTCGACGGCGGCCTGATGCAGGACCAGGGCGTGATTGGCGATGACGATCGAGGCGTTGCGGCCGGCCCGCACCGAACGCTCGATGAAGCAGCGCTTGTAATGGGGGCAGGCGGAATAGATGCATTCGCCGCGCCGGTCGGTCAGCCCCAGGGACCCCGGCGACAGGCCGCGGCCCTCGATATCGATACTCAAATCGCCAAACAGCGAGAGCATCCACGAGGGGAAATCGCCGCCCACCATGTCGCCGTCGCGGGTGAACCTCGCCCAGCGCGAGATCAAGGTGGCAAGCAGGGCGGCGCGCGGGCTGGTGCCGGTCAGGCGTCCGAAGGCCTCCTGCATGTTGAGGAGGCAGACGTAATTCTCGCGGCCCTTGCGGATGACGATGCGGTTGCGGCGCTCGTCCGGGTCGGCGACGAGGCGGGCGGTTTCCTGGTCCAGTTGCCGCTGCAGGTTCTTGGTGTAGGTCGAGACCCAGACGGGGGCATTGTTCTTCCGCGCCCAGAGGTAAGCGGGCGACAGATAGCCCAGCGTCTTGCCAAGGCCGGTTCCCGCCTCAGCCAGCAGAATATTGTTGACGGCTTTGATCTGGCGCGGCTGAAACGCGTAAGTGGCGGTCGCCGCATAGTCGCGCTGTTGCGGCTGTGCGGGCCTGGACTTACCGTCACCACATACTGATCGGCGCAAGC
>JANLYR010000135.1:0-10529 GCA_031365765.1 Hyphomicrobiales bacterium | reverse complement strand
AACCGCAAATACGGGCCGCACCGAACATTTCGCAGGGGTGAAATTTTCGGCCGCCATGACGCCCGGCGCCATCGTCAGGGCAAAAATGACCGGGAGTGGCGAAAACCATCTCGACGCAAGACCCGCCACATGAGCGGATTCTTCAAGAAGCTTTTCAACCGTGTCGCGGGAAAGAAGGAAGAAGTGCTGCCGCCGGCTTTGGAACCGGAGGCATTGCCGCCGCCTGAGCCTGAGATCGTCGATCCTGTGCCAACTGACCCATACCTCCCTCTCGCGGAGAGGTCCGAATTTGCGGAGCAAATGCGCGGTGGGGAGCTGGTTCATCCGGAGTGGCCCCCACCCGGCGCTACGCGCCATCCTCCCCGCGAGGGGGAGGGAGAAGCTGAGGTGGTGCCCGCGCAACCACCCGGGCCCGAGCGCAAGCGCTGGCTGGGGAAGCTTCGCCAAGGGCTGTCGCAATCGTCGCGCGGCCTCACCTCCTCCATCACCTCCATCTTCACCAAGCGCCGCCTCGATTCAGCGACGCTCGGCGAACTCGAAGATGTCCTGATCCAGGCCGATCTCGGGCTGCCCATGGCCGAGCGCATCGTCAAGGCCGTGGCGGCGGGGCGTTACGACAAGGAAATCGATCCGGAAGACGTGAAGCGCATTCTCGCCGCCGAAGTGGCGAAGGTGTTGAAGCCGGTCGAAGTGCCGTTCGTCTTCGGCGCGGAAAAACCCTTCGTCATTCTGGTCGTCGGCGTCAACGGCTCGGGCAAGACGACGACCATCGGCAAGCTGGGCTCGATCGCCGTGGCCGAAGGCTACACAGTGATGTTCGCCGCCTGCGACACGTTCCGCGCCGCCGCCATCGAGCAGTTGACGGTGTGGGGCAAGCGCATCGGCGCCACCACGATTTCGCGGCCCACGGGGTCGGACGCCTCGGGCCTGGCCTATGACGCGATGACGGAGGCCCAGGCGTCCCAAACCGACATCCTGTTCATCGACACCGCGGGGCGCCTGCAGAACAAAGCCTATCTGATGGACGAACTCGACAAGGTGGTGCGGGTCATCAGGAAGCAGGACGCATTGGCGCCCCATGCGGTGCTGCTGGTGCTCGATGCCACCACGGGGCAGAACGCCATCGCCCAGGCCGACATTTTCACCAAGGTGGCGGGCGTCACCGGCCTCATCATGACCAAGCTCGATGGCACGGCGCGGGGCGGCATCCTGGTTGCCATCGCGGAGAAATTCGGACTGCCCGTCCATGCCATCGGCGTGGGCGAACAGATAGGCGATCTGCAGGCATTCGACGCCCAAGCCTTCGCGCGCTCGATCGCCGGACTGGAGGAGACATGAAACCGGGCATCAAAATGCTGATCGAGATGGGGCCATTGATGGCCTTCTTCGCCGGCAACTGGTTTGCGGGAATCTTCTGGGGTACCGGCATCTTCATGGTGGCGACGCTGGTGGCGCTCGTTCTGTCATGGACGCTGACGGGCAAGCTGGCGCTCGTGCCGCTGGTCAGCGCGGGTTTCGTCGCGGTCTTCGGCGCGCTGACGCTGTGGCTGCAGAGCGACCTGTTCATCAAGGTCAAGGTGACGCTGATCAACGCGCTGTTTGGCGCCATTCTGCTCGGCGGCCTGGCCTATGGACGAAGCTATCTCAAGCTGGTGATGGGCGAGGCGATGAAACTGCCGGAGGTGGCGTGGCGCACGTTGACACTGCGTTGGGGCGTGTTTTTTCTGGGGCTGGCCGTGCTCAACGAAATCGTCTGGCGCAGCGTGCCGACCGACACCTGGGTCAATTTCAAGGTCTTCGGCCTCCTGCCGCTCACCCTCCTCTTCGCCGTCGCCAACGCGCCCTACATGGCGAAACACATGATCGAGGATGAGCCGAAGATATAAATTCTCCCCCTCCCGTCATTTCCGCGAAGGCGGTAGTCCCGCTCTTTTCCAGCAGGTTAGCGTGACCCCCGCCTGCGCGGGAGTGACGGAATGTGGGATTTACCGCTCGCCCATGCTGTTGAGCTTCTGCTGCATGGCGGCGATCTGTTCCTTGAGCGTCTGAAGATCGTCATTGGAGGCGGCTGAAGGCTGTGGCTTGGGCTGCGACGCGGGCGGCTGCGTCATCGCCATGGCGGCGAAGGGATTGAGCAGGCGCATGGCGTCGTTGAACATGGACATGTTGCGCTTGGCGTGATCCTCCATCGCCTTGAACGGATCGGCACCCCAGGCTTCCATCAGCTGGGTACGGAACTTGTCCTGTTCCTTGCCCAGATTGTCGAGCGAGAATTCCAGATAGCCGGGCACGAAGGTCTGCATGGAATTGCCATAGAAGCGGATGAGCTGGCGCAGGAACTTGATGGGCAGCAGGCTCGTGCCCTTGCCTTCTTCCTCGAAGATGATCTGGGTCAGAACCGAGCGGGTGATTTCCTCGCCGGTGCGGGCGTCGTAAACCACGAAATCGTTGCCGGCTTTCACCATGACGGCCAGATCGTCGAGCGTTACATAAGTGCTGGTGGCGGTATTATAGAGCCGCCGGTTGGCGTATTTCTTGATCACCACGGCATTTTGTGGTGCTGCCTTTTCGTCGCTCAACGCATACTCCCTGACGCCACACGCCGCAGTGAAAAACCTGCACTCCGCACTGCACAATTGCAAGTGCAAAAAATTTGACCCCGGCTCTGTCGCATTGCACAAAAGGTGCTAAGGAAGGCGAAAATTCAGTCAAACCGTGCTAGGAGCCTTAGCCATGCCCGCATCCGAAAATTCCGTCGTCATCGTCGCCGCCGCGCGCACCCCCGTGGGGGCGTTCAACGGCGCGCTGGCAAGTCTTCCCGCCTCGGCGCTCGGCACGGTTGCGCTGAAGGCCGCGATGGAGCGTGCCGGAATTGCGCCCAGTGATGTGGATGAAGTGATCCTGGGCCAGGTGCTGGCGGCGGGTCAGGGTCAGAACCCGGCGCGTCAGGCCTCGGTCAATGCCGGCATTCCGGTTGAAACACCGGCCTGGGGCATGAACCAGCTGTGCGGCTCGGGGCTTCGTGCCGTGGCCCTCGGCATGCAGCAGATCGTCAATGGCGACGCGAAGATCGTCGCCGCCGGCGGCCAGGAATCGATGAGCAAGGCGCCGCATGTGGCGCATCTGCGCGATGGGGTGAAGATGGGCGACTGGGCGCTGGTCGATACCATGATCAAGGATGGCTTGTGGGATGCCTTCAACGGCTATCACATGGGAATGACCGCCGAGAACGTGGCGCGCCAGTGGCAGATCACGCGCGACGCGCAGGACGCATTCGCGGTGGCCTCGCAGAACAAGGCGGAGAAGGCGCAAGGGGCTGGCCGCTTCAGGGACGAGATCGCGCCCGTCACGGTGCCGGGCCGCAAGGGCGATGTCATTGTGTCCGATGACGAATACATCAAGAAGGGCGTCACCCTCGAACAGGTGTCGAAGCTCCGTCCGGCCTTTGCCAAGGATGGTTCGGTCACCGCCGCCAATGCCTCAGGCATCAATGACGGCGCCGCCGTGCTCATGCTGATGAGCGAAAAGGAAGCATCGCGACGGGGGCTCAAGCCGCTCGCCCGCATCGCGTCATGGGCCAGCGTCGGCGTTGACCCATCGATCATGGGGTCGGGCCCGATCCCGGCGTCGCGCGCTGCCCTCAAGAAAGCGGGCTGGAACGCTGGCGATCTCGACCTCATCGAGGCCAACGAGGCCTTCGCGGCGCAGGCCTGTGCGGTCAACAAGGACATGGGCTGGAACCCCGACATCGTCAACGTCAATGGCGGCGCCATCGCCATCGGCCATCCCATCGGGGCGAGCGGAGCGCGCGTGCTCACCACGCTGCTTTACGAAATGGGAAAGCGCGACGCGAAAAAGGGACTGGCGACATTGTGCATCGGCGGCGGCATGGGCGTCGCCATGTGCGTCGAGCGGTAAAGCCCTTGCGCGCGGGGGAGTGATGTTGAACGAACTGGCATGGAGATTTGAATGGCACGGGTCGCAGTTGTCACCGGAGGAAGCCGCGGGATCGGGGCGGCGATTTCCGCCGCGCTGAAGGAAGAGGGCTATACCGTCGCCGCCACCTATGCCGGCAATGACGAGGCCGCGGCCAAGTTCAAATCCACGTCGGGCATTCCGGTCTACAAGTGGGACGTGTCGAATTACGACGCCTGCGCGACCGGTCTCAAACAGGTCGAAAGCGATCTGGGGCCCATCGAGGTACTGGTCAACAATGCCGGCATCACCCGCGACGCCATGTTCCACAAGATGACGCCGCAGCAGTGGAACGAGGTGGTCAACACCAATCTCACATCGCTGTTCAACATGACCCAGCCTTTGTGGAACGGCATGCGCGAGCGGGGCTTCGGGCGCGTCATCTGCATTTCCTCGATCAACGGCCAGAAGGGCCAGATGGGCCAGGCCAATTACTCGGCGGCGAAGGCGGGTGAGCTCGGCTTCGTCAAGGCGCTGGCCCAGGAGGGTGCAGCCAAAGGCATCACCGTCAATGCAATCGCGCCGGGCTATATCGGTACCGAGATGGTGCTGGCCGTGCCGAAGGAGGTTCTCGACAAGCGCATCCTGCCGCTCATTCCGGTGGGGCGTCTGGGCGAGCCAAAGGAAATCGCGCGCTGCGTGGTGTTCCTCGCCAGCGACGAGGCGGGCTTCATCACCGGCTCGACATTGTCGGCCAATGGCGGCCAGTTCATGATGTGAGCATGCGTGCCGCTCTTGCCATCGCGTGTGCCGTCGCGGTGCTGAGTGCCGCATCGCCTTCCTATGCCGACCGGATCGACGGCGACTGGTGCTCGCAGGATGGCAAGAATCTGCGGATCGACGGGCCGTCCATCCGCACGCCGTCAGGCATGCAGACCAGCGGAAACTATACCCGTCACGAATTCATGTACGCGGCGCCGGACGGTGACCCCGACAAGGGCCAGGTCATCATGATGCGGCAGGTCCACGAGGAACTGATGCGCCTGGTGCGGGTAAAAGACGGCGTGCCCGGAGAAACCGAAGAATGGCGCCGCTGCGATGTCACGAGCTGAGCTGCAAAATATTCTCCATGGCCGGGCCTGATCGGGCCACCCAGCCGCGCCACGAGTGCACGGCGGTCACAAGTTTGCTTCAAAATCCCTTGGTGCGCGGCGGGCGGAGAAACTGGTTGGCCGGATCAGGCCCGGCCATGGAGAGTTTTTATTGATGCAACTTCTCGCCTCCAATCTTCTCTGCGAGCGCGGTGGCCGCACGGTTTTTCGCGATGTTTCGTTTGCGCTGAATTCGGGCCAGCTCCTGCAGGTCACCGGTCCCAACGGATCGGGCAAGTCGTCGCTGCTGCGCCTTATCGCGGGGCTGAACGAAGCGGAGGCGGGCTCGCTTGTGCTCGATGGCGGCAGCGAGGATCTGACAATCGGCCAGCAGTCGCATCTCATCGCCCACCAGGATGCGGTGAAGACCGCTCTCACGGCGAACGAGAACCTGACATTCTGGCGCGACGTCCTGGGTGGCGGCGATGTTGCGCGGGCGCTTGCCGCTTTCGATCTGACACGCCTTGCCAATGATCCAGCGCTCTATCTTTCGGCCGGGCAGAAGCGGCGCCTGGCGCTGGCCCGTCTCGTGCTCGTCCGCCGCGCCCTCTGGCTCCTCGACGAGCCCAGCGTCGGCCTCGACGCCACGTCGCAGGCGCAATTGACAGCGGCCATGTCCTCGCATCTGGCCGAAGGCGGCATGATCGTCGCCGCGACGCATGTGGCGCTTGGCCTTGTTCCCCAGGTCACGCTGGCGCTGGCATGATGCGGATCATGCTGGCGCTCATCCGCCGCGACCTAATGCTGGGGTTTCGTCAGGGCGGAGGTGCCGGAACGGCGCTGGGGTTTTTTCTCACCTCCATCATGCTGCTGCCGGTGGGGCTTGGTCCCGACCAGGCGCTGTTGCAGCGGATAGCACCGGGCGCATTGTGGATCTCGCTCCTGCTATCGGTATTGTTGTCGGCCGACCGCATCTTCCAGCAGGATTACGACGACGGCACGCTCGACCTCATGGCGATGGGCGCGGCACCGCTCGAACTCGTGGCGCTGGCCAAATGCGTAGGCCACTGGCTCTCGGCCAGCCTGCCGCTTGCCATCGCCGCACCGCTTCTGGGCTTTCTCATCAATCTCGATCCGGCATCGATCCTTCCGCTCACCTTGGCGATGGTGCTGGGTTCGGTCACGCTGTCGCTGCTCGCCGGAATCGGGGCGGCTGTGACGGTGGGGCTCCGGCGCGGTGGCTTGCTGATCTCGCTCCTGGTGCTGCCGCTCTATGTGCCGGTGCTGATCTTCGGCGTCTCCGCATCGCAGCCGTCCGGCGCCGGCCCCGATAATGCCACACCTTCGCTCTTGATACTGGCCGCGCTGGCGCTGACTTCGCTGGTGCTGGCGCCCGTCGCTTCGGCGGCAGCACTCCGCTCCTATCTCAAATGACCCGGACGCATTAGACTCGCACCCCATGCAGCAATTCGCCAACCCGACCCGCTTCCTCAAACTCGTCCGTGCCGTATTGCCCGCGGTCTGGGCGATCACCGCCATCCTGTTTGCGGTGGGCCTCTATGGCGCGCTGGTTTCAGCTCCGGCCGATTACCAGCAGGGCGAGACGGTGCGCATCATGTATGTCCATGTGCCCGCCGCCTGGCTGGCGCTCATGGTTTACACCGTGATGGCGCTGGCCAGCATCGCCGCCATCATCTTCCGTCACCCCCTCGCCGATGTCGCGGCCAAGACCGCGGCTCCGATCGGTGCCGCCTTCTGTTTCCTGGCACTGGTCACCGGATCGCTGTGGGGCAAGCCGATGTGGGGCGCGTGGTGGGTGTGGGATGCACGCCTCACCTCGATGTTCGTGCTGTTCCTGCTCTATCTCGGCTATATCGCGATCTGGCGGGCCATCGACCAGCCGCAGCGCGCCGCGATGATTGCGCGCATCGTTGCACTGGCCGGGTTCATCAATGTCCCGATTGTCAAATTTTCGGTCGACTGGTGGTATTCGCTGCACCAGCCGGCCAGCGTGTTCCGCCTTGGCGGTCCCACCATCGCCTTTTCCATGCTGTGGCCGCTGCTCGTCATGGGTCTGGCCTATATGATGCTGTTTCTGGCGCTGCATCTCATTGCGATGCGGGCTGAAATCGCATCGCGCAAGATCAGGCAGTTGCGCATCGCGCGGATCGGGGAGCGCTGAT
The DNA here is from genome assembly GCA_031365765.1 of Hyphomicrobiales bacterium. Lineage (GTDB taxonomy): Bacteria > Pseudomonadota > Alphaproteobacteria > Rhizobiales > Aestuariivirgaceae > Aestuariivirga. The sequence continues at coordinate 3,340 of JANLYR010000135.1, read as the reverse complement.
GGATTTCAGTGCCGCGCATACGGGCTTCGTCGCCGCCGCCTACGCGCTTTCGGCGGCGGTACTCCTGGGTCTTTGTGCAGCCATCACGATGCGTGACCGATGGATGAAAAGCGAGTTGCAAAAGCTCGAATCCCGCCGCCGCGGCGGCCAGGCATGAACAGGTCGAGGCTATGGCTTGCCTTGATCCCGGTCGCGGTGTTCGTGGCATTGGCGGCACTGTTCTGGCGCGGCCTTTCGGGCGATCCCTCCGAAATTCCCTCCGCACTGATCGGCAAGCCGGTGCCGGACTTCTCCCTGCCGGGCATTGCGGGGCTTGGTGTTCCCGGTTTCGACAGCGCGGCGCTTCGAACCGGAAAAGTCACGGTCGTCAATGTCTGGGCGTCGTGGTGCGGGCCATGCCGGGTTGAACATCCGCTGCTTGCCGCGCTGGCGAAAAACCCCGGCATCGCGCTCTACGGGCTCAACTACAAGGACGATCCCGAAAATGCGCGGCGCTTTCTCGGAACCCTGGGCCAGCCCTACGCTGCCGTCGGCGCCGACGCAAAGGGGCGCATTGCCGTCGACTGGGGCGTTTACGGCGTGCCGGAAACGTTCATCGTCGATGGCCAGGGTATCATTCGCTACAAGTGGATCGGTCCCCTCACCGAGGAGGGTCTGGCGGGCGTGCTGGCGGCTGAAATCGAGAAAGCGAAAATTGCGGTGAAGTGATCAGGCGCGTTTGCGCACTTTGAGTTTCCGTGCCGGCTTCTCCGGTTCCTTGTCCTCGATCTTGTCCATTTCGCTGGCCAGCATGCCGAGATTGTCGAGAAACGCCTTGCGATCGGAGCCGGCGACGAGCGTCAGAAGCTGCTTGTCCACTTCATCGGCGCCCGGTTGTGCCGTCTTCAGCATCTTCTTGCCGATTGCCGTGATGCGGATGGCATTGGTGCGGCCGTCATCCTTGGTGCGGCGGCGCTGCAGATAGCCCTGCGCCAGAAGACGCGCCACCAGGTCGGCCAGCGTCGAGCGATCGATGCCGGTGACCTTGACAAGATCGGTCTGGCTTTTGCCGTCGTTGCTGTCGACAGCGAGCAGCACGGTGAACTGGCGATGTGTCAGCCCGGATTTTCCGACTTCGCTCATATAGATGTGGTTTGAATACTGCGCCGCCCGTTTCAAGAGATGCGAAGGTGAACGCGAGAACTGCTTCACGTCCCTGTTGCCCGTCATGAACCCCCACTCCTGTCAGCCGTCCATCAGCCGCCCCTGGCCAATGGTTCAATGCGCTGCTCTGCCGCCGCTCGTCCGCCAACCGCGCAGGAGCCGAAACGTCGTAGCGTCCCGGTTTTTCCCCCGCAAGCGGAAAAACAGCAAAGCATAACACCTTGCATTTCGTCACTAGAAATCATCAGGGCACGGAACGCAAGCCTTGACAGATGTGGCGTTCGCGCATCAGGGGGTGGCGGGCAGCGCCGGCTTGTAGTCCTGATCCGCCGCCGCGGGGCTCGCTGCGGCCCTCTTGAACGAGCGATCGAGGGCTTCGATGGCCTTGCGCAGGTTGCTCAGTTCGGGGTTGCCTGCGGGCTCCGGCGGGGCGGACCTATCGGCCTGGCGGTTCCACGGTGGATCAAGGCGCGCCGCGCCGAACAGGTTTCCTTGCAGATAATCGGCGCCCCAGCTCCGCAGCAGCGCGGCGTCTTCCTCCGATTCAACCCATTCGGCGACCGACGTCAGATCGAAGCGTTTCGCCAAATCGATCAGTGAACGGACGAAATACTGGTTGTCGGAATTGGCCGCAAGGCCGCGGCAGAACGGACCGTCGAATTTCAGCATGGTAACGGGAAGCGCGCGCAGATTGCGGAACGAAGTAAAGCCCGCGCCGAAATCGTCGATCGCCACGCCGCATCCCAAATCGCGCAGCGCCGTCACGAAACGCGTGGTCTCGCTCAGATCGCCCAGAGCGACGGTCTCGGTGATCTCGATGGTCAGGCGCTCCGTCACCGTCCTGTTGCTGGCGAGAATTTCGGTGATTTGCGGCGACCAGCGGGGGTCGGCGGCGGTGGTGCCGGACACATTGACCGAAAGCCGCGCCTCGGGAAAACGGTCGAGGGTGGCGATCGACATCTGGATCACCGCCCGGTCGATGAGGCGGATCAGACCGAGCTTCTCGGCGATGGGAATGAGCGCTGCGGCGGCCGTCATGCCGTCCGGTCCCTCCGCCATGCGCAGCAGCGCTTCATGCATGACGGTGACACCGGTCGTTGCGTCGATCACCGGCTGGAAAGCGAGGCGGAACGCATCCTCGCGCAGGCAGCGCACGATTTCGGCAGCACGGTTGGCATTGAGCGCGCGTTCCGCGTTGCGCTCGGCCGAGGGCTGGTAGAGGGCATAGCCGTCGGAGGGCAGACGCCTTGCTTCCGACAGGGCATCCTCGGCGCGGGCCATGGCCTGGTTGGCATCGGCGGCGTGCTGCGGCAGCACCAGTGCTCCGATCGACAACAAGGCCCAGACCGGTCCGCGGCTGGTTTCAATGACGCTGTCGCGGGCCGCGGCGATAAACCGGTTGGCGGCGAAGTGCAGGGCGTCCTCGCCGCAATTGTTCAAAATAATGCCGAACCTGCTGCCCGAATAGCGTGCGATGGCGTCGCCGCCGCGCACCACGGTGCGGAGCCTCTGGGCAATGGCCACGATGACCTCGTCGGCGACCTCGAAACCATAGGCCTCGTTGATCACCTGCATGTTGTTGATGTTGACGACGGCGAAACCACAGGGGGCGCCGTCGCGGGCTGCGACCAGCATCGCTTCTTCCAGCGCCTCTCCCAGGCGGCCCCGGTTCATCAGACCGGTGAGGGGATCGCAATTGCTGGTGACGCTGAGCTGCTGTTCGCGGCTGTGGCGGCCGTCGATCCGGCGCACTGTGCCGAACACCTCGATCGGGCGGCCGTCTTCGCCGCCATACCAGCGGCCGTGATCCTCGATCCATACCGCCCGGTCCCCGCCGCGGCCGTCCGGGTGGATCAGATATTCGATTTCGAAGGGCACGCCGTTTCCCTCGTCGATCTCCTGCGTGCGCATCACGGCATCGTAGCGGCTGGTGAAATTTTCGGCGTCGAGCATGGTTGCGTATTGGCGGCCCGACGCCATGCGCTCGGGCACGCAGCCCAAGACCGGTTCGGCATTGCTCCAGTGGATCTCGTCGTTTTCGATCATCCAGTGATAGGTGGCCTGCCCCACCGCCTCGACGGCGCGGCGCATGCGCCCCAGTTCGTCGAGGGCGTGGAGGCGCGCCAGGGCCTCGACAGGCGGTGGGGCGGGGACCTGTGGGGCTTGGTCGAAGTTGAAAGAAAAGGCTTTTGGTTGC
>JANLYR010000132.1:0-18647 GCA_031365765.1 Hyphomicrobiales bacterium | reverse complement strand
AGAGGCCTCGAAGCCTCGTCGAAGGCGACGGCGGCGCGTGCCCGGTCCCATTGCGGCGGGGATGCGCGCGCCTCCTCGCTCACCGCACCCTGGCCTCGGTCGTAGGCAAAGGGGATGCCTCTCACGTCACAGACCGGCTCGTCGATCTGCCGAAGCTTCTGCCAGCACAGGCTGCACAGGCTGGCGGGTTCGCCCACGGGCTTGTGGCAGGAGAGGCAATGCGGCGGCGCCACAAGATCGGTCAATCCCCGCCACAGGCTGTGCGCAACCGATGCCATGGGGGCGGACGCTAGCACCGTTCCCGGAAATCCGGTATCGCCGGTGCGTGAGCGACGACGCCCAAATTTTCGACCGCGATCTCCATATTGCGCGCCAGGAGCGGGCGCGGCGGACGGGCCCCGATTTTCTCGCCGTAACAGCCGCCGCGGAACTGGTCGAAAGGCTGGATACGATCACCCGGCGATTCGAGCGCGCCCTTGTGATCGCACCTTGGCCGGACGCGGTTGCGGCGCGGCTCAGAACTAGCGGCAAATTGCGGGAGATTGTGTCGCATGGGCCCGAAGCGAGCGAGAATCTGCAACTCGAAAGCGAAGGTTTCGACGCGGTGTTCAGCGTGCTCGATCTGCACGCGGTGAACGATGTGCCGGGTGCGCTGGTTCAGCTCCGCCGCGCCCTCAGGCCCGATGGGCTGTTCATGGCCTGCCTGTTCGCGGGTGGGACACTCAACGAATTGCGCCAGTCCTGGCTCGAGGCGGAAGCGCGCCTCACAGGTGGGGCATCGCCCCGTGTCGCGCCAATGATCGATGTGCGGGAACTGGGAGCGCTGCTGCAGCGGGCGGGGTTTGCCCTTCCCGTTACCGATATCGACCGGACGCTGGTGCGCTACGCCGATCCCATTTCTCTCATGCACGAGATCAGGGCGCTCGGCCTGTCCAACAGCCTGAAGGCGCGGTCGCGCCGGCCGGTGACGCGCGGGCTGTTCGGCGCGGCGGCCGCGATTTATCAGAGCCGCTTTGCCGATCCCGACGGCCGCGTCCGCGCCACTGTGGAGGTTGCCTGGGCGATCGCTTGGAGCCCGCATGAGAGCCAGCCCAAACCGCTCAAACCCGGCAGCGCCACCACCCGCCTGGCCGATGCGCTGCAGGTGCGGGAGGAAAAATTATAGCAGATCGATGAGGTGGGGAATCAACGGCTTGTCGGCGGGCGGCATCGGATAATCGCGGAGCCGCATTGGCTTGACCCATTGTACCTCTTGGCGTTCGAGCGCCGTGACGGTCCCCTTCCACCGCCGGCACACATAAAGCGGCATCAGCAGATGGAACTCCGCATAGGCGTGGCTGGCGAAAGTGAAAGGTGCAAGGCATGACTGGGCGACGTCGATCCCCAGTTCCTCGCGGAGTTCCCGGATGAGGGCTGCTTCCGGCGTTTCGTGCGGATCAACCTTGCCACCGGGAAATTCCCAGAGACCGGCCATCGGCTTGTTCTCCGGACGCTTCGCAATCAGTACGCGCGCGTCGGCGTCGATCAGGGCCACCGCCGCCACCAGCAGGATCGCCATCTAGAGCGACGGACGCGCGAGGCCCCCGCCTGCGCGGGGGTGACGTTTAGGGGGTGATGTACGATGCAACTGACCGCCCGATGCTCTAGCTGCGGTATGAGCCGTTGATGTCGATGTAGCGATGGGTGAGGTCGCAGGTCCAGACCCTGGCCTTGCCGGTCCCCACACCGACATGCGCCTCGATCACGATGTGCCGGCCCTTCATGTGGGGCATGATCTCCGCCTCCTTGTAGGCGGGATCGCGCATGCCGCGGGCAGCCACCTGGATGCCTCCGATCTTGATCCGGAGTTTGTCGCGCACGGCCTTTTCGCCCGCCTTGCCGATCGCCATGACGATCCGTCCCCAGTTGGCGTCCTCGCCGGCGATCGCCGTCTTGACCAGGGGCGAATTGGCGACCGACATGGCAATCCGGTGGGCGGCCTTGTTTGTCTCCGCTCCGCTGATTGCAATTTCGATCAACTTCTCGGCCCCTTCGCCATCGCGCGCCACCTGCTGGGCGAGATCGAGGCAGACCCGGTCCAACGCCCTGGCAAAAGCCCGAAGCCTGGGATCGGCGGCGGTTTTCAATGCCTTCACCGGGCCCGCGCCACCGGTGGCGAACATCAGCACCGTATCCGACGTCGACGTATCGCCATCGACGGTGACGCAGTTGAAGCTGGTGGACACGCTTTTCGAGAGCAGCGCCTGCATGACCCTGGCGGGAAGTGCGGCGTCAGTGAACAAGAAGGCCAGCATGGTCGCCATGTCGGGGGCGATCATGCCCGAGCCCTTGGCGATGCCGTTGATGGTGACGGACTTACCGTCAAGCTTCACCGTCGCCGTCGCCATCTTGGGGAAGGTGTCGGTGGTCATGATGGCGCGGGCCGCTTCGGCCCAGTTATCTCCGGCGCTGGCAGTCAGGCCGGGCAAGGCGTTGGTGATGGGCGAGGGATCGAGCGGTTCGCCGATCACGCCGGTCGAAGCCTGGAAAATTTCGGACGGCTTGCATGAGAGCACGCGAGCAGCGGCGGCGGCGACCGCTTTTACCGTTCGAACGCCCGCGCTGCCGGTGAAGGCATTGGCGTTGCCGGCGTTGATGACCACGGCGCGGGCCCGGCCGGCTCCCAGGTTTTGGGCACACCAATCGACCGGAGCCGAGGGCGATTTCGACAGGGTGAAGCAGCCGGCAACAGCGCTGCCGGGATCGAGCATGGCCATCAGCACGTCGGGGCGGTTTTTGTAGCGGATGCCGGTCGCCGCGGCGGCCAGTTTCACGCCCGCGACCGGCGGCAGGCGAGGCTCCGATTTGGGCGCCAGCGGCGAGACCACAAGCGCCATCGGCTTACTGGGCCGGGATCAGCAGATCGCCTTTGCCGCCCGTATCGGCGGGGTCGCCTTCGGCTGCGGGCGCAGCGGTGCCTTTTGCCTGCTGCGCGGCCTGGTCGTAAAATTTCTTGAGATCGGCATCGAGGACCTCGATCTTCGCGGCCTGGCGCAGCTTCTCGGCCAGCGCCATGCCCTTCTTGCGCATCAGCACGCCCTTGATCGCGGACTTGACCTGGTCAAAGGGCTGAGCCGCGCCCATCTTGCGTTCCTCGAGGCGGATGATGTGCCAGCCGAAATCGGTCTTGATGGGGGCCGAGAGCTCCCCGGTCTTGAGTGCGAACGCGGCCTTGGAGAATTCCGGCACCATTTCGGCGGCGGTGAAATAACCCAGATCGCCACCGGCTTCCTTCGAGCCGTCGAGGCTGTACTGCTTGGCCAGATCCTCGAACTTTTCGCCCTTCTGCAGGCGGGCCAGCAGGTCCTGGGCCTCCTTTTCGGTGCCGACGAGAATGTGCCGCGCCCGGATGCGCTCGGTCTGGGTGACCTTGGCTGCTTCCTGGTCATAAGCGAGCTTGATCTCGGCCTCGGATACTTCGGGAAGCACTTTCTGGAAATAATAGGCATCGCGCAGCGCCTTGGCCTGGTAGAGCGCCAGGCGGCGCTTGTATTCATCGGTGTCGGCCACGCCTTCCTTGACCGCCGCCTGGGCCATCAGATGTCGTTCGACCAGGTAGTTGACCAGCGAGGGATAGCGCAGCTTGGGGGGCAGATCGACCAGCATGCTGGCGATATCGTCCTTGGCCATCTGGATCTCGGATACCTTGATCTCATGGCCGTTGACAATGACGACGGTCTTGTCGTCCTTGATTTCCTGGGCCACGGCCGCAGGCACAAGGGCCAGCGCCATTCCACCCAGGAATGCGTAATTCACCAGTCCAGCAAAGCGCAGCATGTCTTTCACCCGTCTCGAGGATAGAGGGAACGTGGGGCCGCTAGATGACCGCGAAACAAGGCAAGAATATGCTGCCTCGCCGACGCCAGGAGCGACCGCTACATCAACCATCGGCGGATGTGATGGTGGGTGCAAGGGGATCGCGGCGAGATACAGGGCCTGTTGCGCCCCGGCAACAGATTGAAATCGCCCTGTTCGGAGCCTATTTGCAGCACAGCCCATCCTCGCCGATTGCCCCGGCCGGTCAACTTGACTAGAAAGCGGCGATCTTCGGATATACCGCCACCAACGAAAGTACACACAGACATGCTCGGACTGCGCGGGATTGCCGCAAAACTGTTTGGCACGACCAACGACCGCAAAGTCGCCAAATACCGCGACAGGGTGGAGCAGATCAACGCTCTCGAAGCGGAGGTCGCAGCGCTCTCGGACGACGAACTCAAGGCCCGCACGCTCGCGTTCCGCAAGGAAATCGCCGACGGCCGCGACCTGGACGATCTGCTGGTTCCGGCCTTCGCCACGGTGCGCGAGGCGGCCAAGCGGACCCTGGGTCAGCGCCATTTCGACGTGCAGCTGATCGGCGGCATGGTGCTGCACGACGGCTCGATCGCCGAAATGAAGACGGGCGAAGGCAAGACCCTGGTGGCAACCCTCGCGGTCTATCTCAATTCGCTGGCGGGCCAGGGCGTTCATGTCGTGACCGTCAACGATTATCTGGCGGGCCGCGATGCCACCTGGATGGGACAGATCTATGGTTTCCTCGGCCTCACCACCGGGATCATCGTGCACGGACTGTCGGACCAGGAGCGGCGCCAGGCCTATGCCTGCGACGTGACCTATGCCACCAACAACGAGCTGGGCTTCGACTATCTGCGCGACAACATGAAATTCCATCTGAACGAGATGGTGCAGCGCGGACACTCGTTCGCCATCGTCGACGAAGTCGATTCGATCCTGATCGACGAAGCGCGAACGCCGCTCATCATTTCCGGACCGGTAGACGACAAATCCGACCTCTACAACACCATCAACAAATACATTCCCGAACTGACGCCCGAGGATTACGACCTCGACGAGAAGCAGCGCTCCTGCACGCTGACGGAAAAAGGCAACGAACACCTGGAGCAGGTGCTGGGAGCGGCGGGTCTTTTGCGCGGCGACAATCTCTACGACGCCGAGAATGTCACCATCGTGCATCACGTCCAGCAGGCGCTTCGCGCCCATCGCCTGTTCAGCCGCGACAAGGACTATATCGTCAAGGACGACCAGGTCATCATCATCGACGAATTCACCGGCCGCATGATGCCGGGGCGGCGCTATTCGGAAGGCCTGCACCAGGCGCTTGAAGCCAAGGAACATGTGGCGATCCAGCCGGAAAACGTGACGCTCGCCTCGATCACCTTCCAGAACTATTTCCGCCTCTATGAGAAGCTCGCCGGGATGACCGGCACGGCGGCGACGGAAGCCGACGAGTTCATGGACATCTACCGCCTCGACGTTCTCGAGATCCCGACGAATGTGAATGTGGCGCGCGCGGACGAGCACGATCAGGTCTATCGCACCGCGCGCGAAAAATACGTGGCGATCATCGACACGATCAACGAGGCGCGGCTGCGCAACCAGCCGGTGCTGGTCGGCACCACCTCAATCGAGAAATCGGAAGTGCTGGCCTCGATGCTCAAGGAGAAGGACGTTCCGCACAATGTGCTGAACGCGCGCTACCACGAGCAGGAAGCGGCGATCATCGCACAGGCCGGAGTAGCCGGCGCCGTCACCATCGCCACCAACATGGCGGGACGCGGCACCGACATCAAGCTGGGCGGCAATCTCGACATGCGGATCGCCACCGAACTAGCCGAGGTGACCGATCCCGCCGAACGCCAGGCGCGGACCGATGCCATCAAGGCCGAGATCGAAGCCGACCGGCAGAAGGTGCTGGCGGGCGGCGGACTGTTCGTCATCGGCACCGAGCGCCACGAAAGCCGCCGCATCGACAATCAGCTACGCGGCCGCTCGGGACGGCAGGGCGATCCCGGCCGCTCGCTGTTCTATCTTTCGCTGGAAGACGATCTGATGCGCATCTTCGGCTCCGAGCGCATGGACACCATGCTGCAGCGCCTGGGTCTCAAGGAAGGCGAAGCGATCGTTCATCCGTGGATTAACAAGGCGCTGGAGAAGGCGCAGCAGAAGGTCGAGGCGCGCAACTTCGACATCCGCAAGAACCTGCTCAAATTCGACAATGTGATGAACGACCAGCGCAAGGTGATCTTCGAACAGCGCATCGGCATCATGAAGGGCGAGGAAGTGTCCGAGACGATCGACGACATGCGCCATGCGGTGATCGAAAACCTGATCACCAAGCATATCCCGGACAAGGCCTATGCCGAACAGTGGGACGCGACCGGCCTTCGAACCCGGCTTCGCGAGGTTATCGCCATCGATTTTCCGGTGGACGAATGGGCCAAGGAAGAGGGCATCGCCGACGAGGAAATCCGCGAGCGCGTGATGAAGGCGGCCGACGAGCACTACGCCGCCAAGCGCGTCAAATACACATCCGAAATCATGTCTCAGGTTGAAAAAGCCGTGCTGCTGCAGACGCTGGACCAGTTGTGGCGCGACCACATCGTCACGGTGGAACAACTGCGCCAGGTCATCCATCTCAGGGGCTACGGCCAGCGCGACCCGCTCAACGAATACAAAACCGAGGGCTTCACCCTGTTCGAGACGATGATCGCCAAGTTGCGCGAAGCAGCGACAGGCCAGGTCATGCGGCTCGAGGTGCAGACGCGCGTTTCAGATGGCGACGATGACGACATGCTGCCGAACGAAGACGATCTGCCGCTGATGGCCGCCCATCACCTCGATGCCGATACCGGCGAGGACGATGTGGGCGACGGCCAGCTGCTGTTCGGCAGCACCGCCACCCTGCCCAGGCCCGCCGTCGACCCCAAGGATCCGAAGACCTGGGGGAGGGTTGGACGCAACGAACCATGCCCCTGCGGCTCGGGCAAGAAATTCAAACATTGCCACGGCGTCCTGGTCTAAGTCGTCGTTGTTATCACTACCTTAATCTTGATCCGGTGCAACCGCCCAATCTTAAGCAACGGATTAATGACTCATTGAAGGGCCGCGTGATCTAGTGTCCAGGCGCGATAATAACGCGTCATATGGCAGTGGAGTTGAACGGCGGTGTCAAGGACGATCCGATTACTGAGCCGCCTTGCCACGGACGAGGACGGGGCCACGGCAATCGAATATGCCCTGATCGCCGTGATTCTGGGTATCGCGCTGATACCCGTTCTGGTCAGCACGACAACCGGCGTCGCCGGCCTCTACACCAAGGTGCAGGACTATTTCGGCATGGTCTGATCAGAGGCCGCGGCCGATGGCCAGAAATTTTTCGCGCCGATGGGTGCGCAGCATATCGGGTGGCATGCCATCGAACGCTGTAAAGGCCCGGGCAATCGCATCGCCCGCGGTATTGATCGCCTGCTGGCGCCCGCGCTGCGCGCCGCCCTGGGGCTCTCCGATGATTTCATCGATGATGCCGAGTTTCTTCAGATCCTGCGCGGTGATCTTCATGGCCGCCGCGGCATCGATGGCGCGGGCCGGGTCGCGCCACAGGATCGAGGCCGCACCCTCGGGCGAAATCACGCTGTAGATCGCGTGTTCCAGCATCATGACCGTATTGGCGGTGGCGATGGCAAGCGCGCCGCCCGATCCACCTTCGCCGATAATGACGGAGACCAGCGGCACGCCCAATCCCAGGCAGCAGTCGGTGCAGCGCGCGATCGCTTCGGCCTGACCGCGCTCCTCGGCATCGATGCCAGGGTAGGCGCCGGCGGTATCAACCAAAGTGAGGACAGGCAGGCCAAAGCGCTCCGCCATTTCCATGAGCCGCACCGCCTTGCGGTAGCCTTCAGGCCGGGCCATCCCGAAATTGCGTTTTACGCGGGACGCTGTGTCCTGGCCCTTCTCCTGGCCGATCACCATCAATGGCGTGCCGCGAAAACGGCCGAGGCCACCCACCACGGCGAAATCCTCGGCGAATTTCCGGTCGCCGGCGAGCGGGGTGAACTCATCGATCAGGGTGGCGATGTAATCGACAGCATGCGGACGTTCGGGATGGCGCGCCACCTGGGTTTTCTGCCAGGGAGTCAAATTGTCGTAGAGGTCGGACAGGCTCTTTGCCGCCTTGCGTTCCAATGCCTTGACCTCGTCGGCGATCGAAACCGTCGAATCGGCGGCGGCGATCGCCCGCAATTCGGCGATCTTGCCTTCCAGGTCCGCGACCGGCGCTTCAAAATCGAGGTATGAACTCATCAGGTCTCAATGCAATGCTTCGACTGGCGCGAAACTGGCCGCCGGGACATGCAAAGTCAACTTCTCTTGGCAAGCGGATGATGGGACTCGACCACTTTGCGCAGCCGGGCCGATTGCACATGCGTGTAGATCTGCGTGGTCGAGATGTCGGCATGGCCCAGCATCTGCTGCACGGCGCGGAGGTCGGCGCCGCCTTCGAGGAGATGGCTGGCGAAGGCGTGACGCAGAACATGGGGCGATACGCGGCGCGCGTCGAGTCCGGCGGCGCATGCCAGCCGTTTAAGTTCCAGCGCGAAGTGCTGGCGGGTGAGATGTCCCTGTCCGCCATGGGAAGGAAACAGCCACTTGCCGTTGGCGGGCAGAAGTGCCGTGTAGCGCTTGAGGGCGGCTTCGGATTTCCCCGACAGCGGCACCAGACGTTCGCGCCCGCCCTTGCCCTTGACCAGCAGGAAACCGTCCCTCCCCGCCGCCGTGCCAACGCCCAGGCCGACGAGTTCCGATACGCGCAATCCCGTGGCATAGAGCAGTTCCATCAGGCAATGCAGGCGAAGGGCTTTGAACCGCGCGCTTTTTTTCGCCTTGCCGACGCAAGCGCCGGCACAGTCGAGAAGGCGGATCACCTGTTCCTGGTCCATGAGCTTCGGCAGCGGGCGCGACCGGCGCGGGCTTTCGATCACGGCTGCTGGATTGTCGGCCACGATGCCGTCGCCATGCAGGAAGCGGTGGAACTGGCGGACGGCGGAAAGCTTGCGGGCCGCCGTGGTGCGGGCCATTCCGACATCCTCGAGTTCGGCCAGCCAGGAGCGGATGTGCTCCGTGCCGGACGACTTCAGACCAAGGCCGCGGGCTCCCAGAAACGCGTCATAGGCTTCCAGATCGCGGCGATAGGCGATGATGGTGTTATGCGAGGCGCCGCGCTCGGCGGCCATCATTTCAAGGAAGCGCTCGGCCAGGCGGCTGTCGCGGCGCGCTGGTGGCGGATCACTCCTGTCGGACTTTTTCATGCGGCAGCGATTTCACGATCTCGGTCTGTTCGGGGGGGAAACTGGCCAATCCCCAGGCCGTCCCGTAAACGGCGGCAGCCAAGCATGCGAGGATTAACAGAAAGCGAAGACTGTCCGGCAACGTGCGACTCCGATCACCGATGCAAGTGTAGGCCAGATGCCACGGGACCGCCAGCACGAGGATCGCTTTGCGGCGGGCGGGCCGCCACGTTACAAAGGCGGCGAGAGCGTTTATGCTTGTTCCATGGCGCGGCGTTCGATTGCAAAAGAGGCACAGATGATCCGTGACCGGCTCGGAGATCATCCAATCGTGCTGGTCGGCCTGATGGGCGCGGGCAAGTCCAGCGTGGGACGGCGGCTGGCGGAGAAGCTCGGCTTTCCATTTGTCGATGCCGATCACGAGATCGAGGCGGCGGCGGGCAAGAGCATCTCCGAAATCTTCGCCGACCACGGGGAAGATTATTTTCGCGACGGCGAACGCCGCGTGATCGCGCGGCTGCTGGCGGGCGGAGCCCAGGTGCTGGCAACGGGTGGCGGCGCCTACATCAATGATGAAACCCGTGCCCGCATCCACCAATGCGGTGTCACGGTGTGGCTGAGGGCCGCCCTGCCGCTCCTGATGAAGCGCGTGATGAAGCGGTCGGACCGGCCCCTGCTCAAGACCGAAGACCCCGAAAACGTCATGAGAACCCTCGTCGAGAAGCGGTATCCGGTTTATGCGCTGGCCGACATCACGGTCGAAAGCCGCGACGTCCAGCACACCCAGATGGTAAATGACGTGATCAAGGCTTTGGCGCAGTGGACCGGATGGGAGCGGCTACACCATGCACGGACCTGACAGGCGGATCGAGACCGTCAGGGTTGATCTGGGGGGGCGAAGCTATCCAATCGAGATCGGCGCCGATCTGCTGGTGGAAGCGGGAGAAAGAATTCGCCCGCTGCTCAAGCGGCCCTACACGGTGATCGTTACCGACGAGAATGTCGCTCGCTTTCATCTGCCCGCCGTCGAACGGACGCTGCGGGAGTCTGGAATTGCCACCGCCGCGATCATTCTGCCGCCCGGCGAGGGCACGAAAAGTTTCACCCAGCTCGCCACTCTCTGCGACCGGCTTCTGGCGGCGGGCGTCGAGCGCCGCGACCGGATCATCGCGCTCGGTGGCGGCGTGATCGGCGACCTCACCGGGTTTGCAGCGGCCATACTCAGGCGGGGCATCGATTTTATCCAGATCCCGACGACCCTTCTGGCGCAGGTCGATTCGTCCGTAGGCGGAAAAACCGGGATCAATACCGCGCATGGCAAGAACCTGATCGGCGCATTCCACCAGCCGGTCGCGGTGCTGGCGGATATTTCCTTGCTCGATACGCTGCCACCACGCGAACTGGCCGCAGGTTATGCCGAAGTCGCCAAATACGGCCTCTTGGGCGACACGGCGTTCTTCGAGTGGCTGGAAGGCGCGGTGCCCGCAATCCTCCGCGGCGACAGCCAGGCGCGCATTCATGCCATCCGCAAATGCTGCGAGGCGAAAGCCCGGATCGTCGCTGCGGACGAGACCGAAACCGGGGTCCGCGCCTTGCTCAATCTCGGCCACACATTCGGCCATGCGCTGGAAGCGGCGACCGGATACTCCAACAGGCTGCTGCATGGCGAGGCGGTGTCGATCGGCATGGTGCAGGCATTCGGCTTTTCCGAGCGTCTCGGCTATTGCAGGGAGGGCGTGGCGAACCGCGTCGCCGCCCATCTCGCATCGGCCGGGCTACCCGTTCACACAGCGCAGATCGCCGGCGAATTGCCGCCACCGGAACGGCTTCTGGAGATCATGCGCCAGGACAAGAAGGCGGAAGCGGGGAAGCTGACCTTCATACTTGCGCGCGATGCCGGAAACGCGTTCATCGCGCGCGGCATCGACGATGCGGAGGTTCTGGCCTTCCTGATGGAGGACCGCGGCCGCGCATGATCGTGCTGGCGGCACATATCGGGGCGGCCCTGTGTCTCGTTTTCATCGCGGCGGTGCTGGGTGCGGGCCAGACGGCGCTCAAGGCAGCCTCACGGCCGAGAGTGGGCGAGCTTGCCCGGCGCGGCAGACGAAGGGCGGTGATGGCGCTCGATCTGATGAACGCAAGCGAGCGTGCGCGGGGCGCGCTGCTGCTTGGCCGGATTGCTACGGGCGTTGCCGCGACGGTCACCCTGATGTCGGCCCTGTTCAATGTTTCGGGCAATTGGGGAGCGGTGGCGGCGGCGGCGGTCATGATCCTGGTGCTGGCGCTTTTTGCTGAGGCGATGCCCAGAGCCATCGCAAAGGCGCATCCCGACCGCGTGGCGCTGAGCCTCGCCCCGGCCTTGCGGATATTTGTGGCCCTGCTGGCGCCCTTGATGGACGCCATTGCATGGGCGGTAAAACACTTGCTGCGGCTATTGGGTTTCCCCGCCGGGAAAGATCAACCGGGGAACGAAGTCAATGGCGCGGGTGGGCTCAGCCCGAAGCAGGCGTCCGAGGTCAAGAACGTTCGCGACATGCTGGGGGGGCTGCTCGACCTGGACACGCTGGAAGTGTCCGACATCATGGTCCACCGCACGCGGATGACGATGATCGATGCGTCCGAGCCGGTTGGTGAAATCGTGGAGCTGCTTCTGAAAAGCGGCCGCACCCGCATTCCGGTATGGAGCGACAAGCCCGACAACATCATCGGCGTGCTGCATGCGAAGAACCTGTTCGCGGCATTGCAGAAGGCGGGCGGCGATGCGGCGAAAGTGGACCTCGAGGATATCCTCAGCCCGCCGTGGTTTGTGCCCGATACACGGCCCATCACCGACCAGCTCAACGCGTTCCTGCGCCGCAAAACGCATTTCGCCATCGTCGTCGATGAATATGGCGAAGTGCAGGGCCTGGTGACGCTTGAGGACATCATCGAGGAAATCGTGGGCGATATCCGGGACGAGCATGATGCCGTGGCGGCGGGCGCGCGGCGAAGGCCAGACGGTTCCTTCGTGATCGAGGGGGGCGTCCCGGTACGCGATCTCAACCGCGCCTTCGACTGGCAGCTTCCCGACGAGGAGGCAACCACGCTCGCGGGTCTTGTCATTCACGAGGCCCGCATGATCCCGGAAGCGGGGCAGACCTTCAACTTCCACGGTTTCCAGTTTGAAATCCTGAAGAAGCGCAAGCAACAGCTCACCTCGCTCAAGGTGACGCCGCTGGGCCAGGGGTGAGGGGAAACTCCGCTATGTCGATCTGGCCATGTTAGGCACATCCGGCGCCGAAGACTGAATGGCCAGCGCATGCACACGCTCCTTCAGCAAATCGGCGAGGACGACGTTGATCATCCGATGCTGCTCGACCCGCGACCTGCCGCCGAACGCGCCCGAGACGATTCGGATGCGAAAGTGACTTTCCCCATCAAGCCTCGCACCCATATGGCCGGCGTGCTGATGCGACTCGTCGATCACTTCAAGGTGAAGGGGTGAGAAACTCTGGTTAAGCATTGTGGCGATAGTCTGGCCGACTGGACCCAGTGTCATAACTCGCCTCGCAAAGCTAAAGGTGGCGGATGCCCGCTTCGATCACTATAGTTCGCCCGTGATGAAATTCGATTCAAAATACTTCGACAAGATCCGCGTCAAGCCCGGCGTGGAAAAGCTGGCGCGCGAAACCTTTCCCGCCTGCGATTGGCCGGGCTGCGCCAAACCCGGCCGGCACAAGGCGCCGATGGGGCGGGGAAACGAGGGAAAATTCCACAACTACTGCACCGAGCATGTCCAGCAGTACAACAAAAGCTATAATTTCTTTGAGGGCATGAAGGACACGGAAGTCGCGGGCTTCCAGAAGGATTCCCAGACGGGGCATCGTCCGACCTGGAAACTCGGCCAGAATTCCTATGCCAAGCTCACCGGCACCAGGCGGAAGGCCACGTCAACCAGCCGCGATGCCTTCGGCCTGTTCACCGACCAGGTGGCGGCGGCGCGTGGCGGCCATCCCAGCGGCCGGGCCTTGCGCGGCACCGAACGAAAAGCCCTGCAGACGCTGGGACTCGACGAAACGGCGACGCCCGCCAAGGTCAAGACGCAATACAAGACCTTGGTGAAGCGGCTCCACCCGGACGCCAACAATGGCAGCCGCGCCAACGAGGATACGCTGAAGGCGGTGATTCAGGCCTATGACCATCTGCGCTCGAGCGGATATTGCTGAGCCTTGAACTTGCCCCCGTGCCCGCGACCGTCTAGAAACCGGCGCGCCCATTTGAAAAGACCGTACCCATGATTGCAAAGGCCAATGGTGAAGCCGCCGGCATGCCGGACATGAAAGTGTCCGTGAAGCAGCTTTTCGGCTTTGATTCGAATCTCGACATTCCCGCCTATTCAGCCACTTCCGAGCATGTGCCGGAAATCGACGAGGATTATCTTTTCAACCGCGAGACGACGCTGGCCATTCTCGCGGGCTTTGCCTTCAACCGCCGCGTCATGGTGTCGGGCTATCACGGTACGGGAAAGTCGACCCATATCGAGCAGGTGGCGGCGCGTCTCAACTGGCCGTGCATCCGCATCAACCTCGACAGCCATATCAGCCGCATCGATTTGATCGGCAAGGACGCTATCGTGGTGCGCGACGGCAAGCAGATCACCGAATTCCGCGAGGGCATCCTGCCCTGGGCCTATCAGCACAATGTCGCACTGGTGTTCGACGAGTATGACGCGGGCAGGCCCGATGTGATGTTCGTCATCCAGCGCATTCTCGAAAGCTCGGGCAAGCTGACCCTGCTCGACCAGTCCAAGGTGATCCGCCCGCATCCAGCTTTCCGGCTGTTCGCCACCGCCAACACCATCGGCCTTGGCGACACCACCGGCCTCTATCACGGCACCCAGCAGATCAACCAGGCGCAGATGGACCGCTGGTCGATCGTCACGGCGCTCAACTATCTGCCGCACGCTATGGAAACCCGGATCGTGCTGGCGAAAAACAAGAGCTACGACACCGACAAGGGGCGCAAGATTATCGCCAATATGGTGCGCGTGGCCGATCTGACGCGGAATGCTTTTACGCAAGGCGACCTGTCGACGGTCATGAGTCCGCGCACTGTCATCACCTGGGCGCAGAATGCCGAAATCTTCGGCGATATCGGTTTTGGCTTCCGGGTGACCTTTCTCAATAAATGCGACGAGCTTGAACGCGCCGTGGTGGCCGAATTCTACCAGCGTTGTTTCGGCGAGGAACTGCCCGAATCCTCCGCGCACGTCGCCATCGCGTAAGCCGCCATGGCTGAGCGCGATACCGCGGCGGGCCAGTTCAAGCGGGTGCTGACGGTCGCCACCAAGACCATTGCCGGCGATCATGAGTTGACCGTCACCTTCGGCAGCGAAACGCCAGCTCTTGCCGGCAACAAGGCGAAGCTGCCGCAGATTGGCCCCGACTTCACGCTCCGCGATGTCGCCATCACGCGCGGCCATGCCGATAGTTTCGCGCTCAGGCTTTCCAGTCACTCGGACCAGGTGCACGCCCGATACCGGCCAGAAGGCAAGAATGCCCGTGCCGTGTTCGAGGCGGTCGAGCAGGCTCGCGTCGAGGCACTCGGCGCCAATGCCATGCCGGGCATGGCTGGAAACCTCACCGCGATGCTTGACGACCGCTACCGCCGCAAGGATGTGGCGCGCTACACCGACCGCAGCGAAGCGCCGCTTGACGAGGCGGTGGCGCTCATCGTGCGCGAGAAGCTGACCGGCAGTCCCCCACCCGAAGCGGCGCGGCCGATGGTCGATATGTGGCGCGAGTGGATCGAGCAGAAGGCTGCCTCGCCGCTCGAACGGCTGACCGACAGCATCCATGACCAGGCGGGTTTCGCGCGCATGTCACGCGACATCATTGCCGCTCTCGACATGGCCGACGAGCTTGGCGACGATCCCGACCAGTCGGGCCAAAGCGACGAACAGGAGCCCGAGCCCGACGCCGGTCAGCGCGAGGAAACGCCAGACGGCGAGGATCAGGAAAGCCAGCAGTCCTCGATGGAGGAATTGCAGGATTCGGAAGGCGAAACCGACTCGTCCGAAATGGACGCCCAGCAGATGGATGTCGACGACCGCCCGGACGATACCGAGGGCGAAGACCAGCAGGACGGCGAGGAGCCGTGGCGCCCGCAGCTTCCCTTCTCATCGCTCAACAGCGAGGACTTCTACAAGGTCTTTACCAACCAGTTCGACGAGGAGATATCGGCGGAGGACCTGTGCGATACCGAGGAACTGACGCGGCTGCGCAACTATCTCGACAAGCAGTTGTCCAACCTGCAGGGCGTTGTGGCGCGTCTCGCCAACCGGCTGCAGCGGCGCCTGATGGCGCAGCAGAACCGCTCGTGGGATTTCGATCTCGAAGAGGGCGTGCTCGATGCCGCGCGCCTCACCCGCATCATCACCGATCCCATGCATCCCCTGTCCTTCAAGCAGGAACAGGACATGCAGTTCCGCGATACGGTGGTGAGCCTGCTGCTCGATAATTCAGGCTCGATGCGGGGCCGCCCGATCACGGTTGCCGCCACCTGCGCCGATATTCTCGCCCGCACGCTGGAGCGCTGCGGCGTCAAGGTCGAGATTTTAGGATTCACGACGCGCGCCTGGAAGGGCGGACAGGCGCGCGAGAAATGGCTGGGCGCGGCCAAGCCCGCCAATCCCGGCCGGCTCAACGATCTCCGCCACATCATCTACAAATCCGCCGACATGCCGTGGCGGAGAGCAAGGCGCAATCTGGGCCTGATGATGCGGGAAGGCCTGCTCAAGGAGAACATCGACGGCGAGGCGCTGATCTGGGCCCACAACCGGCTGCTGGCGCGCGACGAACAGCGCCGCATTTTGATGGTGATATCCGATGGCGCGCCGGTCGATGACTCGACGCTGTCGGTCAATTCCGGAAACTATCTCGAACGCCATCTGCGCCAGGTCATCATCGATATCGAGAACCGTTCGCCGATCGAACTCATCGCCATCGGCATCGGCCACGATGTGACGCGCTATTACAAACGCGCCGTCACCATCATCGATGCGGAGGAACTGGGCGGCGCCATGACCGAGAAACTGGCCGAACTCTTCGCCGAACACGCCAAGGCCGATGCCAAGTCGCCGCGCAAGGCACCGCCCCGGCGCGCCCGCGCGTGAAAGCCTGGTTCGTCCTTGCGGCCATGCTGGTGGCGCCGCCGGCCGTGGCCGGGCCGATCGCCATCAGCGCTTCGTCCATTTCCAGTTTCAGTTTCGGCGCGGAAAACAAATTTGGTCCCCTCACGTGGCGGGGCGGGTTGTCGCTCACCAGTCCGGACGAAAAATTCGGCGGATTGTCGGCGCTGTCACTGTCGGACGATTGCCAGAGCCTGCTGGCGGTGAGCGATGCCGGACGCTGGTTTCGCGCCCGGTTGAATTATGACGGTGAAATCCTGTCCGGCATTGCGAAAGCCGAGCTTGCGCCGATCCTCGATTCCAAGGGGAAGCCGCCGCGCTCCAAGGTTTCGGCCGATGCGGAAGCGCTGGCATCCGTGGGGAACGGCCGATATCTGGTGGGTTTTGAAAGCCGCGCGCGGATCGGTCTCTACGACATCGGCGGACAAGGCCTGAATGCCCGCTTCCAGGCTTACCGGTCGCCGAAGGAAATCGCCGCCGGGCCGGAGAACAAGGAACTTGAATCGCTCGGCCTCGCGCATGGCAACACGCTCGCCATTTCCGAGAACAACGCCGACGAGAATGGCAATCTCCGGGCCTGGATGTGGACCGCCAAAAACACCATTTCATTTTCGGTGAAACGCCGCGAGGATTTTCAGATCACCGATCTCGCGGTTCTGGCCGATGGAAACGTGCTGATTTTAGAGCGCAGTGTCGGCGGTTTTCTGCCGGCGATGTCGATCCGGCGATTTTCCACCGCCAGCATCGCGGAAGGTGCCACGGTCGAGCCCGAAGCGCTGTTTTCCGGCAGCCCGCCCTATTATGCCATCGACAACATGGAGGGCCTGGCACTGTGCCAGCGCGACGGCGAAACGCGGGTGACGCTGCTGTCCGACAACAATTTTTTCCCCAACCTGCAGCGTACCCTGCTGCTGCAATTTGCGTATGACCCGTGACTATCCGCCATGGTTCTCCAGAAACTCTTGCACCGTCATCGTCTGCATGCCGGCCACCGCCCCTGCCAGCCGGTCATGGTCCCAGTCCCACCAGCCAAGCGCAATGATCCGTTCACTGACCTTCGGCTCGAACCGCCACTTCAGGAATCTGGCCGGAACGCCAGCGACAATGGCGTAGGGTGCCACATCCTTCGTCACCACGGCACTCGCCGCGACCACCGCGCCATGGCCGATCGTCACCCCGGGCATCACCACCGCGCCATGGCCGATCCACACGTCGTGGCCCAGTATAACGCGGCGCTCCGCGCGTCCGTCGCGGAATGTTTTGTCGATTTTGGCGCCAACGAAATATTCGTTCGGGCGGTAGCCGATCTTGTGCTGGGTGACGCGCCCGATCGGGTGCGACAGCGCGTTGAGGCGCGCGGCGGCGGCGATGGCGCAGAATTTTCCGATGCTCGTGTAGATCGCTTCGGCGTGGCGCTCGACGTAGGAATAGTCACCGAGTTGCGAGTCCCAGAACTGCACCCGCTCCTTGATCTCGGTGAAGCGCCCCAACGCCGCATTGCGGAGGCTGGCGGAACCATGGACGCGGGGGGCGCCGTCGCGCGAGGCGAGGGGCGAATGGCGTTTCGGGCCGTCGCCTGTCGTCACCGGATCAGGCGGCTTCGGCCGTCTCCAGCCGCCTGGCGATGGAGCGCTTGAGCTTCAGCGCCTTGACGGAGAGCTCCTCGTTCTTGGCTTTCATCAGGAAACTGTCGAGACCGCCCCGGTGCTCCACCGTCTTCAACGCGATGGCGCTCACCCGGAAGCGATAGGCCAGCCCCATCGCATCGCTCAGCAGGCTGACATTGCACAGGTTGGGCATGAACCTGGTCTTCGTCCGATTGTTGGCATGGCTGACCTTGTTGCCAACCTGCGCATCCTTACCCGTCAACTCACACCGGCGAGCCATGTGTCCGCTCCATAAAAGAAAGGCCGGAAGAACCTCCGGCTTGGTTGAGGGGGTCTATAGTGGCAGTGGCGGCGCGGGTCAAGTTGACGTTGCGGAGAACGCCATGCTAGGAGAAAAAATGCCCGATCCAGCAAAATCCTGGTCCAAATCGCTGCAAGACACCACGCGCCGCGTGATCGGCGAACACGATTTCGCCAGCGACCCCATCAACCTGAAAAACACCGACGGCCGCTTCGGCGCGCTGGCGGCGAGCGAAGTGATGGCGGGGAGGCTGAATGTGGCGGAGAGGGGCACGGGAGTGGCGACGATGTTCGCGGATGTCGAAGAGCTTGTAAGGGCTGGCTGGTCCGTCGATTGATGGTCATAGTGGGATGACTTTTTCGACATGCGGTTTACCCAAAGCGCAAAAAATACAGGGGAGATCATGCAGGATAGTCGAGTGTCAGAATAAAATTCATCGTTCTTGACAG
>JANLYR010000115.1:0-1938 GCA_031365765.1 Hyphomicrobiales bacterium | reverse complement strand
ATCGGTGTGGGCGGCTTCCTCGGCATCGGCGAAAAGGACGTCGCCATTCCGATCGAAGACATCAAGGCGGTTAAGGATGAGAACAACAACCTCAAGCTCACCATTGCCGCGACCAAGAAGGAGCTCGAAGCCGCTCCGACTTTCGATCGCACCGCTCTGAAGTAAAAACGCGCGCATAAAATTTGTCCCTCGGGACATTCTGAGTGTCGCCAGCTCCCCCTCATCGCGAGGGGGAGTTTTTTTATGGGTCTCGAATCGAAATGAACGCCGGCCGAACGAACCGGTTGAGCTTGGTTCAGACACTCTCCAATAGTACTGCTGCGGAAATAAACTTCCGGAGATCGAAACCGATGAATAAATATGTGGCGGCGTTGTTCTTCCTAGCTTCAACCGTAATCCCTGCTTCGGCCGGCAGCGTTGTAACCGGCGAAGAGCACTGCGTGGTGCATGTTGCCGATTGGGACCGGCTCAATATCAGGTCCGCGCCATCGTCCCAGGGGTCCATAGTCGCTCGCAAGCGTTATGGAAGTTGCGGCATCGAGGTTGTGGGCCGCTGCCGCAATGCCTGGTGCCCGGTCGAGGACGGTCATGTGAAAGGCTGGGCCAATCGCCGGTATCTCGATATGGTCTCGCCCGCGCTTTATTGCCTGCGCCAGGGCACGCAACAAAAGACGCGAACGCTGCGAGCCTATCCGTCCTTCACCTCGCGCGCCCTCACGACACTTGGCTCGAGCACCTGCGACATTGCCTTCCTGCCCTATGCGCGCGACGGCTGGCAGAAAATTCGCAGTCGTGGCTGGGAAGGCTGGATGAAACGACAGGCCTTGAGCGGAGAGTAACGCGCCCTAGTTTTTCGGCGACCAGGGACGCGGCGGCTTGTCCGGTTCGAGCACGTAGAAGCCACCGCCCAGGACTTTTTCCCACTGCCCCTCGCGCCCGCCAGGCCAGATCACGCGGACTTCGGCTTGCGCGCTGTCGCCCAGGCCGAAATGCCACCAGCCCGATTGTCCACCGGCATGTCCACCGCCTACGGTGATTTCGCGGCGCAGCACCCGTGTTCCCAGACGAAGCTCCAGCCACGCGCCGATAGCATCGCGATTTATCCCGTCTTGCTGAGGCTTCAGCCCAATCCACTGGCCGCCGGGCCCCGTGTTGCGCCACAACTGGGCGTTTTCCCAACGGTTGACGACGACGAGATCGACCAGTCCGTCGAGATTGAAATCGGCGAGGGCGGCGCCCCGCGATGTGGCGAAGCTCCCAACCCCTGCTCTGTCGCCCGCTTCGATGAACTTACCATCCGCCCCCTGGAGCAGAAGATTGTTGGGATCCTTCGTGGCGAAATCCGGCATCTTCGCCACATTGCCCTTGGCGATGAACAGGTCCGCCAGGCCATCGTTGTTCACATCTTCGAACTGCGTGTGCCAGCCGGTGCTGGGGCGCCACTCGCCGCCCGTATAAGGACGATGCGCCGTGACGCCCCTGGCGAAGGCCACATCCTTGTATGCCGGCTGCGGCGGGCTTCCCTTGGTGGCAGAAGCCAGCGCCTGCAATTTGTTATCGGCCATGCTGCTCAGAAAATATTCGGGGTAGCCGTCATCGTCGAGGTCGTATTCGGCAATGCCCATGCCCCAGATGCGCAAGGGTTTCCAGCCTTCGGCCTCGGTGAACAGCGATGGCGCCTTGCCCGGCTCGACATGCCAGAGCTGTTCCTGTCCCCCTTCATAATATTCCCGGTCGTTGGAGATGCGGAGACTGGGCGTGCCAGACCTGTTCCAGTCGGTAAACAGCATCGACAGCGGGCAGAAGCTGGGCTTGAGCGCCAGCGGGGCTGCGAACGTGTCCTTCGCTTCACCGGGCCGATGCAGCCAGTTGTCGGTGCACGATCCCCAGGGCGATGTCTCTTCCCGCCTGTCGATATAATTGCCGATGGCGAGCGCC
>JANLYR010000394.1:0-2147 GCA_031365765.1 Hyphomicrobiales bacterium | reverse complement strand
TCACATCGGGTGATACGCTATCGGCACGAAAGCCTCCTATATCTACATACGCGGGAAGATATAACACCTCATCCCTACCAAGCAGAAGTCGAACGATTACCCGAGCAAAGCGGGCTTCCTCGGCAAGAACATCCAGGGCTCCGGCTTCGACTGCGAGGTCTACCTGCATCGCGGCGCCGGCGCCTACGAAGCGGGTGAGGAAACCGCGCTCCTCGAATCGCTCGAAGGCAAGCGGGCGCAGCCGCGATTCAAGCCGCCCTTTCCCGCCGTCGAAGGCGCCTGGAAGTGCCCGACCGCGGTGAACAACGTCGAGACGCTGTGCAATGTGCCGCTCGTGATGACGCGCGGCGCTGAATGGTACGCGTCGCTTGGTCCCGAGAAGAACGGCGGACCGAAAATGTTCTGCGTCAGCGGTGCGGTGAAGCGCCCCGGCACGTTCGAAGCGCCGATGAAGGTCACGCTCAAGGAACTGATTTACGACTACGCCGGCGGCCCGCTCGACGGCCACACCATCAAGGCGGTCATCCCCGGCGGATCATCGGTGCCGATCCTGATGCCGGATCAGATCGACATTCCCGCCAGCTTCGACGATGTGCAGAAGGCGGGATCGCTGCTGGGCTCCGCCGCGATCATGGTGCTCGACGAGACCACCGACATGGTGTGGCTCGCGGAAAACCTGCTGCACTTCTATCGCCACGAATCGTGCGGCAAGTGCACGCCGTGCCGCGAAGGTACTGACTGGCTGTATCGACTGCTGCATCGCATGACGCAGGGCAAGGCCACTGAGAAAGACATCACGCTGCTGGGCAGCGTCGCCAACCAGATCAACGGCAAGACGCTGTGCGCGTTCGGCGATGCCGCCGCGACGCCGGTGTTGACGACGCTGAAGTTGTTCAGGCCTGAGTTCGAGGCCTACGTGAAGGGCAACCCGCCCGCGCCCGCCGACTATCGAGCGCGCTCGCCCCACGCCGCCGAGGCTTCGGCGGCCAAAGTAATAGTGGAGAGTCATTAGTGGTCGGCGCCGTCCTCGGTTACCTGAATTCGCCCGCCGGCCGCACGCTGATCGGCTACAGCGTGGTGGTGCTCATTGTCTTCGGCGGCCTGCAGGGCATGGCGGCGGTGATGGTCTACGCCGAGCGCAAGGTTGCCGCATTCATGCAGCAGCGCAAGGGTCCGTACCTCGTCGGACCCCAGGGCCTGCTCCAGCCGATTGCCGACATCGTCAAGCTGTTCTTCAAGGAAGAGCTCAGGCCCAAGGCCGCGGACGCGTTCCTGTTCTCGCTGGCGCCGATCATCTCGGTGACCGCGGCGTACCTGGCGTTCGCGCCGGTCCCGTTCGGCGCGCCGACGACATTTTTCGGTTTGCTGTCTGAACCGCTCCCGTTGATGGTGTCCGACGTCAACGTCGCCGTGCTGGTGATCTTTGCGGTCGCCTCGATGGGCGTCTACGGCATCGTCCTCGCGGGGTGGGCGAGCAACTCAAAGTATTCGCTGCTCGGCGGCCTGCGCAGCTCGGCGCAGATGATCAGCTACGAGCTGGCCTACGGCATGGCGCTGGCCACGGTCGTGATGATGGCGGGATCGCTGTCGCTGCGCGAGATCGTCGATGCGCAGCAGGGCTACTGGTTCGGATTCATTCCGAAGTGGTACATCATCCCGCAGGCGATCGGCTTCTTCGTGTTCGCGTGCGCGGGCATCGCCGAAACCAATCGCGCGCCGTTCGATTTTCCGGAAGCGGAGCAGGAGCTGGTCGCCGGGTATCACACGGAATACAGCTCGATGCGCTTCGCCATGTTCTTCATGGCGGAATACATCAACATGGTCACGGTGTCCGCGGTCGCCACCAACCTCTATCTCGGCGGCTGGCACGGCCCGTTCATTCCCGCCAACTACGGCTGGATCTGGTTCGTGGTGAAGCTCGGGTTCCTGTTGTTCGTCTACCTGTGGCTGCGTTGGACGTTGCCGCGATTCCGCTACGACCAGTTGATGTCCTTTGGATGGAAGGTGCTGTTGCCGTTGGCGACCGTCAACCTGATTCTCACAGCCGCGGGGGTGCTCTACTTTGGCCCAAGCAAACTGAAAAGTTTAACCGTTACACTTTTGTGGTAGACAGGAAAGCAAACAAACTGGAAATAAAAAAAGCTGTA
>JANLYR010000054.1:0-2947 GCA_031365765.1 Hyphomicrobiales bacterium | reverse complement strand
CGACGTCGGTCACATGGGGAAGAATCTCGTAGTCCACCTTGATGAGCTTGAGCGCTTCCTTGGCGGTCTTCGCATCGATGGCGGCGACGGCGGCGACGGCGTGGCCCTCATAGAAGGCGGTCGTGCGCGCCATGCAGTTTTCGAGCACGTCGAACATGCTCTTGTCGCCTTGGGTCAGGTCGGGGAGATCGGCCGCGGTGAGCACGGCTTTGACGCCTGGCAGCTTCTCGGCCTTCGATGTGTCGATGTTCTTGATGCGGGCATGGGGATGGGGCGAGCGCAGGATGCGGCCCACGAGCTGGCCCGGTGCGGTGGTGTCGGCGCCGTAGCGGGCGCGGCCGGTGACCTTGTCGATGCCGTCGGGGCGGACGGGCCTGGTTCCGACGGAATTGAATTTCTGGCCGGTGAAGGCGGTGTCGAGCGGCATGGACTTAGGCTCCTCTCATTTCCGATGCGGCGTCCTGGACGGCGCGCACGATCTTGTCATAACCGGTGCAGCGGCAGAGATTGCCGGCCAGACCGAAACGGATTTCTTCTTCGCTGGGATTTGGATTTTTCTTGAGTACGGCCTTGGCCGCCATCAGGAAGCCCGGCGTGCAGATGCCGCATTGCAGCGCCCCGTGTTCGAGGAACTTGCGCTGCAGGGGGTGGAGCGTTGCGCCATCCGACATGCCTTCGATGGTTTCGATGCGGCGGCCCTCGGCCTCGGCGCCCAGCACCAGACAGGAGCAAACAATGCGGCCGTCGACATTGACGCTGCAGGCGCCGCAGTCGCCGGTGCCGCAGCCCTCCTTGGCGCCGGTGAGACCCACCCGGTTGCGCAGCGCATCGAGGAGCGACTCATCGGCCTCGCAGATGAAATCGACCCTGTCGCCGTTGATCGTGGTTGAAACCTGTAGTGACATTATTTGCCTCCCGCGCGGCCGTAAGCGATTTTTGCCGCGCGCCTGGCCAACACGCTTGCGACTTTGGTTCTGAATTCAATCGTGCCGCGCTTGTCGTCGATCGGACGGCAGGCGGCGGAACAGGCCTGGCCCAGCTTTTCGAGTGCGGCATCGTCCAGCTTCGAGCCGATCAGGGCCTTGGCCGCGGCCGGAACCAGAATGACCGTGGGCGCCACCGCACCCAGTGCCACGCGGGCATTTGTCACCACGCCCTTGGAGTCGAGCGTCAGATTGACGCCCGCGCTGACGACGGCGATATCCATCTCGCTCCGGGGAATGAAACGCAGATAGGCATCGCCCGAATTCTTCTGTTTCGCCGGCAACTGGATCGCTTCGATAAATTCACCCTTCTTCAGCACGGTTTTGCCGGGGCTCACCGGAATCTGTTCGACCGGCACCGTGCGCCGCCCCTTGGGGCCGGCGATCACCGCCTTGGCGCCCGCTGCCATCATGGCCGGCACACTGTCGGCGGCAGGAGACGCATTGCACAGGTTTCCGGCGATGGTGCAGCGGCTCTGCACCTGTTTCGAACCGATCAGGTTTGCCGCCTCGACCACGCCCGGCCAGGCTTTGCGCAGCGCCATGTTCTCGCCCATCTCGGCGCAGGACGTGGCGGCTCCGATGGAAAAACCGGCCGCCGTGCTCTTGATGTCGCGCATGCCCTTGATGCGCTTGATGTCGACCACGAGATCGGGTTCGAGATAGCCGCCGCGCATGCGGACGAGAAGATCGGAACCGCCGGCCAGCACATAGGCGCTGCCTTTGGCTTTCGCCAGCAAGGCCACCGCGGCCTTTGTCGTGTCGGGTGCTGCGTATTGCATTCAATCTCACCTTTTCTGGAATCCCTGCCGCAGTTTGGGCCATGAGCAGGGGAAAGGTCAACAGGAACAGGCGTTTTAACTCGGGCAAATTGTCTCGCCGTAACGTTGACAGCGCGCGCGATTTGGGCCGACAGTATTGGCAGCGCGGCCATTTGGCCCAGTTGGAGAGCAATAAAAAAATGATCGAACACCGATTCTGGAGAACGGCCGCCATCGCGGCGGCCATTGCGGGGGCGACAATCTGGGCACCCGCCGCAGCAAACGCGGTCGAATCGAGCGATCCCATCAAGATCGCGCTGTTCGACTGGACGAGCGTCAATCTCAATGCGAAGATTCTCGGCGGCGTTCTCGAAAAGCTCGGCTACACGGTCGAATATCCGACCGGCGACTATCTTTCGAGCCTGACAACCAGCCTCACCAATGGCGATGTCACGCTGGGACTCGAATACTGGGACACGACGGCGGGCGAGGCGATGAAGGCCTCGGAGGCCACCGGCCAGACCGAGCGCCTCGGAATGTTGGGTCCCAAAGCCAAGGAAGAGTGGTGGTATCCCACCTACATGAAGGAAAAATGCCCCGGCCTGCCGAACTGGGAAGCGCTCAAGGAACCGAAATGCGCCGAGGCCTTTTCCACCGCCGAAACCGCGCCCAAGGGCCGCTATCTGGGTGGACCCGTGACCTGGGAAGGATTTGACGACGAGCGGGTGGCGGCCTTGAACCTGCCTTTCACCGTAATTCACGCCGGAACCGACGCTGCAATGTTCGCCGAACTCGATTCCGCCTATCAGCGCAAGGCGCCGGTGATGCTGTGGGTCTATTCGCCGCATTGGGCACCGGCCAAATACCAGGGCGAGTGGGTCGAATTTCCGGAATACACGGCGGAATGCTACACCGACCCGAAATGGGGCTCGAATCCCGACAAGGCCTATGACTGCGGCAAGCCCCATGGCGAAATCTGGAAATTCTCGTGGGCGGGCATGAAGGACAAGTGGCCGGTCGCCTACAAGGTCGCCAAGGCCTATCAGATCGACGCCGCCGAACTCAACGCCTTGTCCGGCCAGATCGATCTTGACGGCAAGTCCATCGAGGAGGTGGCGGCGGCCTGGGTCGAGGCCAATCAGGACAAGTGGAAGGCCTGGGCGCAATAATCGGCCGGAACCGCGAGCCGGTGACACAAGCGGA
>JANLYR010000508.1:0-3127 GCA_031365765.1 Hyphomicrobiales bacterium | reverse complement strand
CTCGAACAGGAGTCCGTAGCCGTCAGCCATCGAGGAAACCTTCGAGCACGTTTACCGTGTTCACGCCGACCCGGTCGATGGCGTAGCCCCCCTCCATGACAAACAGCGTGGGCCGCTTCAACTTTGCCAGGCGCCTGCCGCAGGTGCGGAAATCCTCCGACTCGAGCTTGAAAAAACTGATCGGATCATCCTTGTAGGTATCGACGCCGAGCGACACGACCAGCACGTCGGGCTTAAAGGCTGCG
Organism: Hyphomicrobiales bacterium; assembly: GCA_031365765.1. GTDB lineage: Bacteria > Pseudomonadota > Alphaproteobacteria > Rhizobiales > Aestuariivirgaceae > Aestuariivirga. Next base: position 2,882 of record JANLYR010000508.1, on the reverse strand, counting down.
ATGCGGCGGCAGGCGCGTTCAAGCGCCCGGCTCCACGTGTCGAAACTCGTGCCCGGCGGCAGCGGCAGATTGAGGTTCAAGCCTTCGCCCTTGCCCTCGCCGGTCTCGTCGCGAAAGCCCAGGAAATAGGGATAGGCGTCCGCCGGATCGCCATGGAGCGAGCAATAGAACACGTCGGCGCGGCGGTAGAAAATGTCCTGCGTGCCGTTGCCGTGATGGAAATCGACATCAAGGATGGCGACGCGGCCGGCACCTTCGTCGCGGAAACCCTGCGCGGCGATGGCGGCGTTGTTGAGAAAGCAATAGCCGCCATAGAGATCGGCGTGGGCGTGATGGCCCGGTGGGCGGCACAGCGCGAAGGCGGCGCGTTCTCCGCCGCTCACCAGCCTCTGCGCCGTCTGCGCCACGGCGGCGGATGCGCAGGCCGCCTGCCATGTGCCTGCGGTGATGCAGGTTTCGAGCGAGTGCGCGTAGTAGCCGGTCAAGCCGTCAATGTTGCGCGGGCGTTTCTGGCGAAGTCCGCGGGCGGGGAAACCGGTGGGCAGCACATCGCCCTTGAAACCGGCGGCCTTCCATTCATCCCACACGGTTTGCAGAAATGTCAGGAAGGCGGGCGGATGAATCTTGCGCACAGGGCGAAGGTCCAGAGGCGCGGGCTCGACGAAATCCGTCATGCGGCGGGATTTCAGTGCACGGAGGATATGATCCATGCGCGATGGCCGCTCGAACGGCGTGACGAACCGGCCGCCATGCAGTTCGCCTTTCGGAAAATGCAGGCGATGCTTGTCGGTGTAAACGATCTTCATGATTGAACCCCAGCGCCAACGCAAACCTCGCAGCGCCGGGGCACCCCGTCAAGCGCGGTCAAGGCGCTGGGGCGTTCATGCCGGGATTGCGTCGGTGTGGATAAAATCGTCGCCTTTGTACAACAGCGGAACCTTGCGCGCTTTGGCGCAGGCATAGGCAAAACAGTCGCCCATGTTGAGGGAGGCGCGGTGCTGTCCCTTGCCGTAGCGAGCGAAGGCGGCGATGGCCTCGATACCAATCGCTTCGTCGATGGCAATGATCTCCCCTTGTACTTCGGAGGTAAATGCAGCGACCGCATCTTGCGCACGATCCATGCTGCAAGCCAGTTTGCGCCGGACGCCGAGTATCGCTTCATATAGGCTCAGCGGTGACACAAGGATTTTTGTGGCGGACTTCAATTTATCCTGGAACAGGATCTTTTCGTCTTCATAGGTGAGTATGGCAACGATCGCGGACGCATCGACGAACATCTAAATTTCGCCGGAGAGTTCGTCATAGAATGCCTTGTCCGCCTCCAGTCCGGTCTTTGGATATTTACTGAGCCGTTGCGCGATGGCATCGAGCCTTGCTGGCAGGGTTTCGCGGCGCTCCCTTTGCAGTTCATTCTCCACCGCCTCGCGGATTGTTTCGGTCAGCGTCGTGCCCCTGATCTTCGCCAGGCGGCGGACGGCCTTGTCGGTGGCCGGGTCTTTTACGTAGAAGGTCATGGCGCGATTCCTCGGTATATACTTTATTGTAGTTGGTATATACTTGTTGTCAACGGCCAGCAACGATCAGGGCGTTACGTCCACCCGCTTTACCGGCTTGGGCTGCGTCAGGCCTTTCCAGATCGCATTCGCTACATGCACCGGGGCGTTGGCTGGCCGGGCCACGAAGTCGCCGTCACCGGGTTTTGCCCGCATGTCGCCCTGATCCCAGGCGATCTTGCCGCGTGAGAGGACAGTGCGGGGTGCTCCTTTGCATTCGTAGCCTTCGAAGACATTGTATTCGATCCGGCTCACCTGCTTTTTGGCGGAGATGGTCTTTGTCGACTTCGGGTCCCAGATGACGAGATCGGCGTCGCTTCCCACCGCCACGGCACCTTTCTTCGGATAGATGTTGAGGATGCGCGCGATATTGGTGGAGGTGACGGCGACGAATTCCTCTTTCGTCAGGCGGCCGGTGTTGACGCCGGCATTCCACAGCACCGGCATGCGGTCCTCGAGACCGCCGGTGCCGTTGGGGATCAGGGTGAAATTGTCGCGGCCGTTGCGCTTCTGCTTCACCGTGAACGAGCAATGATCGGTCGCCACGACAGATAGTGTGCCGGACTGCAATCCGGCCCACAGGCTGTCCTGATGCTTCTTGTTGCGGAACGGCGGCGACATCACGCGGCCCGCGGCATAATCCCAATCCTTGTTCTGGTATTCGCCGTCGTCGAGCATCAGATGCTGGATCAGCGGCTCGCCCCATACGCGCTGGCCGGCCAACTTGGCGCGGCGGATGGCCTCATGCGCCTGCTCGCAGCTCGTGTGGACGATATAGAGCGGGGCGCCCGCCATGCCGGCGATCATGATGGCGCGGTTGGCGGCCTCGCCCTCGACTTCTGGCGGGCGCGAATAGGAATGGCCCTCGGGGCCGGTGACGCCGCGCGCCAGGAAATCCTGCTGCATGCGCGCCACCACGTCGCCGTTTTCGGCATGGACCAGCGGCAGGGCGCCCAATTGGGCGCAGCGCTTGAAGGAATTGTAAAGCTCATCGTCATTGACCATGAGCGCTCCCTTGTAGGCCATGAAATGCTTGAAGGTGTTGATGCCGTAGGTTTTGACCACGGTTTCCATCTCGTCATGCACCTGCGGACTCCATGAGGTGACCGCCATGTGGAAGGAATAATCGGCGCAGGCCTTTTCCGATTTGTGGCGCCAGGCCTGATAGGCCTTGAGCATCGACTCGCCGGGCGAGGGCAGGCAGAAATCCACCGTCATCGTCGTGCCGCCGGAGAGCGCGGCCTTGGTGCCCCACTCGAAATCGTCCGCCGTGACCGTGCCCATGAACGGCATTTCCATGTGCGTGTGCGGATCGATGCCGCCGGGCAT
>JANLYR010000499.1:0-3581 GCA_031365765.1 Hyphomicrobiales bacterium | reverse complement strand
GCGCAAGAAACGCGTGGCGGCGGGTTCGGGCACCAAGGTCGAGGAGATCAACCGCCTGCTCAAGATGCATCTGCAGATGGCGGCGATGATGAAGCAGATGGGCCAGGGCAAGGGCCTGTTCGGCAAGATGTTCGGCAAGGCGGCGCCCGATGCGGCGGAGCTTGAAAAGATGCAGGCCGAACTGGCGCGGCTGAATCCCGACGCGCTGCCTGACGAAGTGAAAGACATGATGAAAAGCGTGACGCCGCCACCACCGGCTCTGCCGGGACTGGGCGGAAGACTTCCCGGACTCGGCGGATTGCCGGGGCTTGGCGGCGCGCCGTTTCGTGGAAACCCCGGATTTCCGGGAAAGAAGAGATGATCTCTAACCAGGAGTAGATGAGACATGGCCGTCAAGATCAGGCTCGCGCGCGCGGGCACCAAGAAGCGTCCCTATTATCATATCGTGGTCGCCGATGCGTCCTCGCCCCGCGACGGCAAGTTCATCGACGTCGTCGGCGCCTTCAATCCGATGCTGGCGAAGGACGACGCCAACCGCGTCAAGCTCGACGGCGCCAAGGCCGCCGAATGGCTGAAGAAGGGTGCCCAGGCCACCGACCGCGTGCTGCGTTTCCTCGACAAGGCGGGCGTTGTCAAGCGCGAGCCGCGCAACAATCCGACAAAGGCGCTACCCGGCAAGAAGCGGGTTGAGCGTGAGAAAGCCCAGGCCGACGCCGCCGCCAAGGCCGCCGCGGCGTCCGCCGAAGCGGCCCCGCAGGGCTAAGGCCGGGGCGCCAGGGCCGGGGCGCGATGGCGAGGCGCGATCTTGTCTCCGTCGGCATGATCCATGGCGCGCATGGCGTCCGGGGCGAGGTGAAGCTTGCGAGCTTCACCGAACAGCCGGATAAAATCGCGCGTTATGGTCCGCTGCAAACCCGCAGCGGCAGCGTGATCGAAATCGCGAAGCTCCGTCCACGGACGGATGGTTTCATCGCCACGCTGAAAGGCGTCGCTGACCGCGATCAGGCGGAAGCGCTCAAGGGCACCGAACTGTTCGTGGCGCGGGAGCTTTTGCCGGAGCCTTCGGGCGATGAGGTCTATCTCGGCGATCTGGTGGGGCTTGCCGTGTGGCTGAAGGACGGGGTGCAACTGGGGCAAGTGGTGAATGTCGCCGACTACGGCGCGGGACCGCTGCTCGATGTGAAACCGGCGGAGCAGAAGGAAACCGTGCTGATCCCATTCTCCAAGGCCTTCATCGCCGATATGGATGTCAAGGGCGGGAAAATCACAGTTGAACTGCCGGAAGGTTTCCTCGACACCGATGAACGCCCCCAATAACCGTCACCCCCGCGCAGGCGGGGGGACGAATTTATTTCACGAACCGCTTTCCAAATGTACAAAGAGTTAAATTACTTAACACGTTTCAAACAGTTTTTACCCGCACACCCGCAACTTCCGGGCATCCCTCCCGCTTGAGCACCTGCTCGAACGGGCACTCCCGCAGAAGAGGAAATAGAGCGATGAAAAAGATTTTGATCCCTGTATTGGTCGCCGCGGGTGGACTGATCGCAAACGCGGCGTTCGCTGCCAGCATGGCGGCGAACGGTATCGTGAAAAGTGTGGATACCAAACACGATTCCATCATGTTGAACGATGGAAGCGAATATACCTTGGCGGAAGGTTCCGAGGCTGAAGATTTCGTCATTGGCGAAAAAGTCACGATCAAGTTCAAAACCCAGAACGGCAAGATGATTGCGACCTCCGTCAAGGTGGTGAAGTAGCCATCGACCGTTTCGCCTCTCAGCGCCGATCGTCCCCGGACTTGTTCCGGGGACCCATCGATCTGTATACGGATGGATGGGTTGCCGGGATGAAACCGGCAATGACAGAGAAAACACGGCATGACTTTCAAATCCACCGTCCTCACGCTGTTCCCCGAAATGTTCCCGGGGCCATTGGCGCATTCGCTGGCCGGGAAGGCGCTGGAGCGTGGGATATGGTCGCTGGAGGCGCGCGACATCCGCGCCTCGGCAACCGACAAACACCGCACCGTCGACGATCATCCGGCGGGCGGCGGTCCCGGCATGGTGATGAAACCCGATGTGCTGGCGGCGGCAATCGATTCAGCGGAGCATGTTGGCCCCAAGCTGCTGATGAGCCCGCGCGGTGAACCGCTGAGCCAGGCGCTGGTGCGCGAACTGGCGGCCGGGCCGAGTCTCCTCCTCGTCTGCGGCCGCTTCGAAGGGGTGGACGAGCGGGTCATCGAAAAGCGCCACCTGCGCGAAATCTCGCTGGGCGATTTCGTGCTGTCGGGGGGGGAGCCAGCCGCCATGGCACTGCTCGATGCGGTGGTGCGGCTGCTGCCCGGCGTCATGGGCAAGGAAGCCAGCGGAGCGGAGGAGAGTTTCGAGGATGGGCTCCTGGAGCATCCCCATTTTACCAAGCCCAATCTCTGGGAAGGCATTGAAATCCCGGAGATTCTGCTCTCCGGCGACCACCGCGCCATCGCCCGCTGGAAGAAGGAACGGCGCGAAGCCCTGACGGGGCAGCGCCGGCCCGATCTGTGGCGGCGCCACCTTGCTGGAAAGATTTGATTTTCACCCCACCACGCGCTATAGGCCGCCCAACCCAAAAGGATACAGACCCATGGATATCATTCAGCAGCTTGAAGCCGAGCAGGTGGCCGTCGTTGTAGCCAAGCGCACCGTGCCCGATTTCGCCCCCGGCGACACCGTGATCGTCAATGTCAAGGTGAAGGAAGGCGAGCGCAGCCGCATCCAGGCCTATGAGGGCGTGGTGATCGCGCGTTCGGGCGGCGGCATCAACGAGAATTTCACCGTGCGCAAGATGTCCTATGGCGAAGGCGTCGAGCGTGTCTTCCCGGTCTATTCGCCGCAGATCGACTCGATCAAGGTTCTGCGCCGCGGCAAGGTGCGCCGCGCCAAGCTTTATTATCTCCGCGGCCGCACCGGCAAATCGGCCCGCATCGCGGAAAAGCAGAAAGCCTTCGGCCTCGCCGCCGCAGCGCCCGCGAAAGAAGCCGCCAAGGAAACCTGATCGTCCGTCCACGGATGGAATCATGGGAAAAGCCGTAACGAGGCGAATACCCCTCCCGGAGCCAGTCGCACGCATTTACAGGGCAGCGGCAGAGCTTGAGGTTCTCTATCCGGGTAGGAAATTCACGCCGGACGGTCACTTGGTCGGGTCGATTGGAGAAGTTGTCGCTGCCGAAGCTTTGGGGCTGACACTATACCCAATGTCGCGGCCAGGCCACGATGCGTATGATGCCAACGGCGACATTCAGATCAAGATGACGGGCGGAAGCAGCATTGCCATGTACGCGACTTGTGACCGTTTAATTGTGCTTCGCGTCGCGTCGCCAGAAGAGGCGGAAATTGTCTACGACGGTCCGGGCCAGCCGGCATGGGCGATCGCCGGAAAAATCGGAAAGAATGGCCAACGTGTTGTGAGTTTGTTTCGCCTTCGTGGCCTCGCGGCAGCGAGTCTGCCGCAGCTTTCAGCCTAATTTTGATACCTGCAGCTTTCCCGCGCCTGCCGCTGGCCTATTCGGTGTTGGCAACGAAGACACTTTGATCTCCCTC
>JANLYR010000444.1:0-5619 GCA_031365765.1 Hyphomicrobiales bacterium | reverse complement strand
CGCGCTCGGTCAGGGGCTATCCCGAATGGTTCTATGTCTTCGGCCAGGGCGAGATCGCGGGCGTTCCCGTGCAGCTCTGGATCCTCGTCGTCTGCACGGTGATCGCCGCCGTCATCCTGGGGCTGACGCCGTTCGGGCGCGCCACTTACGCGGTGGGCGCCAATGAGGTTGCGGCGCGTTTTTCCGGAATCAATGCCGATGCCACCAAGATGTGGATTTATGGCGCCGCCGGATTTCTGTCCGCCATCGCCGCCGTCATTTTCGTGTCGCGGGTCACCACCACGCGCTCCGACATGGGCACCGGCATCGAGCTTGACGTCATCACCGGCGTCGTCTTGGGCGGCACATCCATTTTCGGCGGCAAGGGCACCGTGTTGGGCACCGTGCTCGGCCTGGTGCTGATCCAGGCCCTCAAGAACGGCCTTGCGCTTTCGGGCGTCAAAGGCGACGGTACCATCGTTGTCATCGGAGTTGTGCTGATCGCGGCCGTGCTCGCGGGCGCAATTCTCGACAGAAACAGAGGCGGCAGTTGAATGGGAGGAGGTCCGGGGCCTGCGCCGCCCTGTGTAGCCGGACCGCAACAAGGAGCGTTTAACAATGAAGAAACTGACAATTGCCGCGGGCCTCGCACTGGGCCTGATGAGCGGCGCGAGCTTCGCCCAGTCGGCCTGGACCGGCGGCGACGAACTGCCGACCAGCCCGCTTGCCTGCGACGCGACGCCAGCGGCCTCGGCGGCCAAACCCTATGACGGCGCCGAACCCACCAATGCGCCCGACCGCAAGGGCAAGAAGATCACCGTGGTCGACATTCCGAAGCTGATCGGCATCGGCTATTTCAACGCCACCACGAAAGGCATCCTCGAAGCCGCCGCCGAACTTGGCAATGTCGACGCCAAGACCGATGGCCCGACCAAGGCCAATATCGACGAGCAGATCACCTTCATCGACAACTACATCACAAGCGGCGTTGACGGCATCCTGTTCGCCGCCAACGATCCGGTCGCCATCGCACCGGTGTTGAAGAAGGCGCTGGCCGCCGGCATCAACGTCGTGGGCTATGACGCCAACTCGACGCCCGACGCCCGCCAGTGGTTCGTCAACCAGGCGCAGTTCAACGGCATCGCCAAGGGTTTGATCGACAACATGGCCAAGGAAGCGGGTGAAGAAGCCTCCGTCGCCATCGTCACCTCGACCTTCACCACGCCCAACCAGGCGCGCTGGATATCCGAGATGGCGGCCTATGCGGCGGCCTGCCACCCCAAGATGAAGTGGCTCGAAACCGTCGAAGCCCAGGAAGACAACAACCTGTCCTTCAACCAGGCGACGACGCTCATCAACAAATACGGCGATGAGCTGAAAGGCATCTTCGGCATGACCTCGGTGGCGACCCCGGCTTCCGCCGAAGCCGTGACCCAGGCCGGCAAATGCGGCAAGATCGCCGTCGTCGGTCTGGCCACCCCCAATGCCATGAAGCCCTATGTTGAAAAGGACTGCGTCAAGTCGGTGGTGCTGTGGAACCCGGTCGATCTGGGCTACGCCGCCATGCAGGTGCTGCGCGCGGTGGCCGACGGCACGCTCAAGGGCGGCGCCACCACGGTCAAGGCTGGCAGGCTGGGCGAACTCCAGGTCATCAACGGCTCGGAAATCCTCCTCGGCGCGCCCTTCACCTTCTCCAAGGAGAACATCGGCCAGTTCGACTTCTAACTCACGTTGCCATGGCCGTCATTCCCGCGAAGGCGGGAACCCCGCTAACTAGCTATAAGATAGCTGGGCCCCCGCTTGCGCGGGGGTGACGGTTCTGGGGCCGCCCCAACTTGGCCCGCTTTCTTTCCCACAAGCCCGGCCATGCTCAGAATCATCATGGCCTTCGCGACCTTGTTCCTCTCGCTCGGTAGCGCCTCCGCTCAGACCATCACCGCCTCCGGCTTCAAGATCGAATGGCAGGTGGTAAACCGCTTCCGCTATTTTCGCGATCCGGCATTCTTCCGCCTGCATGAAAACGCCTGGCGGCAGTATCTTCTCCATGTCGATGGGCTGAAGCTCGATCCGGAAGAGCGCGACAGGCTGATCGCCCGCACCTCGGTTCTGGGCTCCGAACATGTGCTGAACGACCGCAACATCGCCTTCACCAACATCCTGCGCAAGAATTTCGACTGGCGCGGCTGGGCCTCGAAGGCCGAGGGGGCGACTTGCTACGATCCGGAAAAGCGCCGCCACCTGGCCTGCGGCGGCATCGACAAATACATGACGCCCGACAGCCACGGCATCGAACTGTGGCTGACGAGCCTGGGCGCCGACCCGGTGCCGGCCAACGTCACCTGCGTGTGGAGCATCAATGGCGCCGAGGTGGCCAAGGCGCCCTGCGGCGAGCGCGTGAGCGGCGGTGGCATAGCACTCCCCTATCCGCAAGGCGGCGAGATATCGGTGGCGGCCGAAGGCGAGCAGCCCATCACCGTTCCAGCCAAGGTGCGCGATCTCCTGATCGCCGCCATGGGCGACAGTTTCGCCTCAGGTGAGGGCAACCCCGACGTTCCGGTCGAATTCGACGAACAGCGCCGCTTCAAGAACCTCTATCCGCTGCGCAAGGACAATCATGCCGGCGGTTCGGCGAAATGGACAGACACGCTGTGCCACCGCTCGCTCTACGGCCAGCATCTGCGGGCAGCCCTGCAGATCGGCATTGAAAACCCGCAGGCCGCCGTCACCTTCCTCGATTATTCCTGTTCCGGCGCCTCGATCGAGGATGGCATACTGGGCCCCCAGGCCTATATCGAGCGCGAGGGCCTGACCGAGGCATCCTCGTCCTCGAAGCCTCTGGCGCGGCCCCTGTCCGGCGATTCGGGCGATGGCCAGCTCAACCGGCTTCTGCGCGAAATCTGCCTGGTGAAGCCCGAGAAGAAGAAGGGGCTCGTCGTCTGTCCGGACGGGCAGTTCCGCCGCCCCATCGATTTCCTTTTCCTCTCGGTGGGCGGCAACGATGTGGGCTTCTCCAACATCGCCGCCTGGGCCACGATCCGCGAAGGTACCTCCGCCAGTCTCGCCAAATTCTTCGGCGCCACGGTTTCGGCCGATGACTTCGGCCAGGCGATGCGCGACGTTCTGCCCCAATCCTACGCCAAGCTGGCCAAGGCTCTGGAGGCGGCCCTGCCGCTGCGCTCGGCGGAGGATCAGGTGTTCGATCCCTCGCGCGTGATCCTGTCGGCCTACCCCGATCTGGTCACCAATGAGCGGGGCGAACTGTGCGAGGCGGGCGAGGGCGACGGGGAGGATCGCTATGCGGCGAACCAGTCGCTCGACATGTTTCAGTCCTGGCTGTCGGGGCGGCCCAAGCGCCTCGCCGCCGCGCGCGAGCAGTTCGCGGTGCTCAATCGTCACATGCGCGACCTCTCCGGTGACCACGGCTGGACCTTCGCCGGGCGCGCCGCCGAGGAGCGCATGTTCGACGGCCACGGCTTCTGCGCCCAGGATCCGAAGCGCCGCGCCGAAGCGACCGAAACCCTGATGATCCCCTGCTGGGGCGACGCCGAGCGCCCGACCCAGACCTGCGAGCAGAGCTGGTCGGGCGAGGTCAAGAACTGGCGCCCCTACAATCCGGCGACGCAGAACTACCCCTATGCGCTGCGCCAGCGCTGGGTCCGGAGCTTCAACGATGCTTATATGGTGATGAACCAGAAGGTGATCGGCCGCTCGGGCAAGATCGACGAGCAGGCCTCGGCCGGTATCTTCTCCGAGACGACGGGCGCTCTGCACCCGACCGCCGAAGGCCACGCCGCCATGGCCGACGCCCTGCTGATGGATGTCCGGCAGACCATCCGGAAAATCCTCGACCCCGAAAGCGTCTATTGAGAAGCCCTCGCGCCTGACGCAGGGCGAAGACAAGGCAATTGTCACCTTCCCGGCACTGTGGTCTATTTGCCACCATGGACGCCGAACCACTGCTCCGGCTTGACAACATCACGCGCAATTTCGGTGCGATCGAAGCGCTTCGCGGCATCAGTTTCGATATCGCGCGAGGCGAGGTGGTGGCCCTTCTTGGCGACAACGGTGCTGGCAAATCGACCCTGGTCAAAATCATCGCGGGTGGCCTGCGCGCCACTTCCGGCCGCATCTTCTTCGACGGGCAGGAGCGTAATTTCTCGTCGCCCGCCGAAGCGAAGTTGGCCGGCATCGAAACCGTTTATCAGGACCTGTCGCTCTGTCCCAATGTCGATGTCGTAGCCAATTTCTTCATGGGCCGCGAGATGGTGAAGCGCTATGTCGGCATCCCCGTGCTGCAGGAACAGGCAATGGAAGGCGTCGTCGCCAAGGCGCTGGCCAGTGCCGGCACGCGCATTCCATCGCTGCGCACCAATGTCGAGCATCTGTCGGGTGGCCAGCGCCAGGCGATCGAGCTCAACCGTTTCGTCCACTGGGGCGGCAAGCTGGTGCTGCTCGACGAGCCCTTCGCGGCACTGGGTGTCGAACAGACGAAACGTGGCCTCGACATGATCGCGCGCATTGCAGCGCAAGGCATCGGTGTCGTGGTCATCACCCATATCATGGCGCAGGCCTTTCAGGTGGCCGACCGCATCGTCGTGCTCAGGCATGGCAAGGTGGCGGGCAACAGCCTTCGCGCCAGGACCAGTCCCGACGAAGTGGTCGGCCTGATGACCGGCGGGGCATTGCAAAGTGCTGCCGGATGATTGAGATCAACGACAACAGAAAGGGAGACGATCGATGAGAAGAATGTTCAGTATGCTGATCGGTGTCATGGCGCTCGCCGCCGTGATGCTGGCCGGTCCCGTCATGGCCCAGGAGAAGGGCAAGATCTATTACATGGTGCCAACGCTGCTCGACGAGTTTCAGACCGAGTCGGTGAGCGCCCTTGAAAAATTCCTGAAGGACGTAGGCTACGAAACGGTGACGCTCAACGCCGACAACAAGACCGACCTGCAGCAAAGCCAGATGAATGACGTCATCCTGCTCAAGCCCAAGGCGATCATCCTCGCCGCCGTCGATTTCAACGCGCTGCAGCCCTCGATCGAGAAAGCCCGCGCCGCGGGCATTCCGGTAATCATCTTCGACCGCCAGATTACCGCGACCCCATCCGACCTGACATCGGTCGCCGGCACGGTGGAGATCGGCTATGTCGCCGCCACCGAAATCCAGCGCCTGCTGAAAGAGAAGAACGGCGAGGTCAAGGGCAAGGTCCTCCAGGTCCTGGGCGATCCGGCCGACCCCTACACCCTCGATATCCAGAAAGGTTTCGAGGAGAGGATGAAGGAGTTTTCCGGCGTCCAGATCATCTCGGTTCCGGCCACCGGCTGGGCTGCCGATGTCGCGGGAACCATCGTCAACGACCAGCTCGTCGCCAATCCGGATATCGATCTGATCTTCGTCCATGCCGCCCATCTTGCGGTCGCCGCCGCTGCCTCGCTCGAAGCCAAGGGCAAGAAGCCGGGAGAGGTTCTGCTGGTGTCGTCGAACGGCGCGCCCGTCGGTCTCGATTTGATCCGGAAAGGCTGGGAACAGGTCGAGGTGGAACAGCCGCTCTATGCCCAGGCCGCCGCCGTCGCCATGTTCGCCGATAAGGTGGTGAACAAGCAGGAGATCAAGCCCGGAAGCTACAAGGTGCTGGGT
>JANLYR010000435.1:0-8026 GCA_031365765.1 Hyphomicrobiales bacterium | reverse complement strand
CCCGTCCGGCCCGCCGGGCTGGATCTCCTTCGGTGGATGCGAAAGGCGCGTCGTGCCTTTCAAAGTCGAAGGCGGGCAACGGTCAAAATTCCGCGGGCGCGGGGGGCGCGATAGCCGCCTCCTCTCAACCCTTTCTTGCGGTGAAGCGCTGCCCGCGCCTCCCCTCCATCCTCCGGGATGGGCCAGCATGGCGGCCGGAATGACCGGCGCCCGCAGCGGGCGGAGCATTGCACTTGACCGTCAACCAAGTGATGTTCACTCCTCCCCACCGCCGATGAGGCGCGGGGGAGGTGGCGCTGCAATGCAGCGACGGAGGGCGGTGGCGATACCCAATGTCGGCGATTTGACTTGCCCTGCCCCAGGCCGTAATTCGGCGGCGGCCCGAAGCCCGCAAATGACCTTTGAATGGATAGCCACCGAACTTTGCGAAATCTGAAAATCCTGCTGGCGGCGCCCCGCGGGTTTTGCGCGGGCGTCGTGCGGGCCGTCGATATTGTCGAGCGCGCTTTGCTGCTCTATGGCGCGCCGGTCTATGTCCGCCATGAAATCGTCCACAACAAGTTCGTGGTCGACGACCTGAAGCGCAAAGGGGCCGTGTTCGTCGACGAGCTCGATGAAATTCCCGATGGTGACCGGCCGGTGATTTTTTCCGCCCATGGCGTGCCCAAGGCGGTGCCGCGCGCCGCGGCCTTCCGCCATCTGTTTCAGATCGATGCCACCTGCCCTCTCGTTACCAAGGTACACATGGAGGCCGAGCGGCATTTCGCCGAAGGCCTGCACATCGTCCTCATCGGACATCGCGGCCACCCCGAAGTGATCGGCACCATGGGGCAGCTCCCGCAAGGCGCCATGAAGTTGATCGAGACTCCGGAGGAAGCGGAGACGATTGCGGTGCGCGACGAGGCAAAGCTCGCTTACGTCACCCAGACGACGCTGTCGGTCGACGACACGCGCGATATCATAGCCGTGCTGCAGCGCCGCTTTCCGCACATCAAGGGCCCGGCGCGCGAGGACATCTGCTATGCCACCACCAACCGGCAGGACGCGGTGAAATCGATTGCCCCGCTGATCGACCTGCTCGTCGTCGTGGGTGCGCCCAACTCGTCGAATTCCAAGCGCCTGGTCGAAGTCGGATTGAAGAACGGATGCCCGCGCGCGGTGCTGGTGCAGCGCGCCGCCGATCTCGAATGGCCCACGCTCGAAGGGCTGAACACCATCGGCCTGACGGCGGGCGCATCGGCGCCCGAGGTGCTGGTGAACGAAGTGATCGACGCGTTTCGCGCGCACTACGCCGTGACGGTGGAGAATGTGACGTTGCGCCACGAGAATGTGTCGTTCAAGCTGCCGCGCGGCCTTCGCGAAACGCAGCCTGCGGCATGAGTTCCGACGCCGTCGTCATTCACACCGATGGCGCCTGCTCCGGCAATCCCGGGCCCGGCGGCTGGGGTGCCATCCTCGACTACAAGGGCAAGCGCCGCGAATTGTCAGGCGGCGAAAAGCTGACCACCAACAACCGCATGGAACTGATGGCGGCGATCATGGCGCTCGAAGCGCTGAGCCGCGCCTGTAAAGCCGAGATGCATGTCGATTCGAATTATGTGAGGGACGGCATCGGCAAATGGATCCACGGCTGGAAGCGCAACGGCTGGAAAACCGCCGACAAAAAGCCGGTGAAGAATGTCGATCTGTGGCAGCGCCTTGATGCAGCGCTCGCCCGTCACGAAGTGTCCTGGCACTGGGTGAAGGGCCATGCGGGCCACGACGGCAATGAGCGCGCCGATGAACTGGCGCGCCTCGGCATGGCGCCGTTCAAAGCTGGGTGAGGATCGTCGATGCGCCCGAAACGTTGACGCCGGGCTTGTGCTCGACATTCAAGGTTTTCACCACGCCATCCTTGACGATCATCGAATAGCGCAGCGACCGTTCGCCCAGTCCGGCCATGGGAGCGAGCAGGCCCAAAGCGCGGGTGAACTTGCCATCGCCATCGGCCAGCAGCGTGATCTTGCCGTCAAGGCCATAAGTGTCGCCCCACGCCTTCATCACGAAATGGTCGTTGACCGAAACGCACACGATGTCATCGACGCCCCGGGCCCTGATGGCGTCGCCGTCGCCGAGAAAGCCCGGCATGTGATTGCGGCTGCAGGTGGGGGTGAAAGCGCCCGGCACCGCGAACAGCACCACCGTTTTGCCGGCGAAAATGTCATCCGTGGTGACATCCTTTTTGCCGTCCTCCGTCTTGATGGCGAATGTCGCGGCGGGCAGCGTGTCGCCTGGCTTGATGGTCATGGTCGATCTCCGGATTTAGTCCGCCGTGACGGTCTGTTCAAAACCGCCTTCGCCCCGGCGAAGTGTGAAAGTGAGGGTCTGCCCCTTCATCTGCGATGGATTGTCCATGCCGTCAACTGCAAGTGTTGCCTCGAGGCCGCCTGCCGAAAACCGCGGTGCGCGAAAGTAAGCCGATGTGGCGCTTTCAACGAAAATATCCTCGACAGGTTCAGCCAGCTTCACCCGCAGATCGTTTCCGTCGATGCGCGCCGCCTTGACGATTTTTCTCTGCGCCGGCACGCGGGCAAGCCACTCCGACAACTCCCGCTGCGCTTCAGGATCAGCGCTCCGATAGGAGAGATCGAGGCTCAGGCGTCCGTTGACCGGAATGCACACGTCCTTGCATACGCCAAGAAACATGCTGACCTCGAGACGCACGGGAAGTGCTGGATCGGCGGGTGTGATGCGCAGTGGAAAGACCACGCGGTGGGCGAAGCCGATCGTCTCGCCGCTCGCGTCGCGAAAGCGCTGCGGAACCGGATAAAGGACTTCGGTCGCCCCGGCATTTTGCGATTTCGAAAAGTCGAAGACCGGCGGAATGCCCGACTCGCCGGGCAAACGCCAGTAGGTTTTCCACCCCGTGTCGAGTTCGACGGCAACGCCCGCGATAAAACCATCGCCGTCGGGCTCCCCTCCAAGCAATGCCAGGCGGAACGGCGGAGCCCGCGCCAAAGCCGGCGGGGAAAGCAAAACGGCCAGCGCTGCGAGGAAGGCTCTGCGGTCCATTCCGGACCCATATGGGACGAAGGGCGCCATCGCCAATCACGATCCTGTCAGCGTGCCAGCCTGTACGGGGGCATCGATTCCCGCTACGCTCGCGCCATGACCAGCAGTGCCTTTCTTGACAGCCGGATGCTGATCGCCATGCCCTCGATGAGCGATGCGCGTTTTGAGCGCTCGCTGATCTATGTCTGCGCCCATTCCGAAAACGGGGCCATGGGGATCATCGTCAACAAGCTCATTCCGATGATGAGTTTTTTCGACCTCATGTCCTCCCTCGACATCGTGCCCGACGAGCGCCACCGGGACGGCAATGGTATCTTGCAGATGCCGGTGCAGTTCGGCGGTCCCGTCGAGCCCGAGCGCGGCTTCGTGCTCCACACCGCGGATTATTTCACCGCCGACAGCAGCCTTCCCATCACCGAGAAGATCGCGCTGACCGCGACCCTCGACATCCTGCGCGCCATGGCGAACGGTGTGGGACCGATGCGCTCGATGCTGGCGCTGGGCTATGCCGGATGGGCGCCGGGGCAGCTTGAGGATGAATTGAGCCGCAATGGCTGGCTGCACTGCGACGCCGATGACGAATTGCTGTTCGGCGGCCGGCATGAGGACAAATACGCGGGCGCGCTGCGGAAACTCGGCGTGGACCCGGCCATGCTGTCGAGCGACGCGGGCCACGCCTGACCTAGTCGGATTTGGCTTCGCTGGAAGGTTTTGTCCGCCGCCGCCGTCGCCGCCGGGGCGAAGGGGCCGAAGGCGTATCCTCGGCCGGTTCTGGTTCGGCCAACCGTGGCGGCCATCCCCGCTGCGCCGCGCCGCGGTTGGACGCCTTGTGGATGCTTTCCGCCGTGACCTCTTCGGACAAGGCTTCGGGCAAGGGATCTTTCGCCGCCCGCTCCCACAGCCAGGTGATGGCGGTGCGCCCGTTGGCGGAGGCATAGGGCATGCCCGCCAGCGCTTCGCTCACCTGCTTGGCGGTCATCGGCCGGCCGATAAAATAACCTTGGCCGAAATCGCAATCAATCGCCCCCAGCCGGTCCACCTGCTCCTGGCTTTCAATGCCCTCCGCGACGATCGTCAGACCCATCGCATGCGCCATGCCGACAATTGCATCGAGGATGATCTCGGCCCGCTCGTTCTGGTTTTCGAGATCGACGAAACTCCGGTCGACCTTCAGCGTATCGAACGGCAGGCGCCGGAGGCTGGCGAGCGAGGAATAACCCGTGCCGAAATCGTCGCACGCCAGGCCCACGCCCAGTTCGCGCAGGCGTTGCAAGATCTGCTCGGCGCGCTCGGGATATTCCATGAGAAGCGATTCCGTCACCTCGATCTTGAAGGTTTCGCGGCGCACCCCTTCGCGATGCAGCACCACCTTGATTTCCTCGATCAGGTCGGTCTCGATGAGCTGCGAAGAGGAAATGTTTACGGCGACGAAGATCGGCTCGGCCGGGCGAAAGGCCCGTTGCCAGATGCCAAGCTGATGCGCTGCCTCGTTGAGCACCACCCGCCCGATGCTCCGGATCATGCCGGTCTGTTCGGCAAGGCCCAGAAACGCTTCCGGCAGGAGCAGGCCAAGTGTTGGATGGCGCCAGCGCACCAGCGCCTCGAAGCCCGCCAGGTTCATGTCGGCGAGCCTGGCGATCGGTTGGTAATGAACTTCGATCTCCTCGCGCTCGATCGCCCGGCGAAGTTCGTTTTCCCGCACCACCAGTTCGGCCCGGTCATCGCGCATCGCCGGCGAGAAGAATTCAACCGAGTCGGTAGCGCGCCGCTTGGCTTCATAAAGCGCGATGGCCGCATCCTTGATCATCTGTTCGGCGCTGTGTCCCGAGCCCCGGTAGGACGCGACGCCGACGCTGGCGGTGAGGAAGACTTCCTGGGACTCGAGATCGACCGGACGCGCCACGGCTTTGCGCAATCCTTCGGCGAAGGCAATGATGTCTCCGTCGGCCGCAACCGGGGAATACAGCACGGCGAACTGGTCACCCGGAAACCGCGCCACCGAACTGGCGCCGTCCATGAGCGCCGTTAACCTTCGGCCGATGACGTTGAGCAGCCTGTCGCCCGCTTCATGTCCCAGGCCGTCATTGGCGATCTTGAATCTGTCGAGATCGACGAGCAAAACATGAAGCCCGGCATTTTCCGTGGCATTGACGGAAGCGGCGGCGCGCGCCAACCGGTCGAGGAACAGCGCGCGATTGGGCAGCCCCGTGACCCGGTCATAGACCGCATCGTTCAGTAGCCGCTCTTCGGTGAGCTTGCTTTCGGTGATGTCGGACAGCGTCCCGATGCAGTGGATGGGTTGTCGGGGATTGCCCGCCATGGCACGGGCCCGCAATTGAAACCAGCGGTAACCGCCGTCGGCCCGCCGCAGGCGAAACTCACGCTCGATGGCACCGCGGCCATGTGCGTCGTAAGCCGCGACCCCAGCCAGATAGTGCGACCGGTCGCCCGGATGCATCAGGTCGAGGAAGGATTCGACACCGCCTTGTGCCAGAATTCCGACGGGCTGGCCAAGGACGCGCTCCAGATCGTCGCTGAGATAGAGATGACCCGTAGCCGGCTCCCATTCCCACACATACGCATGAGCGCCTGACAACGCCATGGCGCGGCGGCCCGCCTCCTGAAAATACGCGCGGTCGAGAAAACCGTGGCTGAAGGCATAATGGGCAAGCGTGAAAGCCAGCGTCACTTGAACGATGACGAGCGCCGCGGCGAGAAACGGACCGAGCAATGCAGGATCGCCCCCTGCCGCTGCGGAGATTGCGGCGATCGCCGTCCACAGGACGATGGCCGACCACGACACAAGGGCCATTCCAACCCGTGCCTCTCCGCGCCGCCACAGCTCGAAGATCGCCGCAAAGCCTGCCGCCGCCACAAGTGCGAAAACGACGCGCGCCAGACCCGATGCGACCTGAGGCTCGGCGATGCCGTAAACCGGGATGGCGACGATCAGTCCGGCGGCGAGCAGCACGGCGTTTGCAACCTTGGGCGTGACCCTGCGAAGCTCGGTCAATGCGACGAAAAGGACAAGCAGGAGAGCCGTCATGAACCCTTCAATGAGCACCCGGGCTTGCGCAAGCCCAAGTTGCTGGAAACCCATAAAAGGCAGGAATGCCGCAAGAACACCGGTTTCGAGCATGACAAAACCGGTGCATGCCGCCGCGAACGCGGCTCCGGCGAGAAACATCGCGCGCGAGCGCATGGCGTAAAGCGCGAGCAGGCCAAGAATAACGAGGATCATGACACCGAGCAGCACGCCCCGAAAAAACGCCAGCCGGTCATTGCGCAGTTGGTAAGCGTTGGCCTCCCACAGCGCGGCTTGAAAATTGTGCCCTTCTTCCAGTTCGAAGGCCAGCGCACCATTGGCGCCAGCCGGCATGGTCACGGCATAAGCATCGCTTCCCGTGGACACGGCTGGTTGCAGGTTCACCGCGCCGCCCCCCGAAACGCCCGCGAACCGGCGGCCAGATTGGCTGGGCCACAACACGCCTGAACCGGGGAACGCCTGCTGTGGAACATCGAGAATTACGGTGCGAGGCTGATCGCCGCTGTTGACCAGGCCGACAATCTGCCACCGGTGGCGGGGCCCCTGCCCCACCGCGTTGAGCTGCAAGGCAGAAGCAGCAGCACCGCCGATACCGGGAAGGGCGATAGCCTGCGCCGGGGCTTCGGTTTCGATCTCGGTCAATTGCGGCGTGATGTCGAGGCTGGGCCCGCGGAGTGCTATGTCAACCGTCTGGATAGACTGCGCGGCGGCTTGGGATCCAAGGAGGCAAAACGCAACGCCGAACCACAACAAGGCTGCAATTACGGCCGCACAGTTCCACCGTTGTGCCATCATCCCCCGTCTGTCATCGCCGGATTTATTCCGGCGACCCATGACGCCACGAATTGCAATGCCGGAAAACATGCCCCATGGGTCCCCGCCACAAGTGCGGGGATGACAGGGTGTTGTCACGAGGGATTCCACGGGAAGAGCCATGTAGTCGCTGGCACAACAAGGCCTGCCGGTTGTCGAATACAACTCATGGACCCTAGGTAGCCCCGCCCGCGCCTGCGTTGCAAGTTCTAGCGTTCGTTGAGACGGGCGAACTGCAGATGATCCTGCCAGCGTCCGGCAATTTTGAGATAGTGCCGCGCCACGCCTTCCTGCTCGAACTGGCAGCGCCGGAGCAGCGCGATAGACGCGCTGTTGGAGGGCAGGCACGCCGCTTCCAGCCGGTGCAGATTCAGGTGGTCGGCGGCGAATTCGAAGGCAAGGTTGACCGATGCCGTCATAAAACCGCGCCGCGCATAGGGGGCACCGATCCAGTAGCCAAGGGTGGCAGCCTGTGCCACGCCGCGTCGCACATTGGAGAGCGTGACGGCGCCATAGAGTTCGGACCCGTCGGCCGAGAAAATGAAGAACGGATAGGCGGAATCCTCTTCGATATCGCGGTAATAGCGCCTGATCCTGAGGCGGAAGGCGGCGCGCGTCAGGTCGTTCGAAGGCCACAACGGCTCCCATGGCACGAGAAAATCATGACTGGCCTGCCGGAGATCGGCCCACGCTTCGTGATCCGACAGGGCTGGCGTGCGGAGCAGAACCTGGCTTGTCCGCAGCGCCGGCGGCAGATCGGGCGCAAACGGCGAGCGCAGGAAAACCATGTCAGGCGAACTGGTTGACGATCGACTGATAGCTGGAAAGGTTCGACAGCTTGCCCACGGCGCTGAAGGCGGGAGTTTGCGCCTTGAACAGCCGATGCGCGAGGTCACGCACCTCCTCCACCGTCACCGCCTCGATCTTGGCGACCAGCGTGGCAATCGACGGCACCATGCCAAAGGCCATGAACTGGCGTGCGATCTGGTCGGCGCGGGCCGTCGCACTTTCGAGGTTCATGACGAGGCCGGCCTTGAGTTGCGCCTTGGCGCGCGCCACTTCGGCATCGCTCACATCGCCTGCCACCGACAGCATGACCTCCGATGTGAGATCGAG
>JANLYR010000371.1:0-2891 GCA_031365765.1 Hyphomicrobiales bacterium | reverse complement strand
GGACGGCGCTTCTCCAGCCATTGCGGGTTGGGAAGGCAGCTATTCCGAACTCTTCGTCGGCAAGGGACAGGGGGACAATGCGGTAGAATTCGGCGGGGATCCCGTCACCCAATTTTTAATCGAAAACGACGTGTTCGCCGGCAGGCTCGACGTAAGGCGGCGTGGAATGATCGCTGGCCTCGGGGCTGGCTACAACTGGATGTGGTCATCGATGCTGCTCGGTGTCGAGGGTGACGCGGCCTGGTCAGGCGTTGTCGGTAGCAGTTCACGAACCACTGATTTTCCTTTCTTTTTCAACACGACGACCGAACAGGCAATCGACTGGGTCGCGACTTTGCGTGGGCGGGCCGGCGTGCTCGCGACCGAAAATCTTCTGATTTATGGAACTGGTGGTTTAGCGGCCGGTCGCACCCGGCTGGATTTCGCCCTAACGAACACTGTTGTCGGCTGCCCTGATCAATGCTTGTCGGAAAACTCGGCCGGAGTAAGTTTGGGCTATGCTCTGGGGGCGGGCTATGAGTATGCGCTGGCACCAGGCCTCCGCTGGAAAACCGACTATCTTTTCACCGATCTCGGCACACGCACCACGACGATCGTTAACCCGAATGATCCGACCTTATTCTATGAAGGTACGGCAAGTTTTCAGACGCATATGGTGCGCAGCGGTATTGTCGTGAGTTTCTGAGGGAGATTCGTGCCGGGTCTCAGGCCTTGGTCTTTGCCGCCTTTGCGACCGCTCTTTTGATGCGGGCCAGGAGTTTTTGCCCGGCTTTGTCGGCGGGCTCGAGGCTCGTCGCCTTCTCGATGTCGATGAGGGCATCCGCAGCCCGGCCGAGCTTCCACAGAGCCTTCGCCCGGCCGCGAAGTGCGACCGCAGCCTTGTCGTTCTTGGCGATCACGGCCGAATAGTCAGCGATCGCGCCATCAAAGTCCGTGTTCGCCAGCATTGCGTCAGCCCGGCCGAGGTAGGCCTCAGGGACTGGCGGGCCGATTTTCAGGGCGGCGGAAAAATCCGCGATGGCTTCGTCGTACTGTTTTCTAGCAAGATAGACCATGCCGCGCTCCTGGTGCGGACCAGCAAGGTCCGGCACCAGCGCGATCACTTCGGTGAAGTCGGCAATGGCTCGTTTGTTCCTGCCCATCAGGGCATATGTCGAGCCACGGCCATTGAAGGCCTTGGATATTTTCGGGTCCGAGGCATCCAATTCGGCAATGGCTTGGTTGTAATCAGCGATAGCGCGTTGGAAGTCCCTCTTGGCCTGAAGGGCGATCGCCCGGCCATAATGGGCACCTGAATAGTGCGGATCGAGCTTCAGCACCGCTGAATAATCGGCAATCGCCTGATCATTCCGCGACATCCGCCCATAGGCGACAGCGCGGTTTGCGAGAACCCTGACTTCAAAACCGGCGGGAACTGTCTTGCCATCGATCAACGCTGAACAGGCAATGGCGGCCTTTTCCGGATTCTGCAGATCGGCACATGCTTCGAGCGGCCCAGCCGACGCTGCCGATGCGGCGAGTACCCCAAGGGTCAAAACCGCGAAGCCTAGAAGCCGAACGACGGTAGAATCCTGTGACATCCCGAATACTCCGTTGGACCATAAGCGTTCGTAGCCGCCCAAGTCAAATATCGATCCCCACGGACGATCGCGCAAGATCCCGTGACGAGGAATATTGTAACGGAATGAGCCCGCCATTCTGCCCAATTATGCAGATGGATTTTAATTCTAATTGCCAACGCTTTTCGCTAGACTGATGCAGGATCGCAATTGTGGCAGGCCGGCAGCCTCTCTGCCTTCGGCGATCTCTCTGGTTGTCTAGTGCGTTTTTGGCATGCAGGGGTTGTTGATGTCCGACGCGTTTCCGTCATTGTTCTCGCCGCTGCAAGTCCGCGCGAAGACGCTGAAGAACCGGATCGTCTTCGGCGCGCATACCTCGAATATGAGCCACGAGGGTCTGCCGGGAGACCGGCATTTCGGCTATTATCGCGAGCGCGCGCGAGGCGGGGCGGCGATGATCGTGGTCGAGCCTTCACCCGCGCACCGCACCGGAGTGCTTACTCGCGGCAACTTCCTGCACCAGACGGATGAGGTCATTCCGTACTTCCGGCGGATCACCGACGAATGTCATACTCATGGTACGGTGATGATCCATCAGATCTACCATGTCGGCGGGCATGGAGATCAAGAAAACTCCTGGGAACCGTATTGGTCGCCATCCGGCATGCCATCCCTGCACGATCCGTGGGGCAGCCATGCAATGACGGATGCCGAAATCGAAGAGCTCGTTGTCGCTTTCGTCGAGGCCGCGCGGCGTGACCGGGATGCCGGCTTTGACGGTATCGATCTTTTCGCGGGCTATAACTGTCTGATCGATCAATTCTGGTCACCTATAACCAATAAGCGGGCGGACAAGTGGGGCGGTAGTCTCGAAAACAGACTGCGCTTTACGGTGGAGGTTGCTTCCCGCATCCGGAAGATGGCGGGTGACGGATTCATTATCGGCATGACAATATCCGGTGCTGAACCATATCCTGGCGGACTTTCCATTGGTGATAAGCAAGAGATTGTCAGCTGGCTCGACCAGCGTAGCTTGATTGATTATTATTCCGTTGGTGTTGGAAGTTATTTAAATCAATTCTCAAAGATCGTTCCAAGTTTTCATTTCTCGATGTTGCTAGGAAAGGACGACACATCCGAATTAAAGAAAGTGACCAAGCACGCCAAAATTACTATGGAAGCGCGGGTCAAGACGCCCGCGAATGCGGAGAAGATGATTTCTGAGGGACGGTCCGATCTTGTCTCGATTGTGCGCGGACAGATTGCTGATCCGCATTTGGCGAACAAGGCATAAGCCGGACGGGTTGAGGATATTCGCCCGTGTATTTCATG
>JANLYR010000352.1:0-7155 GCA_031365765.1 Hyphomicrobiales bacterium | reverse complement strand
GCAATCCGGTCTCGACCCAGGTCAATGTGATGACCCACGCGATGCTGGCGCGCAAGCAGCGCGGCGCGAAGATCGCATGCATCGACATCTATGACACCGGCACGATGAAGCAGGCCGACGTCAAGCTGCTCATTCGTCCGGGCACGGATGGAGCGCTGGCTTCGGCCATCATGCATGTATTGTTCCGGGACGGTCTCGCCGACTGGCCTTATCTCGAAAAATACACCGATTGCCCTCGCGAGTTCGAGGCCCATCTCCGCGATTTGACACCCGCATGGGCATCGAAAATCTGCGACATCCCGGCAGCCGAGATTGAATCTTTTGCCCGCTTGATAGGCCAGACGAAGCGCACCTATTTCCGCCTGGGTTACGGCTTCGCCCGCCAGAGAAATGGCGCGCACAACATGCATGCGGTAACCTCGATCCCGGCCGTCACCGGCGCCTGGGCCCATGAGGGAGGAGGGGCGCTCCATTCCAACAGCGGCATCTACAAGTGGAACAAAACGATGATCGAGGGCAGCGATCTTCGCGATCCGTCAATCCGCATGCTCGACCAATGCCGGATCGGAGCGGTGCTGCTCGGCGATAAATATGATCTGGGCGATGGCCCGCCGGTCACCGCAGTGTTCGTGCAGAACACCAATCCCGCTTCCGTGGCACCCGACCAGACGAGGGTGAAACAGGGTCTGGCGCGCGACGATCTCTTCACCTGCGTACACGAGCACTTCATGACCGAGACAGCGAAATTCGCCGACATCGTGCTACCGGCGACCATGTTTCTCGAACACGACGATCTCTATCAGGGAAGCGGCCACCAGTATATCCAGCTTGGCCGCAAGCTTGTTGAGCCTCCCGGCGAATGCCGCAGCAACCACGATGTGATTTGCGATCTGGCAGCTCGTTTGGGCGCGAACCATCCAGGCTTCAGCATGACTCCCCGCGAACTCATCGACTGGACATTGACGCATTCCGGGCGCCCCGGCCTCTCGGCTCTTGAAGAAAACAACTGGATCGGCGTCCAGCCGGACTTTGACACCGCGCACAATATCAAGGGTTTCGGCCATCCGGACGGCAAGTATCGCTTCCGTCCGGACTGGAATGCGATGCGTTTCGGAAAATCGCAGCGCTCCTACGGCCCGGTAACCGATATGCCGGCGTTCCCCGGCCACTGGAACGTCATCGAAGAAGCCAACGACGAATACCCTTTCCGCCTCGCCACTTCGCCCGCCCGGACTTTTCTGAATTCCACCTTTAATGAAACGCCCTCGTCGCGCAAACGCGAAGGCCGGCCCACGGTCATGGTGCATCCCGACGATCTGGCGAAACTCGGACTAGCCGACGGACAAAAAGTAAAAGTCGGCAGTGCCCGCGGTACCGTGACAATCCACGCAAAGGCTCATGCCGGCCAGCGCCGTGGCGTCCTTATCGCTGAATCACTTTGGCCCGATGACGCCTTTGAAGACGGTCACGGCATCAACACCCTGACGGGCGCCGACCAGCCGGCACCATCGGGAGGCGGAGCATTTCACGACAACAGGGTGTGGATGGCAGAGGCGTAGCGTTCGAGTCTTTTAAGGCAGCCGTCCGATCCGTTCAGTCAGCAGATCGAAAAACTTGTCCGACTCCAGCGAACGAATGACGAGCGCGTTCGCAGGGCGCTTGGTCACTCGCCACCAGTCGATGACCGTCATCCCCATCGTCAGTTCGGAATCACATTCGATGGCGACATTCACCTCGCGTCCAGTGAACAATGCAGGATTCAGCAACCAGGCAATGACGCAGGGGTCATGCAGCGGTCCGCCGTCGGTGCCATACTTTTTTTCGTCGAAGCGCTCGAAGAAATCAAGCAGCGCTGCCACCGCTGGACCGGCCTTGTTCCCCATCTCCCGGAACCGCGCCACGCGCTTTGCCGTGGTCAGCGCCTGATGGGTGCAGTCGAGCGGGATCAGGGTCAGCGGAATTTGCGACGCAAACACCAACCGCGCCGCGTGGGGATCGACAAAAATGTTGAACTCCGCCGCTGGGGTCACATTGCCGCCCTCGAAGAACCCTCCGCCCATCGCCACGATCCGCGCGATCCGCGATGCGATCCTGGGTTCGCGGGTGAGCGCCAGTGCCACGTTGGTGAGCGGTCCCAGGGCGCAAAGGGTTACCGTTCCGGCAACTCTTGCCATAAGCGTGTCGATGATGAAATCGACCCCGTGCTGGGCCTGCAACGGCATCGTGGGCTCGTCCAGCACCGGCCCGTCAAGCCCCGTCTTTCCATGCAGATATTCGGCCGTCACCAGCCTCCGCACTAACGGCTGGTCCGCGCCCGCATGAATCAAAATATCAGGCCGCCCCGCCAACTCACAGATTTTGCAGGCATTTTTGACAGTGAGCGGCAGCGGAACATTGCCTGCTACCGGGGTGATTCCGATGACCTCCAATTCGGGCGAGGCGAGTGCCAGCAGGATTGCCACCGCATCATCTTGGCCAGGATCGGTGTCGATAATAATCGGAAGGGGAGTGGGCACGCCAGCTTTGTAGGGGGAACCGCGTCTCAATTCTAGGGGAGGGTTCTGATTTTCATGCTGTCGCGCGAAATCATCAGGCCAGACGTATCCACTGCCTCGAAGGCCGAGGACGGAATCTGTTTGAGTTGATCCAGCAGCGGCTCTGGCCAGCGCGTATCGGACGTTCCCTGAAAAAACCAGGGGCTGCCATTGTCGGCCAGCACCAGCCCATATTTTTTCATGGCAAGCAGGATCGCTTTGGTGTCTGCGCGCAGCGAGGGAGCGATGACGAAGCTAACCTTGAGGCGGAACCGCGCGCCCATCGGTGGATAGGCCGCATTGCTGACGCCCCCTGCCTGGTGCCGCGCCGGCCACAGATAGCGCCTGTCCGTGACATCGGTGGTAAAGCGGATTGCATGATCGATGCTGCGGGTGGCCACCTCGTCGAACCGAAGTAGGCCAGGCAGAATTGGCAGACCCGCCGCGTCGGCCGAGGTCCAGCCGTCGGTGCGAAGCGCATAGCGGGTGAGAACCCAGGTGGCACCGCTGCCGGCGCTCCATTTCGTACCCACTCGCCGCGTGGCCCAGGTTTCGTACAGCCGGCACGTATCCTTGTTGATGACCACCGTATGCCTGTCACCCGAAACATATTGTCCGCCCTCGACCTTCGTATCGGTGCCCAGTGGATAGCCAAGACGATCGCTTTCATTCGCATAGGTGAAAGTCACCGCCACTTTGGGATGCGCATTGTCGACGATGGTGATGGGTATGCCGTAGGGCACGGACTGAGCTCCATAGGACGGACCAAAATCAGGATGCAATTTTCGCGTGGGCGACATGTGCGACATCCACTGCGCGCTCCGTGCGTGGACGGGAAGTTTGCTCACATCAGCATGCCACCAGCTATCGAGCGGAAATACCGGGCAGGTGGTTCCAGGCACGACATTAGCGGCAAAGGCCGGAGCGGCCCAAAGCACAATGGTAATGGCGGCATAAAACTTCATTGTTCTAAATTCGCCCGTACCCCTTAACCGCTGCTTTCAAAACTCGAAGCAATTTGTAGCGAACGTCCTCAATATCTTCACGCTTTCTCGCCAAGAACCGATCGCGCCAGGTCTGCCAGCGCCAGCGGATAAATGCGGTGCTCCTCTTTCAAAACTCGCGCTGCCAAACTGTCGTCGTTGTCTCCCAACACCACGGGCACCTGCGCCTGCGCAACAATAGGCCCTCCGTCGAGATCCTCCGTGACCAGATGCACCGTGCAGCCCACCACCGTCGCGCCATCGGCCAGCGCGCGGGCATGCGTGTCGAGCCCCGGATAGGCGGGCAGCAGCGAAGGATGGATATTGAGCATGCGCCCGCGCCAGGCGCTAGTCATCACCGGTGACAGAACCCGCATGAAGCCGGCGCAAGCGACGATGTCGCAGCGACGCGACTGCAGATACTGTTTCAGTGCCTCGTCGAATGCCGCGCGCGAGGGATGCGCCTTGTGGTCGATCACCTGTGTCGCGATGCCGTTCCGCCGCGCGAATTGCAGCCCTTCCGCATCAGCGCGGTTTGACACCACGCACACGATCTCCGCCGGATAGGTTGGCTCGCGCGCCGCGCCCACCAGCGCCATCATGTTCGATCCCCGTCCCGAGATCAGGATTCCGGTGCGGGCTCTCACCGGACGGCTAAACTCCCTTGCGTGGAAACCTGAGCCTCATCGCCCTGCCGCGTTCGGACATGGCCAAGCGTCACGACACTCTCGCCCGCCGCCGTAAGTGCTTGCGTGACAAACTCGCTTGATCCCTGATCCACCACCGCTACCATGCCGATGCCGCAATTGAAGGTGCGGAGCATCTCGCGCTCAGCGATATTCCCGACCTCTCGCAGCCAGCCGAACACTGGCGGGCAGGGCACTAGCGAAAGATCGATCGCCGCCACCGCTTCCCGGGGCAGCACACGCGGAATGTTTTCAAGAAATCCACCACCGGTGATATGCGCCAGCGCCTTGATGCCGCCTTTTCCCCGCAGTATGCCAAGGAGCGGCTTTACATAGATCCGCGTCGGCGTGAGCAACGCCTCGCCCAGCGTGCTTCCATCCGCGAAAGGGGCCGTATCCGAGAGGGTCAACCCACTCATTTCCACGATCTTCCGGATGAGCGAATAGCCGTTGGAATGCGGACCTGAAGACGCGAGCCCAAGTATGACATCGCCGTCGCCTACATCGTTTCGCGGCAACACCGCGTCCCGCTCGACAGCACCCACCGCGAAGCCGCCGAGATCATAGTCGCGGCCCCTGTAGAGGTCCGGCATTTCAGCCGTCTCGCCGCCGATCAGCGCGCATCCGGCCTGCCGGCATCCCTCGGCGATTCCCGCGACCACCTCACGCGCCACTATAAGATCGAGCTTCCCCGTGGCGAAGTAATCGAGAAAGAACAGGGGCTCGGCACCCTGCACCACGAGATCGTTGACCGACATCGCGACGAGATCGATGCCGACACTCGAGTGAAGTCCGCTTTCGATGGCAAGAAGCAGCTTGGTGCCCACCCCGTCATTGGCGGCCACCAGCACGGGGTCGCGATAGCCGCAGGCCTTGAGATCGAACAAACCGCCAAACCCTCCGAGTGCGGCGTCGCTGCCTCGGCGAGCCGTCGATCGGGCCAGAGGCTTGATCGCCTCAACCAGCGCATTGCCGGCCGAAATATCGACGCCGGCATCGGCATAGGTGAGGCCGGTGCCGCCGTCTTGTATCGATTCACCCATGCCGCTAGTTTGCCTTTGTTTGCTGTACAATGTGCATAGCCTTTCGGTGCGCCACGATAAAGCACTGATCAGTCCGGAGTGATTGCCTTAATGCCGTTTACCGTTCCGTGGCGGTGTGTTTTCGCCACTTTATTGTTTCTGGCGCCGGCATTCGCCGGCCCGGTCGAGACCAGTATATTCGCGGTGCAGGGGGTCGATGCCGACGTAACCGGCCCCGATGCTACGGCTGCACGAAACCAGGCGCTTATGGATGTCC
The DNA here is from genome assembly GCA_031365765.1 of Hyphomicrobiales bacterium. GTDB lineage: Bacteria > Pseudomonadota > Alphaproteobacteria > Rhizobiales > Aestuariivirgaceae > Aestuariivirga. The sequence continues at coordinate 1,653 of JANLYR010000352.1, read as the reverse complement.
AGGTGAAGGCGTTCTTCGTGCTGGTCGAGCGGCTGGGCTCTCCCGAAATTGCCCGAAGCCTGAAAGATACGAAGCCCGAACAGATTGCGCCCTATCTCAAATCTCTTTCGATTGAGGAGGAGAGTTCAGCACCTGGGCGCTACATTGGCAAGTTCACGGTGCGTTTTCTTCCCGACCGATTTCAGAAACTGCTTGCCGGCTATGGCGTCACCGTTCCTACCAGTCAGGCTAAACCTCTGCTCGTTCTGCCGGTCTGGAAGGGCGGGTCCACGCCACTGATCTGGGAAGACAATCTCTGGCGCAAAGCCTGGCTCGATCTCCGGGCGGAGCAATCCCTGGTGCCGATCATTATTCCTCTGGGCGATCTCGAAGACACAGAATCGGTCACGGCGGAAGAAGTTCTGGCGAATGATCCCCTGAAGCTCGAAGCCATCCGCCGCCGCTATGGGGCCAAAACCGTACTCGTCGCGATCGCGGAGCCAGCCGAAGGCAATGGCGTCCACGCTGTTATGAACGGCGAATCGCAACTGGGCCAGATTGTGTTCGACAAGGTTTACACTGCCGAAGAGGCGACACTTGAAACCTCGGCGGCGCTCGCGGCCAGGCGCTTTCACACCGCCATGATCGAGCGTTACAAGCAGATTCAGGCGAAGGTTGCGGCCCAGGCTAAAGCGGCATCGCAAGATCAGACATCCCAATCCGTTCCCGTGGCGGTGCCGTTCTCGGGCCCGGCGGAATGGAATGGACTTCGCTCGCGCATTCTGGCCACGCCGAATGTCATTGGCGTCGATGTCTCGACATTGTCATCGGAAGGCGCCGTCATCCGTCTGATGTTCACGAGCGACCTTGACTCTTTGCAAAATAGCATGGCGGGCGCGGGTCTGCGATTTTCGCAGATTGGCGGGACCTGGGTGATCCAACGCATGTGATGGCATGAATATTCCAAATCTTATCACCATCATTCGCATCCTGCTGGTCCCGCTCACCGTCTGGCTCATCATCTCGGAAGCCTATGGCGCCGCATTCCTCACATTCATGGCGGCGGGCATCAGCGACGGTATCGACGGCTTCATCGCGCGCCGCTTCAATCTTCGTACCGATCTTGGAGCCCATCTTGATCCGGTCGCCGACAAAGCGCTGCTTGTATCGATTTATGTGACATTGGGATTTATGAGAGTTCTTCCGGCCTGGCTCGTTATCCTGGTGGTAACGCGCGATGTCATGATCATTGGCGCATTCATGCTGTCGCTCCTCATGGCGCGGCCGGTCAAGATCGCGCCCTTGATGATAAGCAAGATTAACACCGCGGCCCAGATCATTCTCGTGGTCCTGGTGCTTGGGCTGCTCGAACTCCACCGCGATCTGGAACCGCTTGTATCGATCGGCATGGTTGGCGTGGCTATTCTCACTGTTGCTTCAGGATCGCTCTATCTGGCAAAATGGTTCCGCCATATGGCGGCGGGAAGTGCGGTATGACATTTGAAAAGCAACTCGCATTCTGGATGGGATCGCTGGTGGCGTTGATTGTCGTTTTATGGCTGCTGAGCGATATCCTGCTTCCTTTCATCGCGGGTCTTGTGCTTGCCTATTTCCTCGACCCAGTGGCGGATGCCTTGGAGCGTCACGGGCTGCCGCGTCTTGTCGCCACCATCC
>JANLYR010000268.1:0-6095 GCA_031365765.1 Hyphomicrobiales bacterium | reverse complement strand
CCCAGTTCCACGCCCGCTTCCTCATTCCGTTTGCGCTGGAAAGTGGTGTTGGGATTGCCCGCACCTTGCCAGATGAAACCAGGAGTGCAGCTGTCTTCCGCCGTTCCATGCAAGGACCGATCGAGATAGACCGGCAACTTGTCGTTCGGATTTCCGTTTCCGGTGGCCGTATCGGCCAATACCGGCAGCGTCATTGTACCGATGGAAACTCCTGTTGCAATCAGAGCGATCAACTTGGTGCGCAATAACATAGCGATATCCTCCCTGTCAGTATTTTTGCCAATGTCTTGATGGCCATAGCCGTCTAACAGTAGAAGGGACGTTACGTCAAGGAACCATTACGTTAAGGTCAAATTGCGGCCTTCACACACCTAACCGGCAACTGATGTTACCCCGGCGCTGGAAGTTTCGCGGCCCGTCTCACGCGATACGCAGCGAACTGCGTGTCGGCGAGTACGCCGATCAGGATCACCGAGCCCATCACCGCGAAATTGAGCGAACTTGGAATACCGAGCAGATTGACCAGGTTCTGCAACACCTGCAGCAGGATCGTCCCCAGCACCACGCCTACGATCGAACCCTCGCCGCCGCGCAGCGAAAACCCGCCTAAAACCGCAGCGGCGATCGCATAGAGTTCGTAGAAACTCCCATGCGACGATGGCGAGATCGAGCGCGTGTACATGGCGAAGAAGATGGCCGAGATGGCGGTCAGCGTGCCGCAGATGACATAGGCCGCGACGATCACGTAATTGGTGCGGATGCCGGAATAGCGCGCCGCCTCCTCGTTCTTGCCCACCGCATAGAGGTAGCGCCCGAACACCGAGCGGTGCAGCACCACCCACATGACGGCGGCGATGACGAGCATGGCGATGAACGAATGCGGCACCCCCCAGGCGCGCCCCGTCGTCAGCCATTCGAGCGTTGGAAAGCTCACCCCGAAGCCAAAGCCCGCAGTCGCGTCCGCCGTATAGAAGCGCGCCACGCCCCGATAGATCAGTAATCCACACAGCGTTGCGATGAACGGTTGGAGATGCAGCTTGGTGATCAGCAGCCCGTGCGCCAGCCCGATGGCGACACCCAGCAGCAGCATCAGCAGCAGCGCCACGGGCCAAGCCACCTCGTGATTGACGATCAGGTCGACGAACAGGACGCCCAGCAGGGCGATGATCGAGCCCACCGAAAGCTCGATGCCGCCGGTGATGATGACAAAGGCTTGGCCGATCGCGAAAATGCCGAACAGCCCGACAAGATTGGCCGTGTTGCCGAGGTTGATCGGCGACAGGAACAGCGGGTTGATGATCGCCACCACGGTTCCCACCGCGATGATGAGCAGCAGCAGGCCCACATCTTTCTTGATCATGCGCCGCCCCTCAATTCACCGTCCCTCCGACCGCGAGTTGCAGCACATTGTGTTCGCTGAACTGCGGGCGGTCAAGAAACCCGCTGATTGATCCCTCATGCATGACGGCAATGCGGTCGCTCACCCCGATCACCTCCTCCATGTCGCTGGAAATCATCAGGATGGCGACGCCTGAATCGGCGAGCTTGCGTAGCATCTGGTAGATGTCGTTCTTGGCACCAACGTCGATGCCGCGCGTTGGCTCGTCGCAGATCAGCACGCGGGGCTTCATCGACAGCCATTTGGCCAGCACCACCTTCTGCTGGTTGCCGCCCGACAGCGATCCCGTCTCGGTATCGACATCGGGGGCGCGGATATCGAGGCGTTCCTTCTGGGCCCGCGCGTTGACCTTGATCTTGTCATCCTGAACCAATCCGTTCACGGAGTAAGTTTCGAAATCCGGCAACGCGATATTCTCCGCGATCGACACGTCGAGCACCAGCCCCGAGCGCTTGCGATCCTCGGGCACGAGGAAAATCCCCTGCGCGATGGCGTGCCGGGGCGTCGCCACCTGGATGTCACGCCCGTCGAGCCTGATCGTTCCGCCGCGCAGCCGGTCGATTCCGAAGACAGCGCGCGCCAGTTCGGTCCGCCCCGCACCCACGAGCCCAACGAGCCCCAGGATTTCACCCCGCAGAAGCTTCAGGGAAATGGCGTGCTGTGGATATGTCGCGGTTCTGGCGCCCTCGATCTCGAGCGCCGCTTCGCCCGGCGGCGCGGCCGGCGGAACATAAAGCGATTTCAGGTCGCGCCCGATCATCATGCGGATCATCGCGCTGTGGCTGATGCTGGCCTTCTCCAGTTCGCCCACCAGCCTGCCATCGCGCAGCACGATCACCCGGTCGGCGCAGATTTTGAGTTCGTTGAGCCGGTGCGATATGAAGATGATGCTGACGCCCTTCGCCTTCAGGCTCTCGATCACGCCCATCAGCCGCTCCGTCTCGGACAGGGTGAGACTGGACGTCGGCTCGTCCATGATGACGAGGCGCGATTTGAGCGACAGCGCCTTGGCGATTTCGAGCAGTTGGCGCTGCGCGATGGAAAGCGACGAAACCATCGTGCCGGGCTTGAAATCGACGCCCAGCATGTCAAGCAGCGGCTGCACCTGTCGCGCCAGCTTCTTGCGGTCGACAAGCCGCAACATTCCGCCGTAAAGCGGTTCACGTCCGATGAACACATTGGCGGCGGCATCGAGGTTGTCGAAGAGATTGAGTTCCTGATGAACGAAGGCGATGCCCGCCGCGATCGCATCGGCGACGGTCAGCGAACTCCGCGATACACCGTCAACCTCGATTGATCCCGAAGTGGGCGCGATCACCCCGCCCAGGATTTTCATCAGCGTCGATTTTCCGGCACCGTTCTCGCCCACGATACCCAACACCTCGCCCGGCCACACAGCGAGCGATACGTTTTCGAGTGCTACCACGCCTGGATAGGTCCGGGTAATGTCGGTCAGCCTGAGAAGCGGTTCAGCCATGGCGCTTCAGTGTGGACAACGCGTAGGGCGCTTGCAAGAAAATGCCGGCGGAAGCCGAAGCCCGCGCCGGCACTTTCTCCTCGACGTTACTTGCCCAAGGTCGCCTTGAGATTGGTCTCGAACTCATCGACATTGGCCTTGTCGATCACCTTGGTCGGCACGATGATCAGCTTGTTCTCCGGCACCATCGACTTGTCGCCCTCGAGATAGGCCGCCATCATCTTCATGCCCTGGTAGCCCCATTCGAACGGCTGCTGCACCACGGTTCCAGCGAAACTGCCATCGCGCACCGCACCCAGCGTGATCGGATCCTCGTCGAACGCGATAACGGTGATCTGGCCCAGCTTGCCCGCCGCCTGGAGGGCTTCATAGATTTTCGGCGGATTGTACGAATAGAAGCCGACCATGCAGTTGATCTCGGGGTTTGCCGCCAGCACGTCATCGACATTGCTGCGGGCCCGGGCGAAATCCACATCGTCGCCGCGCACATCGACGAGTTCAATGCCCTTGCCTTCCACCGCCTGCTTGAATCCGGCGATCCGCTCCTTGGCATTGTCGGCGCCGAGGAAGCCCACAAAGCCCATGCACTTGGCGCCTTTCGGCAGCGCCTTGACGGCGATCTCACCCGCCTGGATGCCGGCTTCGGTGTTGGACGAACCGAGATAGGCGATACGCTTGCTGTCGGGCGCATCGCTGTCGGTGGTGAACAGCGGCACCTGGCCGGCGATGCGGTTGAAGGCATCGATCGAGGTCTTGGGATCGACCGACGAGATCATGATGGCGTCGGTCCCGGCCGCCACCAGATCGTCCATCAGCGCGTTCTGCAGCGCGGCCGTTCCCTGTGCCGGATATTTGAACTGGAGGTCGTAATTCGGCAGTTCGCCTTGCGCCTTTTTGACGCCGGCTTCCGCCAGTTTCCAGAAATCCGACGCGGCGTTGACGACAAAGGCCAGTTGCTTCTTCTCCTGCGCCAGCCCTTGCGTTGCGGACATTGCCAAGAGGCCGGCGAATGCAAGCGTCACAAAACTCTTCTTCATGGTGTTCTCCCAAATGCTCCGCGGGCACTTTGTTTGCGTTTCGTGCGGCCCGCCTTCCCCCACTCTTCCACTCATGCTAATACTAGTCAATCGGATTTGTATGATAATAAATTACGCAATCCGATCAATGCTCTAAACTTGATAATATGCGCAACTCCGGATTTTCATGACAATCGACGATCCCACAATCCTGCGGCGGCGTGGCCCCACCATGACCGATGTCGCCGCGATGGCCGGCGTGTCGCAAACCACCGTTTCGCTGGTGCTCAACGACGCCCTGGGTGCCCGCCTGTCGGAACAGACGCGGCTCCGGGTGCTGGAGGCGGCGGGCGAACTCGGCTACCGCCTGATCAAGCGCGGTCAGGAGAAGGCGGGCGCGCAAGGTCAGTCGGCCATCGGTTTTGTCGTCGATGAAATGTCGACCGATCCGTGGTGCGCCATAGCCCTTGAAGGGGCCCGCGATAAAGCCTGGGAACAGGGCCTGACGATCAACGTCGCGGTCACCCGCGGGGACGCCGAGATGGAACAGGCGGTCCAGGCCCAGCTTCTCGACCAGCCGCTTCTCGGCCTCATTTACGGAACGATCCAGACCCGCCAGATCGAGCCCAGGCCCGCGCTGTTTCGCCTGCCCACCGTCCTGCTCAACTGCTACGCCGCCGAAAACACCCTGACCTCGATCATTCCAGGCGAGGTTCTCGGAGGCCGCACCGCAACCGAACGTCTGATCCAGGCCGGGCATCGCCGCATCGGCCTGATCGAGGGCGAAGTGTGGATGGATGCCTCGCGCGACCGGCTGAAAGGCTACCGCCAGGCGCTTGCCGGTCACGATATTCCCTTCGATGCGGAACTCGTCCGCCCCGGCAACTGGGAACCGTCGGCGGGTTACGAGCAGACCCGCGCTTTGATGCAGCTTGCAAAGCCGCCCACCGGAATTTTCTGCGCCAACGACATGATGGCGCTCGGCTGCTACGAGGCGCTGAAGGAAATGTCGCTGCGCATTCCCGAGGATGTTTCGGTTGTGGGTTACGACGACCGCGAGATCGCCAAGTTCATGCGCCCGGCACTCACTACGATCCTGCTGCCGCATTTCGAGATGGGAGCGATCGCCGCCGACATGGTGATGAATTATGCCAGCCGCCCGAAAGCGCGCGCCGGCCAGATCAAGATTGAATGCCCGCTGGTTGAGCGCCTGTCTGTCGCGCAGCCGCGGCGCTGAACCTGAATGGAGGAAACGCGATGCTGCTTCTGGTCACCGGTGCCACGGGAAAAGTCGGGTCGAACCTTATCGGAAAATTTCTGAACGACCCGCGTTGGAGCGGCGCGCGCGTCCGCGCTTTGTGCCACAACCGCCGCCTACCCCAAACCGAACGCGTCGAAGTGGTGACGGGAAACATCGCCGACCGCGACAGCGTGGCCAAGGCCATGGCGGGCGTCACCCATGTCGTCCATCTCGCCACCTGCAAGGAAGTGCCCGAAACCGTCATGGACGTCACCGTGAAGGGCCTGTTCTGGCTCCTTGAAGCGATGCGCGAAAGCCCAACGGCCAAACAGTTCATCCTCATTGGCGGCGATGCCGGCGTCGGGCAATTCTTTTATGAGCATCAGGAGCCGGTCACCGAGCGCACCCCGCACATGGCCTATCCCGGCTGCTACGCGCTGTCCAAGGTCCTGGAAGAAGTGATGCTCCAGCAGTTTCACATCCAGTATGGTCTGAACACCTGCTGCCTCAGAGCGCCGTGGATCATGGAAAAGGATGACTTCCGCCACACGCTGTCATTCGGGGATGACGTCTTCGGCGGTCCGGTTTGGAAGTCGATGGTTGCTCCCGAGATCGCGGAAAAATGCCACCGCGAGCAAACCGTGCCGCTCCTCCGCGATGCCCATGGCCGTCCCCTCAAGCGCAATTTCGTCCACGCCGACGATCTGGTAGAGGCAATCCTCGCCGCGCTCGACAATCCCGTCGCCAATGGCAAGCTCTACTATGTCTGCATGGACGAGCCGGTCGATTACGGCGCCGTCGCGGCCCATCTCAAGCGAACCCGGGGAGCGGACTCAATCGACATCCCCAGTCCTTTCCATTCGAACTGGATGGACAACAGCAAGGCAAAATTCGAACTAGGCTGGCGGCCCCGCTACGATCTGGCGAAACTCATCGACGCGGCATTCGACTACCGCCGCGCCG
>JANLYR010000245.1:0-1546 GCA_031365765.1 Hyphomicrobiales bacterium | reverse complement strand
GCGCTGTGCCACTTGCCACGCAAAGCAGCCCACCGACCTCACCATCAAGGCCGCGCCGAAAGGCATCACGCTCGAAACCTTGGCCGACCTCGTCCGTTACGCCGCGCAGATCGAAACCCAGGCCGTCCGCAGCAAGGCCATGCCCCTCGGCAACAAAACCGGGATGACCGTTGACGAACGCGCCCGCCTCGGCGCCTGGATCGCGCGCCGATGACCCTCGACCAGGTCAACGCCCTGCCGCCCGGACGGTTTGTCGAAGCCTTCGGCGATGTGGCGGAGCATTCGTCCTGGGTCGCCGAAAGCGCGGCACACCAGCGTCCCTTCTCCTCGCGCCAGGCCATGATCGACGCTTTCGTGGCTGCCCTGAAGAATTCTTCCGCCGAGAGCCAACGCACGGTGATCCGCGCTCATCCCGATCTCGCGACCAAGGCAAGGCTCACGGTGGACTCCACCCGCGAACAGTCACGCGCCGGCCTCGACGCGTTAAGCCCCCTCGAATTAACCCGCTTCAATAGCCTCAATACCCGCTACCGGCAGCGCTTCGGCTTTCCCTTCATTTTTGCCGTCAGGGGTGCCACAAAACACCAGATACTCGACAGTTTCGAGCGCCGCATCGATTGCACGCCCGACGCCGAATTCGCCACCGCCCTCGATCAGGTGTGCCGCATCATCGGCTTCCGGATCGAGGATCGCGTGATGCAATGACCCTCGTCATTCGCGGCCAGACGTTGAGTTTCGGCGCAACGCCCGCCGATTACAACTACGAGGAAAAGGGTGCTGTGGTGGTGGGCGATGACGGCACCATCCTGTGGGCTGGCCCACGGCCGTTGCTGCCGCACGCCTTTCGCTCAGCCCCCGTCGACGACCACGGCGACTTGATCGTCATGCCGGGCTTTATCGACGCCCACATCCACTTTCCGCAATACCGCATGCTCGCCGCCCCCGGCCGCGACCTGCTCGACTGGCTCCGGCGCTTCACCTTTCCCGAAGAAAGTCTGTACGCGGACGAAACCTATGCGGCGCTAGCGGCGGAAATCTTCCTCGATCGCTTGGCCCAGCACGGCACGACTTCGGCGCTCGCCTTCTGTTCCGTGCACAAATCCTGTGCCGATGCACTGTTCGCCGCCGCGCAAAAACGCCAAATGGCGCTTGTGACCGGCAAGACCATGATGGACCGCAACGCCATTCCGTCGGTCCAGGACGATGCGGAAACCGGTGCCCGCGAAAGCGCAGAGCTCTATCGCCAATGGCATGGACGAGGCCGGCTCCGCTACGCCGTCACCCCCCGCTTTGCCGTCACCACGACAGAATCGCAGCACAAACTCACCGCCGAATTACTGAAGTCGCTGCCCGGCGCATTGCTTCAGACGCATCTGTCGGAAAGCCCGGGCGAGATCGCTCTGGTGCGAAAGCTGTTTCCCCAGTCGATCGACTACACCGATGTCTATGACCGCTCCGGCCTCCTCGGCACCCGCAGCCTCTTCGCCCACGGCATCCATCTCTCAGAGCGCGAATGCGCCCGGCTTTCGGAGTCGGGCTCGACGGT
>JANLYR010000223.1:0-7823 GCA_031365765.1 Hyphomicrobiales bacterium | reverse complement strand
AGCCGCCGCCGATCCCCTTGGCGATCGCCATGATGTCGGGAGTGATCCCCGCCCATTCATGCGCGAAGAGCCTGCCGGTGCGTCCGATGCCGGTCTGTACTTCGTCCAGAATCAGAAGCAGGCCCTCGGACTCGCATAATTCGCGCAGCGCCTTCAGCCAGGGTCCGGGCACCGGGCGGACCCCGCCTTCACCCTGTACCGGTTCGATCAGAATGCCCGCCGTCTCGTGCGTTATCGCCGCTTTCACCGCCTCATGATCGCCGAAAGGAACCTGGTCGAAGCCCTCGACCTTGGGGCCGAAACCTTCGAGATACTTGGCCTGTCCGCCGGCGGCGATGGTGGCGAGGGTGCGGCCGTGAAAGGCGCCATCGAAGGTAATCAGCCGGTAGCGTTCCGCATGGCCGTGAAAAGCGTGATACTTGCGCGCCATCTTGATCGCGCATTCCAAGGCTTCAGCACCGGAATTGGTAAAGAAAACCGTGTCAGCGAAGCTCGCCTCGATCAGGCGGTTCGCCAGTTTCTCCTGGCCTGGCATCCTGTACAGATTGGACGTGTGCCAGATCTTGCGGGCCTGTTCGGTCAGGGCCTCGACCAAATGCGGATGGGCATGACCGCAGCTTGTCACGGCAACACCCGCGCCAAAATCGAGATACTCCGCCCCCTCCGGGGTGTAGACGCGAACACCCTCGCCGCGCTCGAACGAGATCTTGGCGCGGGCATAGGTGGGCAGGACCGGAGAAATCATGGTGGTCTGGCTTTCACATGAAAAAGCAAACGGCGCCACCCGGGGGACGGCGCCTTCAGTTCTCGACGATCGCGCTTATAAATCTGCAACGGTTTTCGGTCAATCCGCCATCGCCCCGCGCTTTGGGTGAGTCAAAACAGCGCATGGACCATTGAATCCGCCTGCTGTTAAGAAATTCTTAATCAACTCGGACTTGCAATAACTGGGGAAAACCTAAGGGTGGATTCTTGCAAGTTAACTACCGTGTATAGTAGGCTGGTTGTATTGAAGCTACGAGATGTAGCGTTTCTGGAACAGACTTGCAGTTGAAGCACCCTTGCGTTGCTTGGGTGGAGAATGAGGGATTCAGTGTTGGAACAGTTGGACAACAGCCAGGGAGGGACGAAAATGTCCTGGACGGATGAACGAGTCGAACTTCTCCGCCGGTTGTGGACCGAGGGGCTGAGCGCCAGCCAGATCGCGGCCAAACTCGCCCAGGGCGTCACCCGCAATGCTGTCATCGGAAAGGTTCACCGCCTGAACCTGTCGGGTCGGGCACCCCAGCCCCGTTCCGCCGTGCCGCGGGCGCCACGCAAGCAGCGCGAGCCCAGCCACCCAGGACGCACCACGGGCGTGCCGTCGATGCCCTCATCCGGCAATACCGCTCTCAAGGCACTGCTCCGGCCTCAGCCAACGCCGCGCCCGGCAGCCCTGCCGGAACCCCTTCCCGTCCGCCTGGTCGATCTGCCGAAGGGCGGGAGGGTCACCATTCTTCATCTCTCCGACAAGACCTGCAAATGGCCGATCGGCGATCCGGGCCATGAGGAATTCTGCTTCTGCGGACACGGTCCGCGCGACGGTTCACCCTATTGCGAGTATCATGCAAGGCTTGCCTATCAGCCGCTGCAGGACCGGCGCCATCGCCGCGTGTCATTCGGCTAGAACTGAGGCGCTCCGGCCGAACCGCTCGTCGAAGGAATACCCCATCCCTCTGACCGTGCGGATTGGATCGGTTTCGCGTCCCCGGCTGAGCGATTTGCGCAAGCGCCCGACATGGACATCGACGGTGCGTTCATCGACATAGATGTCGCGGCCCCACACCGTATCGAGCAACTGGGCGCGCGAGAACACCCGGCCTGGATTCTGCATCAGGTGTTCGAGCAGGCGGAATTCGGTCGGCGACAGGGTGATGTCGCGCAGGTGCCGGGTGACACGCCGCGTCTTGCGGTCGAGCGCCAGGTCGCCGGCCTTCAGCGCTTCGGCCACGGCATCGGGATTGGTACGGCGGAGAATAGTGCGGATGCGGGCGAGCAGTTCGGGCACCGAGAACGGCTTGACCAGATAATCATCGGCACCGGTCGCCAAGCCTCGAACGCGCTCCGATTCTTCGCCCCGCGCCGTCAGCATGATGACCGGGATGGCGCGTGTGTCGGGCCTCGCCCGCAGCAGGCGGCACACTTCGATCCCGGAAATGCCAGGCAGCATCCAGTCGAGCAGGATGAGATCGGGACGTTCCTCCGACGCGAGCCTCGCCACGTCCTCGCCTTCGGCGGTGGCGCGTACGCGGTAGCCCTCAGCCTCCAGATTGTAGCTCAGCAGGATCTGGATCGGCTCCTCGTCCTCAACGATAAGAATGGACGCGCTCATGCTTTCATCTCAGCTCGATGGCCGTCATGCTGGTTGAATCCTTCTTCGGCCGTTCCTCAAGGATCGGTTTTCCGTTGACCAGGAAATAGATATTCTCGGCGATGTTGGTGGCGTGGTCGCCGATCCGCTCCATGTTCTTGGCGCCGAAGAGGAGGTGCGTGCACAGACCGATCATGCGCGGATCCTCCATCATATAAGTGAGAAGCTCGCGGAAAATGGAATTGTACAACGCATCAAGTTCCTCATCGGCGCGCCACACCGCGATTGCTTTTTCCGCATTGGTCTGGGCATAGGCGTCGAGGATGTTCTTCAGCTGCTCCTGGGCGATGCGGCCCATGCGCGTCAGACCGGTGATGAGTTTTCGCGGCAGCGCCTCCGAGATGGCATGGGTGCGCTTGGCGGTGTTCTTGGCGAGATCGCCGATGCGCTCGAGATCGGACGAAACTCGGATGGCCACCATGATCTCGCGGAGGTCGCGCGCCATGGGCTGACGTTTGGCGATGGTAAGGATCGCCTTCTCCTCGACCTGGCGTTCGAGCGCGTCAATCTTGTCGTCGCCAGCGATCACCAGGTCAGCGAGATTGGTATCCCGCCTGGCAATCGCGTCGATCGCCTTGGCAAGCTGGTCCTCGGCCAGCCCACCCATCTGCGCCAGCATGGTCTTGAGCTGGGTCAGATCGTCGTCATAGGCCTTCATGATGTGGTCGGACATTCGTCGTCTCCGTCTCAGCCGAAGCGGCCGGTGATATAATCCTGGGTACGCTTGTCCTGGGGGTTGGTGAACACCTCGTCGGTGTCGCCGAACTCGACCAGGTTGCCCAGATGGAAGAACGCGGCGAGCTGCGATACGCGCGCCGCCTGCTGCATCGAGTGTGTCACGATGACAATGCAGAAATTCTGCCGGAGCTCGTCGATCAGTTCCTCAATCCGCGCCGTGGCGATGGGATCGAGCGCCGAACAGGGCTCGTCCATCAGGATCACTTCCGGATTGACGGCAATGGCTCTGGCAATGCACAGGCGCTGCTGCTGGCCGCCCGACAGGCTGGTGCCCGAGTGATCGAGCCGGTCTTTCACTTCTTCGAACAATCCAGCTTTCTTGAGGCTGTTGACGACGATCGCCTCCAGATCGGTCTTGCCTTGCGACAGGCCGTGAATGCGGGGGCCGTAGGCGACATTCTCGAAGATTGACTTGGGAAACGGATTGGGTTTCTGGAACACCATGCCGACACGGGCGCGAAGCTGCACCACGTCGAGATCGGTGTCGTAGACGTTCTTGCCGTCGATCATGATTTCGCCGGTCATGCGGGCAATGGGTATTGTATCGTTCATACGGTTGATGGCGCGGAGGAAGGTGGACTTGCCGCAACCCGAGGGCCCAATGAAGGACGAGACGGCGCGATCCGGAATGTCGATCGAGAGGTTGTTGATTGCGTGCTTGTCGGCGTAATAGACGTTGACATCGCGCGCCACGATCTTGATGGCGCGATCAACGAAGATGCGGGGTTTCGCTGGCGTCACCATGGTGTGCGGCATCATGTTCATGAGAACTCCCGGTTACCAGCGCCGCTCGAAGCGTCTGCGCAGAAAAATAGCGACGGCGTTGAGCGCGATGAGCACCACCATCAGCACAATGATCGCCGCGGCGGTGCGCGACTGGAAGGCAATTTCCGGCAGATCGGCCCACAGGAAAATCTGCACTGGCAGCACGGTCGCGGCGTCGGTAAAGCCATGGGGCACATCGACGATGAAGGCCACCATGCCAATCATCAGCAAGGGCGCGGTTTCACCGAGCGCCCGGGCCACGCCCAAAATGGTGCCAGTGAGGATGCCGGGGAGAGCAAGCGGCAGCACATGGTGAAACACCGCCTGCTGGTGCGAGGCGCCGACGCCCAAGGCCGCTTCCTTGATCGAGGGCGGCACGGCCGCCAGCGCGGCGCGCGATGCGATGATGATCGTCGGTAGAACGAGAAGTGCCAGTACCAGTCCACCGGCGAGGGCGGCGGAACGCGGCAGCCCGAAGAAATTGAGAAATACCGCGAGGCCCAGCAGCCCAAAAATGATCGACGGTACGGCGGCGAGATTGTTGATATTGACCTCGATCAGGTCGGTGAAGCGGTTGCGGGGGGCGAATTCCTCCAGATATACGGCGGCAGCGACACCCAGCGGCAGGCTCAGCGCAAGGGCAACGAATACGGTGAGGAGCGATCCCGTCAGGGCACCCCGGATGCCGGCCAATTCCGGTTCGCGTGAATCACCGGAAAGAAAGAATCGCCAGGCGAGTGCGCTCTCAATTCTGCCGTTGGATTTGAGGTCTTCGAGCCACGCGACCTGCTTTTCATCAACGCCCGTTTTGGTGCCTTTGAGATAGAGATCGGCATCGGCCGACAATAATACCGGGACCTTCAGGTCGCGGCCAATGAGCGATGGATCGGCCGCCACCATTTCCCGCAGATCCTCGGCGGCGCCCACCGACAACAAGGCCAGAAGTTTTTTGCGGTCTCGCCGCGATGTGGCGTCCGGAAACAGCACGCGAAAGGCCTCGCGCACCGCAGTGTCGTAGTCGCCTTTAAGCGGTTCGGCGACACTGAAACCGGCGGCATCGAGTTTGAGCGGGAGGAGCACTTTATGTTCGATGAAGGCGGGCCAGCCCTTGAAGACGATATCGGCGAGAAGGAACGCCAGGAAAAACCCCGTCAGCGCCAGCGCTCCAATTCCATAGGCGCGAAACCGGCGCTCCGACCGGTTGCGCCTGGCGACGAGTTTGGGATCGCTCCTGACGAATGTGTCAGTCATATTGCTGCCGGTATCTCTGCACCACACGGAGTGCGATATAGTTGAGCGTCAAGGTGAACAGGAACAGCACAAAGCCGAGCGCGAAGGCCGACAGTGTTTTGGCGGAGTCGAATTCCTGGTCGCCCACCAGGAGCGTCGCGATCTGCACGGTGATGGTGGTCACGGCCTCGAGCGGATTGAAGGTGAGATTGGCCGCCAGTCCCGCCGCCATCACCACGATCATGGTTTCACCAATGGCGCGCGAGATCGCCAACATTAGCGCGGACGCAATCCCCGGCAGCGCGGCGGGCAGCACCACGCGTTTGATGGTTTCCGATTTCGTGGCCCCCATGGCGTAGGAGCCGTCACGCAGGGTTTGCGGCACCGCATTGATGATGTCGTCGCTGAGCGAGGAAATGAGGGGAACGATCATCATGCCCATGACAAGTCCGGCGGCAAGGGCGGATTCGGATGCAACAGACAGTCCGAGCGCCTGCCCGCCGTCGCGGATGAGGGGCGCCACGGTGAGGGCGGCGAAGAAACCCAGCACAACGGTGGGCACGCCAGCCAGCATTTCGAGAACCGGCTTGGCGAAGCCACGGACCCGGGGCGAGGCATATTCCGCCATGTAGATCGCCGACAGAAGACCAAGCGGCGCCGCCACGACGATGGCGATCACGGTGATGAGCAGCGTACCGGCGATGAGTGGCAGAATGCCAAAGGACGGGGGATCGGAAGTTGGCGACCACTGCGTGCCGAATAGAAAATCGATTGGGGAAACCAGGCTGAAGAACCGGATTGTTTCGAACAGCACCGAGAACACAATTCCGGCCGTCGTCAGTATGGCGACCGCCGAACAGGCGATCAGCACGACAAGCAGGAACCGCTCGAAAGTGTTTCGGGCGCGAAAGGACGTGGTGATCCGGGGATAAAGTGCCGCAATGGCGGCAGATCCCGCCAGAGCCACCGCGAGCGGAACACCCGGCGATGACGAACCGGCGATCAGTACACTGAGCAACCAGCCGGCGGCCAGTGCTGCCAGCGTTGCCGAAGCAAGATAGAGGCCGTGATAGGCAGGCAGCGAATGAATCCGCGGACCTGCCGGAACGCGCAGCCCGCGCGCCCTTGCCAGGCCGATATAGAAGGCAAGGCCGGTCATGGTTGCGGCAATGAGCAGCGTCCAGCCGATCACGTCGGCCTGCTCCGTTCCTGTCTGAACCGGCTCCCCATCCTCCCCTTGTCGCAAACAATCATGGTGTCAGGCCGATCCTGGTCATTGTCGCGTTAGCCTCCCTGTAAAGCCCCGTGGGCCGGTCAAGCGCGGCCACGAAGAGCGGAAGGCGGCAGTTGTGGGGAAGCCGGTACATCCGCGGACTTTCCCCACCTGCCGTAACACCTCTACTTCAGTGCGTCAGGCTTCATCGGCTCCATGGCGAGCGCCATGGCGCGGCTCTTTTCTGCTTCGTCACCGGGCAGCGCCACAAGACCCTTCGCTGCCAAGTAACCGTCTTCGCCGATCGCCTTGTCGGATACATATTCGGCCACGAACTCAGCCATGCCGGGAACCTGGCCTACATGCTGCTTCTTGGCATAAACGAAGAGCGGACGGGCAACCTTGTATTCGCCGCCGGCAATGGCCTCGTAACTCGGCGCCACGCCGTCAACCTCAATGCCCTTGAGGGTGCTTTCATTTTCTTCAAGGAAAGAGAAACCGAAAATTCCCACTGCGTCCGGATTGGCCTGCAGTTTCTGGACGATGAGATTGTCGTTCTCGCCCGCCTCGACGAAGGCGCCATCCTCACGCATCGCCTTCCACACCTTGTCGAAGGCCTTGGTATCGTCCTTCTTCAGCTGCTTCAGGGGATCGAGCGAGGCGGCACCCACTTCCATCACCAGTTCGGCGAAACTGTCGCGCGTACCGGAGGTCGGCGGAGGTCCCAGAACCTCGATCTTGGTGGCGGGGAGCGACGGATCGACGTCACTCCACATTTTGTTGGGGTTGGCAATCATCTTGCCGTCGGGACCGGGAATGTCCTTGGCAAGAGCGCGAAAGACTTGCTGCTTGGTGAGCATCATGTCCTTGGCGGTCTTCGACTGCGCCAGCGAGAGGCCGTCATAACCGACCTTGATCTCGACGATGTCGTTGACGCCATTCTTGGCGCAATCCTCGAATTCGGCTTTCTTGATCTGGCGCGAGGCATTGGTGAAATCGGGGGTGTCCTCGCCAACTCCGGCGCAGAACAGCTTCATGCCGCCGCCGGTGCCGGTCGATTCGACCACCGGGGTTTTCATGCCGGAACTCTTGCCGAAGGCTTCGGCCACCGCGGTGGTAAAGGGATAAACGGTTGACGATCCGACGATCCGGATCTGGTCGCGGGCAATGCCAGGTGCAGCGATCAGGACGAGCGCGCTGGCGGCGAGTAGAATGCGTTTCATTGACAGGCCTCCTTGTTGATGCGGGCGGACCCTAGGAACCGTCGATGATGATCATGTGACACCTATATTACACTCTTATGACGGTGTAAGTATAGGAATTTTCACGGTAAAAATACTTCCCTCACCCGGAACCGAGGAAATGGTCAGGCGGCCGCGATGGCGATTCAGGATATGCTTGACGATGGCCAGGCCCAGGCCCGTGCCACCCCTCGAGCGGCTTTCCTGCACGCTCACACGGTAAAAG
>JANLYR010000170.1:0-9757 GCA_031365765.1 Hyphomicrobiales bacterium | reverse complement strand
TGGTGCGCTGGCAGCTCAACAAGCGCCAGCAGGGCACGCATCAGGCGAAATCACGAGGTGAGATCAACCGCACCACGCGAAAGCTCGGCAATCAGAAGGGCGGCGGCACGGCCCGCCACGGCTCGCGCAAGTCCGGCATCTTCGTCGGCGGCGGCAAGGCCTTCGGTCCCCGCTTCCGCAGCCACGAGACCTCGCTCAACAAGAAGGTCCGCGCCCTCGGTCTTCGCCACGCGCTGTCGAGCAAGGTGAAGGATTCCTCCCTCATCATTCTCGACAAAGCGGAAATGGCAACCGGCAAGACCAAGGCGCTGGTCCAGGCCTTTGCCAAGCTCGGCCTCTCCAACGCGCTCATCATCGACGGCTCGATCGTCAACGAAGGTTTCGCCAACGCCGCCCGCAACATTCCGAACATCGACGTGCTGCCGATCCAGGGCATCAACGTCTACGACATCCTGCGCCGCAAGAAACTGGTGCTCACCAAGGCTGCCGTCGAAGCGCTGGAGGCGCGGTTCAAATGACGAAGGAACATTACTACGACATCATCAAGAGCCCGGCGATCACCGAAAAGGGAACGCTGGCCTCCGAGCATAACCAGATTGTCTTCAACGTGGCGCGCGATGCGACCAAGCCCGACATCAAGAAGGCCGTCGAAGGCCTGTTCGGGGTCAAAGTCAAGGCCGTCAATACCCTGGTGCGCAAAGGCAAGAACCGCCGCTTCAAGGGCATCAAGGCAAAGCTCAGCGATGTGAAGAAGGCCTATGTGACCCTCGAAGAGGGCCAGCGGCTCGATGTGACGACAGGGCTCTGAGAGACAGAACAATGGCACTCAAGACATTCAATCCGACAAGCGCTGGCCGCCGCCACCTGATCCAGGTGGATCGCAGCCATCTGTGGAAGGGCAAGCCCATCAAGGCGCTGGTCGAAGGCCAGTCCAACAATGGCGGGCGCGGCAATACGGGCCGCATCACGTCCAGGCGGAAGGGCGGGGGCCACAAGACAGCCTATCGCCTGGTCGATTTCAAGCGCACCAAGCGCGACGTGGCGGCAGTGGTCGAGCGGCTCGAATACGATCCCAACCGCACCGCCTTCATTGCGCTGATCAAATATGCCGATGGCGACCTGAGCTATATCCTGGCGCCGCAACGCCTGGCGGTCGGCGACAGCGTCGTGGCCGGAGCCACGGCGGACGTGAAGCCGGGCAATGCCATGCCGCTGGGTGCCATCCCGGTCGGCACCATCGTCCACAATGTCGAAACCAAGCCCGGCAGCGGCGGATCGCTGGCGCGTGCGGCTGGCACCTATGCCATGGTTGCTGGCCGCGACCAGGGCTATGTGCTGCTGAAGCTCAAATCCGGCGAGACCCGCATGGTCAACGCCACCTGCATGGCGTCGGTCGGTGCCGTGTCCAATCCCGACCACGTCAATGAAGTGATCGGCAAGGCCGGCCGCAACCGCTGGAAGGGCTTCCGCCCGGTGTCGCGCGGCATTGCGCGCAACCCGGTCGACCATCCGAACGGCGGCCGCACCAATGGCGGCAAGCACTGGGCGACACCTTGGGGCCAGCCGACCAAGGGCAAGAAGACGCGCAAGAACAAGTCTACGCAGAAATTCATCGTGCGCAGCCGCCACGATCGCAAGAAATCGCAGTAGAGGTCACGCTCCATGTCACGTTCACTCTGGAAAGGCCCGTTCGTCGACGGTTATCTCCTGAAGAAGGCCGATGCCGCGCGTGGCGGCGGGCGCAATCAGGCGATCAAGACTTGGAGCCGGCGCTCGACCATCCTGCCGCAGTTCGTGGGGCTGACCTTCCAGGTCCACAACGGCAACAAGTTCATCCCTGTCAACGTGTCGGAAGACATGGTGGGCCACAAGCTTGGCGAATTCGCGCCGACGCGCACCTTCCATTCGCATTCGGCCGGCGACAAAAAAGCGGCGCCGAAGGAGTAACCCATGAGCAAACCGGCAAGAAAACGCGGCCTGCCCGACAACGAGGCCAAGGCTGTCACCCGGTCGATCCGGATCAGTCCGCGCAAGCTTAACGAGGTTGCGACGATCATTCGTGGCATGAAGGTGGACAAGGCGCTGGCCGAACTCACCTTCTCGCGCCGCCGCATCGCGCGCGACGTGAAGAAAACACTCGAATCGGCGATCGCCAATGCCGAGAACAACCATGACCTCGACATCAACAATCTGATGGTGGCGGAAGCCTGGGTCGGCAAGAATCTGGTGATGAAGCGCTGGATGCCGGGGGCGCGCGGCCGGGTGGGCAAGATCGAGAAATTCTTCAGCGAACTGACGATCATCGTCCGCGAAGTCAAGGAGGCCGCATAGTGGGTCAGAAAGTCAATCCGATCGGCCTGAGGCTCGGCATCAACCGCACCTGGGACTCGCGCTGGTATGCCAATTCCCGTCAGTTCGGCAAGCTGCTGCACGAAGACATGGCGATCCGCGCCTATCTCAAGGAGCAGTTGAAGCAGGCCGGTATTTCCAAAATTCTGATCGAGCGCCCCCACAAGAAGTGCCGCGTCACCATCTATTCGGCGCGCCCGGGCGTGGTGATCGGCAAGAAGGGCGCCGACATCGAGAAGCTGCGTAAGAAAGTGGCCGAGATGACGGGCTCCGAGGTACATCTGAACATCGTCGAGGTCAGGAAGCCCGAGGTCGATGCGGTTCTGGTGGCCGAGAACATCGCCCAGCAGCTCGAGCGCCGCGTGGCTTTTCGCCGCGCCATGAAACGCTCGGTGCAGTCGGCCCAGCGCATGGGGGCGGAGGGCATCAAGATCACCTGCGCCGGCCGCCTTGGCGGTGCCGAAATCGCCCGTGTCGAATGGTATCGCGAAGGCCGCGTGCCGCTCCATACGCTTCGCGCCGATGTCGATTACGGAACAGCGACGGCGCATACCGCTTACGGCACCAACGGCGTCAAGGTGTGGATCTTCAAGGGCGAAATTCTAGAGCATGATCCGATGGCGCAGGACAAGCGCATGGCCGAGCCGCAGGATGGGGGCATGCGCCCCCGCCGCGACCGCGACCGTGACGGCGCGCACGCGTGAAATTGAGGTAGGACGATATGCTGCAACCCAAGAAAACCAAGTGGCGCAAGGCCTTCAAAGGCCGTATCCACGGCAAGGCAACAAGCTGCAACACGCTTGATTTCGGCGCTTTCGGCCTGAAGGCGGCGGAGCCCGAGCGCTTGACCGCCCGGCAGATCGAGGCGGCGCGCCGCGCCCTGGCGCGTGGCATGAAGCGCGCGGGCCGCATCTGGATCCGGGTGTTTCCCGATGTGCCCGTTTCCAAGAAGCCGGCCGAAGTCCGCATGGGCTCGGGCAAGGGCTCGACCGAATACTGGGCGGCGCGGGTGAAACCGGGCCGGGTGATCTTCGAGGTCGACGGCATTCCGCGCAACGTGGCCGAAGAATCGCTGAAACTTGCCGCCGCCAAACTGCCAATCAAGACGCGCTTCGTGGCGCGGCTCGGGGAGTAGGGCCCATGAAAATGACCGACGTCCGCGCCCTATCCAAGGACCAGTTGAAAGACGAGGTTCTGCGCCTGAAGAAGGAGCAGTTCAACATGCGCTTCCAGAAGGCCACCGGCCAGATCGACAACACCTCGCGCATCCGGCAGATCCGCCGCGACATCGCCCGTCTCAAGACGGCCGAGTCCCAGAAGATGCAAGCGAAGTAGGAGAACAACATGCCGAAACGCATACTCGAAGGCGTCGTGGTCAGCGACAAGAACGACAAGACCATCGTGGTCAAGGTCGAACGCCGGCTGCGCCATCCCGTCTTGAAAAAGACCGTGCGCCTGTCGAAGAAATATCATGCGCATGACGAGACCAACGGCGCCAAGGTGGGCGACGTGGTGCGTATCGAGGAGACGCGTCCCCTGTCGAAGCAGAAGCGCTGGACGCTGCTTGAAAACGTCAAAGCCGCGCAAGCCGAGAAGTGAACAGGTGATCTCATGATACAGAAAGAAACAAAACTCGACGTCGCCGACAATTCCGGCGCAAGGCGCGTCCAGTGCATCAAGGTATTGGGCGGCTCGAAGCGGCGTTACGCCTCGATCGGCGATATCATCGTCGTTTCGGTGAAGGAAGCGATTCCGCGCGGCCGCGTCAAGAAGGGCTCGGTGATGAAGGCGATCGTGGTCCGCACCGCCAAGGACATCCGCCGCGCCGATGGCTCGGTCATCCGGTTCGACCGCAATGCCGCCGTGCTGATCAATCCGCAGGGCGAGCCCGTCGGCACCCGCATTTTCGGACCCGTGCCGCGCGAGCTGCGCGCCAAGAACCACATGAAGATCATCTCGCTGGCGCCGGAGGTATTGTGATGGCGGCGAAGCTTAAAATCCGCAAGGGCGACAAGGTCGTCGTCATTACCGGCAAGGACAAGGGCAAGCAGGGCGAAGTGCTCCGCGTGATCCCGGCCGAGAACCGCGCCGTGGTCGGTGGCATCAATACCGCAAGGCGCCATACACGCCAGACGGCGGGGCAGGAGGGCGGCATCATCCCCAAGGATATGCCGATTCAGATTTCCAACCTGGCGCTGCGCGATCCGAAGGATGGCAAACCCACCCGCGCCGGCTTCAAGACGTTGAGCGACGGAAAGAAAGTGCGCTTCGCCAAGCGCTCGGGAGAAGTGATCGATGGCTGACGACAAGGACAAGAAGGCGAAGAAGGCCGGGGGTGCTAAGCCCGACGGCAAGAAGCAGGATCAGGCCAAGCCCGAAGGCAAGAAGGCCGATGCTTCGCCGAAGGCTGACAAGAAGGCCGACAAGAAGGCTGACAAGAAGGGCGAGACCAAGACCGCCGTTACGGCCGAGGTTCTCCCCAAGGATTACGTGCCGCGTCTACGCAAACACTATGACGACGTGATCCGGCAGAAGCTGATCGAACAGTTCGGCTACAAGAATGTCATGCAGGTGCCGCGCCTCGACAAGATCGTGCTGAACATGGGTGTGGGCGAAGCGACGCAAGATTCGAAGCTGGTGCAGGTTGCCGCGTCGGAATTGGAAAAGATCGCCGGGCAGAAGGTAGTGATCACCAAATCACGCAAGGCCATCGCGCAGTTCAAGATCCGCGAAAACCTGGCGATCGGCGCCAAGGTCACGATGCGCAAGGTGCGGATGTATGAGTTCCTCGACCGGCTCATCACCATTGCACTGCCGCGCGTCCGCGACTTTCGCGGGCTTTCGGAGCGCAGCTTCGATGGCAATGGCAACTACGCCATGGGCATCAAGGAGCATCTCATTTTCCCGGAGATCGACTATGACCGGATCGACCGGGTGTGGGGCATGGATATTATCGTGTGCACCACGGCGCGCACCGATGAGGAAGCCAAGGCACTGCTCGAGGCATTCAACTTCCCGTTCCGCAAGTCCACCCGCATCAAGCAGGCGGCGTGAGAGATAAAAGGCTGAAGGTAGATACATGGCCAAGACAAGTTCGATAGAAAAGAACAACCGCCGCAAGCGTCTGGTAAAGCAGTACGCCGGAAAGCGCGCGCGGCTCAAGGCGATTTCGCAGAACAAGTCGCTGCCGATGGAAGAGCGTTTCGCCGCCCAGCTGAAAATGGCGGTGCTGCCGCGCAATTCATCGCCGAACCGCGTGCGCAACCGTTGCGAGATCACGGGGCGGCCGCGGGCCTATTACAGGAAAGTCAAGATGTCACGTATGGCGCTGCGCGAAATGGCCAACCAGGGATTGATCCCCGGCATGACCAAGGCGAGCTGGTAGTCAGATACGGACCCTAGGAGAACGATCAAGATGAGTGTCATGGACCCGATCGGCGATATGCTGACCCGCATCCGGAATGCCCAGGAACGCGGCAAGCCGAAGGTGACAACGCCGGCCTCGAAGCTGCGCGAGCGCGTGCTCGAAGTTCTGCATTCGGAAGGCTTCATCCGGGGCTTCGCCACGGTGCAGCAGGGTACCGCCAAGGCCGAGATCGAGATCGAGCTCAAATATTTCGACGGTGCGCCCGTGATCCACGAGATCCAGCGCGTGTCAAAGCCGGGACGGCGCGTCTATGCCTCGGTCGAGACACTGCCCACCGTCTATAACGGCCTTGGCATTTCCATCCTGTCGACGCCCAAGGGCGTCATGTCCGATGCGGAAGCACGCACCCAGAATGTGGGCGGCGAAGTGCTCTGCACGGTATTCTGAGGAACGCAGCGCATGTCTCGAATCGGTAAAAAAGCAGTTCCCGTGCCCTCCGGTGTTACCGTCAATGTGAACGGTCCCGGTGTGTCGGTGAAAGGGCCCAAGGGCGAGCTCAAACTCGTCCTTGTCGATGATGTCACCGCCAGCTTGGTCGATGGCGGCGTCAAGATCGATCCCCGCGACAAGTCGAAGAATGCAAGATCGCGCTGGGGCCTGTCGCGGACACTGGTGTCCAACATGATCACCGGCGTCACCACCGGCTATTCGAAGTCGCTGGAAATCAGCGGCGTCGGTTATCGCGCCGCCGTGCAGGGCAAGGTGCTGCAGCTCAATCTGGGCTACAGCCACGACGTGCATTATCCCATCCCCGACGGCATCGACATCAAGACGCCGAAGCCCACCGAGATCGTGGTGTCGGGCATCGACAAGCAGCGCGTCGGCCAGGTGGCGGCCGAAATCCGCGAATTCCGCGAGCCCGAGCCCTACAAGGGCAAGGGTGTCAAATATGCCGGCGAATACATCTTCCGCAAGGAAGGCAAGAAGAAGTAACAGGTGATCTGAATGGCTACGAAATCCTCACCCACCACGAAACGCCGGATCCGTGTCCGCCGTACCCTAAAGGCGCGCGGCAACCTGCGGCCCAGGCTGTCGGTTTTCCGTTCCAGCAAGAACATTTACGCCCAGGTGATCGATGACACCAAAGGTGCTACCGTGGCTGCCGCCTCGAGCCTCGAAGAGGCGTTCAAGAAGGACGGCAAGAAGGGCACCGACAAGGCGGCGGCCGCGGCAATCGGCAAACTGGTAGCCGAACGCGCCATCGCGGCGGGCATCAAGGACGTGGTGTTCGATCGCGGCGGTTACATGTATCACGGGCGCATCAAGGCGCTGGCCGACGCTGCCCGCGAGGGCGGCCTCAACTTCTAATTCACAGACGGAAAAGCACAAATGGCAAGAGAGCATGGCGGCCGCGACCGGGATCGCAAGGACAGCCGCGACGACCGCGACAACGAGTTCATCGACAAGCTGGTCCATATCAACCGCGTCGCCAAGGTGGTGAAGGGCGGCAAGCGCTTCGGCTTCGCGGCCCTCGTCGTCGTCGGTGACCAGAAGGGCCGTGTCGGCTTTGGACATGGCAAGGCACGTGAAGTGCCGGAAGCGGTGCGGAAAGCCACTGAAGGGGCCAAGCGCGGCCTGATCCGGGTGCCGCTGCGCGAAGGTCGCACGCTCCATCATGACATGGACGGGCGCTGGGGTGCGGGCAAGGTGGTTCTGCGCTCGGCTCCTCCCGGAACCGGCATCATCGCCGGCGGCCCGATGCGCGCCGTGTTCGAATCGGTGGGCGTGCAGGATGTGGTGGCCAAGTCCAAGGGATCGTCTAATCCTTACAACATGGTACGGGCAACCTTTGATGCACTGAAGAAGCAGGTGAGCCCGCGCTCGGTGGCGGCCCGCCGGGGCAAGAAGGTTTCCGAAGTGCTGCGCCGCCGCGGCGAAGCTCCGGCAACCGAATAATTCGAGGATCCGAAATGGCAAAAGCCCAGACGAAAACCGCAACCATCACCGTGCAGCAGGTTCACAGCCCGCAGCGCCGTCCCGCCGACCAGCGCGCGACGCTGATCGGTCTTGGTCTCAACAAGATGAACAAGACCGTGACGCTGGGCGATACGCCGGCGGTGCGCGGCATGATCGCCAAGGTCGCGCATCTTCTGCGCGTGATTTGACAAGGATCGAACCCTCATGAAACTCAATGAGATCGCCGACAATCCCGGCTCCCAGCATCAGAAGAAGCGCGTCGGGCGCGGCATCGGCTCGGGGCTCGGCAAGACTGCGGGCCGCGGCGGCAAGGGCCAGACGGCCCGCAAGGGCGGCGCCAAGGCCGGCTTCGAAGGCGGCCAGATGCCGATCTATCGGCGCCTGCCTAAGCGTGGTTTCAACAAGCCCAATGCGATCGACTATAACGAGATCAATCTCGATCGGGTGCAGCGCGCCGTGGATGCGGGCAAACTCGATGCGAGCGTGGCGGTCACGCAGGACGCCTTGATCGGCGCAGGCGTGCTGTCGAAGAAGATGGCCGGGGTCCGGCTGATCGGCAAAGGCGCGCTCAAGGCCAAGCTGTCATTCGAGGTCTGGCATGCCTCGCAAGGTGCTGTTGAGGCTGTTGAAAAGGCTGGTGGCAGTGTCAAGATGCTGCGGCCCGTCGAGGCACCGGCTGAAGCGAAGCCCGAATCGAAGTAAGATTGCAGGCGTTCCCCGCCGTCCCCACATGAGGGGGCTTGGCGGGCGAAACGAGGACGTGTGAATGGCATCGGCAGCAGAACAACTTGCGGCAAATCTGAACTTCGGGGCGCTGGCCAAATCCGAGGATCTGAAGAGGCGCATCTGGTTCACGCTTGGCGCCCTTATTGTCTATCGCCTCGGCACCTATATCCCGATTCCCGGGATCGACACTTTGCAGCTGGCCAAATTCGCCGCGCAGAATTCCTCAGGTATTCTAGGCTGGGTCAATGGCCTCGCTGGCGGCGCGCTGGGCCGTATGGCGATCTTCGCCCTCAACATCATGCCTTATATTTCGGCCTCGATCATCATTCAGCTCATGACCTCGGTCAGCCCTCATCTCGAGGCGCTGAAAAAGGAAGGCGAGCAGGGCCGCAAAAAGATCAACCAGTACACCCGCTACGGAACGGTCATTCTTGCCGCCGCGCAAGCCTATGGAATTTCCGTGGGCCTTGAGGGCCAGGCGGGACTTGTTGCGGATCCGGGCCTGTTTTTCAGAGCGAGCACCGTCATAACGCTGACGGGCGGCACGGTTTTCCTGATGTGGCTTGGTGAACAGATCACGGCGCGCGGTATCGGCAACGGGACCTCGCTCATCATTTTCGCGGGCATCGTCGCGGGCCTGCCGCACGGCATCGCCGCGATGCTGGAGATGGGCCGCACCGGCCAGCTTTCGACGTTCCTCATCCTCGGCATCATCGTCATGGCGCTGGTGGTGATCGCCTTTATCGTGCTGGTCGAGCGCGCCCAGCGCCGTCTGCTCATCCAGTATCCCAAGCGTCAAGTCGGCAACAAGATGTTCCAGGGCGACAGTTCGCATTTGCCGCTCAAGCTGAACACGTCGGGCGTTATTCCGCCAATCTTCGCCTCGTCCCTGCTGCTGCTGCCCATCACGGTGGCGAATTTCACCAAGGGGCAGGGGCCGGAATGGTTGAATTCCCTCACCGCCATGCTGGGGCACGGACAACCGCTGTTTTTGTTCTTCTATGTGCTGCTCATTATCTTCTTCGCCTTTTTCTATACTTCGATCATGTTTAATCCAAAGGAAACTGCGGAAAACCTGAAGAAATACGGGGGCTTCGTGCCTGGCATCCGTCCGGGTGAGCGCACCGCAGAATATATCGACTATGTGCTGACCCGCATCACCGTGATCGGCGCCATCTATCTGAGCATCGTCTGCATCCTGCCGGAAATCCTGATCGGTTATTCCGGCGTGCCGTTCTATTTCGGCGGCACATCGCTGCTCATCGTGGTCAGCGTCACCATGGATACAGTGGCGCAATTGCAAGGCCATCTGCTGGCCCAGCAATATGAGGGCCTGAT
>JANLYR010000168.1:0-2487 GCA_031365765.1 Hyphomicrobiales bacterium | reverse complement strand
AGGTGCGCTGGGCCGGCTCGGCGTGCAGGGGTCGTATTGGTGGATGCAGCTTCGCGACCGGTACGAAGAACGGCGCTCGCGCCATGAATGAAAGGGTTTGCGCGATATTCACAATTGCTTGGTAGGCAGATTAAGTATTGTTAAGAATCAGGACGATAGCGCCAATCTTAACCCTATTGTCGAAGGCCAGCCGGGCCGCTATAAGCCCGCGCCATTGGGAGGAGCGTAGAGTGTTCGGAATGGTATCAGAAGTCGAGGACGCATATAAGCCGGGCGACGGCGAACCCTTCATGAACGAGCGGCAGCGCGAATATTTCCGCGCCAAGCTGGTGGCCTGGCGCGACGATATCCATAAGGAAAGCCGCGAGACCATCGCCCATCTGCAGGACGAGAATCACGTTTTGCCCGACCTCGCGGACCGCGCGTCGTCGGAAACCGACCGTTCGCTGGAATTGCGCACCCGCGATCGTCAGCGCAAACTTATTTCCAAGATCGAGTCGGCGCTCAAGCGCATCGACGATGGCTCGTACGGCTATTGCGAGGAAACCGGCGAGCCGATCAGCCTGCGCCGCCTCGATGCCAGGCCGATCGCGACGCTCTCGGTGGAAGCACAGGAACGCCACGAACGCCGCGAACGCGTATATCGCGACGACTAGTTTGCCCCGCACGTCTTGAACAATCGGGCCAGCCGCTCTAACTGGCTTGGATGTTCGAATGGCTTTTCACCGTCGATGGCTGGCTCAGCCTCGCCACCCTCACGATGCTCGAAATCGTGCTTGGGATCGACAATCTCGTCTTCCTCACCATCGCCGCGCAAAAGCTTCCCGCGGCCCAGCGCAGCAAGGCGCAACGCATCGGGCTTCTGGGTGCGCTCGGATTGCGCGTCGCCATGCTCTTCTTGCTGGTGTGGTTGACGCATCTCACCCAGCCAGTCATCGAATTCGGTGGGTTTGCCTTTTCCTGGCGCGACATCATCCTCATCGCGGGCGGTGTGTTCCTCATCTACAAGGGCACCGCCGAAATCCACCAGGACCTTGAAGGTGGGGAGGAGGGACCGCAGTCCGCCTATACCTCGAATTTCCTCGGGGTGATCGCCCTCATCATGGTCATCGATTTCGTTTTCGCGCTCGATTCGATCATCACCGCGGTGGGCATGACCGATGTCCTGCCGGTGATGATCCTGGCCAATGTCATCGCCATCGGCGTGATGATGCTGGCGGCCAAGCCCATCGGCAAGTTCATCACGGCGCACCCGACCGTCAAGATGCTGGCGCTGGCCTTTATCCTGCTGATCGGCGTGGTGCTGGTGGCCGACGGCTTCCAGCAGCATATTCCGCGCGCCTACATCTATTTCGCCATCCTGTTCTCGATTGCCACGGAGTCGCTGAACCTGGTGGCGCGGTCGCGGCGCAACAGCAAAAAGGCCCGCAAGCCTAAGCCATGACGGCGAGCGCCTCGTCGAGCAGGGCGCGTGAGCCGGCGGTGATGACATTGCCGCCCTCGGCCGGGTTACCGCCGGTCCACTCCGCCGCGGCGCCGCCAGCGCCCAGAATGATCGGCAGCAGGGGCGCGATGTCGTAGGGCTGAAGCCCTGCATCTAGGGCGATGTCGAGATGACCGGCGGCGAGGACGGCGTAGAAATAGGCATCCCCGCCATAGCGGATCAGGCGCACAGCGCGATTGAGGCGTGCCAGGGTGCCCCGGTCCGCCTCCGAGCGGTAGAGTTCCGGGGCGGTCGTTCCGACGGTCGCATTTTCAAGGCGCACCCCCGTCCGGGCCCGTATTGGGCGAACCTCGCTGCCATGGCTGTGCCAGGCGCCATGCGGATTGCCGTAGAACATCTCGCCGACGAAGGGCTGGTTCATCACCCCGATCACCGGCTTGCCCTCCAGCTTCAAGCCGATCAGCGTCGACCAGAACGGCAGGCCGCAGACGAAGGCGCGGGTCCCGTCGATGGGATCGATGATCCAGGTGAAGCCCGAGCGTCCCTCCTTCAAGCCGAATTCCTCGCCCTCGATGGCGTGGTCGGGGTAGCGCTTCTCGATCAGCGCGCGGATAGCCATCTCCCCCGCCCGGTCACCTTCGGTGACGGGGTCCCATACCGGTCCGCTTTTGAGGTCAATGGGGATGTTGCAGCGGAACAGCGGCAGAATCGCCCTTGCCGCCGCCGTGGCGAGGGCCTGTGCGAAGCCTGTCAGCTCGTCCCAGTCAGGCGTGGCGCTCATCGCAGCCGCCACTTTGTGCAGTGCAATATCATGGTGGATGTGACAATCTTGCATCAGTCGCGTCGCGGGCGGTTTTTCGACGTTGATAATAACCTTTGGAAATCAAAATATTAACCTAATGCGCCGGTTTCTGGAAAATTCGGAAAAGCAGCGCACAATAAATCAGGCCGCCTGCCTTGAAAAAACTGTTTTGCACTGCCAGATTGTTATTGCGAAGCAGCGATGTTTCGCAGCCCTTCCTGGGCGTTTCCTCCCTAGACTT
>JANLYR010000117.1:0-2157 GCA_031365765.1 Hyphomicrobiales bacterium | reverse complement strand
TCGAGGCGATGTTCCTGAATTCGATGTTTTCGCAGATGACCAGCGGCATCAAGGGCGACGGCCCGTTCGGCGACACGCCGGGCACCGGGGTGTGGCGCTCGATGCTGACCGACGAATATTCGAAATCTTTCGCAAAAGCCGGCGGCGTTGGAATTTCCAACGACGTGTTTCGCACGCTGATCCTGCAGCAAGCCAGCCGCGCCGGCTGACTTGGGGGAGCCCGACATGAACCAGCATCGTCCACACCCGCCGGCGCCCGCGCCGATCCCTGCCGCATCGACCCCCGCCCAGGCCCGCAAGCTTGCCGAGGATCTGATGGAGGTCATGAGTGCGCTGCTCGGCGTCATCGAACGCGAAACCGAACTGGTCCGCGCCGGCAAGGTACGCGAGGCGATGAAGCTGGAAGGCCAGAAATCGGAACTGTCGCGCCGCTACGTCGGCGCGGTTGCGAATTTGAAGGCCGCGCAGAAATATCTGACGCAGGCAGCACCCGACCTGCTGGCCACGCTGCATCGCCATCACGACACGTTTCGCGCCATGCTGCAGATCAATCTCACGGTGCTTGCGACCGCGCATGCGGTGTCCGAAGGCATCGTGCGCGGTGTCAACACCGAGATCCAGCGCCGCAACATTCCGAACACCTACACCGCGGCCGGACAGCGCGCCACGCCGGGCCCGCGTCACATCACGCCGCTGGCGGTCAGCCGCTCGCTTTAGCAGTTTGCTGAAAAACTAAGAAACTTGGGTTTTCTTTCAATCGCGGCTCGTTGCTCGATCGGTGTGACGGCTCTGGGGCCTAACCTCATGGCGGATTGGCTACGCTGCAACCAGTTTGGGGATGCGGATCAGGTTATAGGCGATCAGATTGAGCATGAAGTTGGCGGCGACGCGACCGATGCCACGATGTTTGGTTTTGCGCATGGTGCCGTGCTGCTTGCCCCAACCGAAGATGCACTCGATCATCGCCCGGCGCGATTGCGACATTCCGTACCCCGGATGCCGCGTGGTTCGTTCGTCGATGGCGCTGTTGCGAGTCTTGCCAGTTTTGGTGACGGCGTGGTTCTGCGTCACATGCGGTGTCACGTTGATGGCGCGAAGATTGGCCACATGATCGGCGGTATCGTACGCCTTGTCCTCACCTGCCGTGATGCGGTGGCCAGCAGCTTTGCGTTTGGCCTTCAGCATGATCTCCGAGGCTCGGCGTTCGGCGGTGCCATTGGCGTGGGTCACCATGCCGGCCACCGCCAGCCCATGGCGGTTCTCCATGGTGGCGTGGCCCATATAGCAAAGCTTCGCCTCCCGCCCGGCCGCCTTGCGATAAAGCCTGCTGTTTGGGTCGCTGGTACTCGCGTGGGTGTCGTTCTTGCGCTTCTGGCCATGGAAGTTGGCGCCGTCGTCGTCATCGCCGCTGCCGTCCTTGGGACGAAAACTCTTCTGTGATGCCCAGGCTTCGATCAGCGTTCCATCGACCGAGAAGTGCTCGTCCGACAGCAGCGGCTTGACCTGCGGATGATTCAGAAGCCTGGTCATGAACTTCTTAAACACCTCGCCGTTTTGCAGCCGGTCGCGGTTCTTGGTGAAACTGGTCGGGTCCCAGACTGGGTCGTCCGGCGAAAGCCCCACAAACCAGCGGTACAACAGATTGTAGTCCAGTTGCTCCATCAGCTGGCGTTCTGACCGAATGCCGTAGAATACCTGCAGCAGCAAAGCGCTCAGCAATTGCTCCGGAGGGATCGAGGGACGTCCCTCGCTCGCGTAAAGTCTCCCGAGGCTACGGTTCAGCTCACTCAAGACATCCCGCACCAGCGCCCGGATCTTCCGCAGGGGATGGTTCGCAGCCACCCGCGCCTCCGGCGAGATGTACGAAAACAACCCGCCCTGATCCGCAAATGCGCCTCGCATGCTCGTCTCCAGCGATTCGAGATGATAAAGTGAATCATCAAGTCCCCATCCTGGCGAGGGGGTTCTTCAGCAAACTGCTAGAGCCTTTTCCGTTCCGATTGAATCGGAACGGGGTTCTATCTCGTTTGTTTGACACGTTTTCTTCACGCGAACCGGTAGCCACTTCGCTGGAAAACGCTCTAGCATCGCTGCTGGACGAAAAGGTGACCGCGGCGCCGCGACCTGATCGACTATCCGCCGCGCGGCCGCTCCGGC
>JANLYR010000063.1:0-2239 GCA_031365765.1 Hyphomicrobiales bacterium | reverse complement strand
CAAGCGGCCGGCTTTTTCATTCGCGGTCATTCCGCCGCGTTTTCGATGGCGTGGGGTCTGGTCCCGTGGTCGGAGCATTGGTGCCCACCTGCAATTTGCCGCCGGCGACGCTTGCGGTGACGAAAATCGGGACGGGCGCTCCTGAGCCGGTGAACGAAATTTCTGCCGTCTATGCAGCCGACAGCGGTAACGATTTCCGCGTTGTGGACTGCAAGTATCAATACGTTCTCTCGATCCGTTCCCTGCTTGGGGCCGGAAAGTACAAAGTCGAAATCAAAATCGCCGGCGAAACGGTTGGATCGGCCCAATTCGATCAGCGATAATCAGCCAACAGGTACAAGCCGGCCGTCGCAAGCGGCCGGCTTTTTCATTCGCGGTCATTCCGCCGCGATTTCGATGGCGTCGATGTCGTCGTCCGACAGGCCGAAATGGTGGCCGATTTCGTGGATCAGGACATGGGTGACGATCGAGCCCAGGCTCTCTTCGTGTTCGGCCCAGTAATCGAGAATGGCGCGGCGGTAGAGGAATACCATGTTGGGAAGCCGCCCGGTGGACGCCACCGCCTCGGCATGGGCCAGACCCACGCCGTGGAACAGTCCGAGCAGATCGAAGGGCTCGGCCTTCATCTCCGCCAAGACATCGTCCGAGGGAAAATCCTCGACGCGGAAGATGATCTCGCCGCACAAAGCGCGAAATTTTCGCGGCAGGGATCGGTATCCCGCCGAAGCGAGGCGCTCAAGATCGGCGAGAGTGGGTGCGAACTGGCCAGCGATCGGCGCAGCCGCCATCTACTGGCAGAAAAGGACGCAGTGGCCTGCCTGTTCGGTCATCGCCTGGACGGCGGTGACGCCCGCCATGGCGCCGGTTGCCAGCGTCAGCAACACCAGACCCAGAAATACGCGGCGCAGAAACTTCGCATCCGCCTGAACAGTACCAGCAACCACCTTAACCCCCTCAAATTTCCCGGCGCGTATTAACTGAAACCACCATACCGCCCCGGCGATGACACAAGCCTTAACAGGCTGTTCATGTGGCGTTTATGATCTGCGTCACAGTTTGTCGCGGATATCCACAAATCTCCCCGCAAGCGCCGCGGCCGCCGCCATTTGCGGGCTGACCAGATGGGTGCGGCCCCGATAACCCTGGCGGCCCTCGAAATTCCGGTTCGATGTTGAGGCGCAGCGCTGGCCCGGCTTCAACTGGTCCGGGTTCATGCCGAGGCACATGGAGCAGCCGGGCTCGCGCCATTCAAAACCCGCCTCCAGGAAAATCCGGTCGAGGCCCTCGGCCTCCGCCTGTTCCTTGACCAGCCCCGAACCCGGCACGATCATGGCATAAGCGAGCGAGCCTGCGATCCTCTTGCCCTCGACCATTTTGGCCACATTGCGCAAATCCTCGATCCGGCCATTGGTGCAGGAGCCGATCCACACCACGTCGAGCGCGATGTCGGTGATCTTCTGGCCGGGCTTCAGTCCCATATAGTCCAGCGCCCGCTGTTTCGACTGGCGCTTGCCTTCATCGGCGATGGTGACAGGATCGGGAACGGACCCGGTGACGGCCACCACATCCTCGGGGCTCGTACCCCAGGAGACGATGGGCGGCAGCGCTGCCGCGTCGAGTTTCACCACGCGGTCGAAATGCGCACCCTCATCCGTCTTCAGCGTTTCCCAGTATTGCACGGCCTTGTCCCAGTCCGCGCCCTTGGGCGCCTTGGGGCGACCTTTGAGATAATCGAAGGTCGTCTGGTCGGGCGCGATCATGCCGGCGCGGGCTCCCGCCTCGATCGTCATGTTGCACACCGTCATCCGGCCTTCCATCGACAGCGCGCGGATCGCCTCGCCGGCGAATTCGATGACCGAGCCCGTGCCCCCCGCCGTGCCGATCTCGCCGATGATCGAGAGGATGATGTCCTTGGCGGTGGTGTGGGGCGGAAGCTTGCCTTCGACTGCCACCAGCATGTTCTTCGCTTTCTTCTGTATCAGCGTCTGAGTCGCCAGCACATGCTCGACCTCGGAGGTGCCGATGCCATGGGCCAGCGCTCCGAAGGCGCCGTGGGTGGACGTATGGCTGTCGCCGCAGACGATCGTCGTGCCGGGCAGGGTGAAACCCTGTTCGGGGCCGATCACATGGACAATGCCCTGGCGCTTGTCGCGCTCGTGGAAATATTCGATGCCGAACTCTTTCGCGTTGGCGGCAAGCGTCTCGACCTGGATGCGGCTTTCCGGCTCGGCGATGCCCT
>JANLYR010000061.1:0-3188 GCA_031365765.1 Hyphomicrobiales bacterium | reverse complement strand
CTCGAAGCAGCGCAGGAACCGTTATGCCTGCTCACGCCCAACATGCAGAACCGCCGCATCATCGACCGGGCCTTTCTCGCGGCCAGCGCGCACCCCTCACCCCGGCTTGAAACCAATTCGATTACCAACCTGTTTGCCAGCGTGCGCTCGATGGGTCTGGCCTCCATCATGCCCGAATATTTCCTGAACATACTGGGTCCTTTGCAGGCAATCCGCGCCATTCCCCTGAGTGAGCCCAGCGTCGAGCATTCGGTGGGCCTTGTCGCCATGACGCGCGACCCACTGTCGCCGCTGATTTCGGCATTGTTCACGGCGGCAAGAAAATTCGAGGCTTAGAGGGATTGGCGATAAGAGGAACCCCTGCTGCCAGCGAGCGTTGATATTGATCACAGCGATAGGAGGCGAAATGCCCAAGACCAAGATTGCCAAGAACACCATCTGCGTGTGGTATGACAAGGATGCGGAGGAGGCCGCGCGATTTTACGCAGCGACCTTTCCCGACAGCGCGGTGGGTGCCATCCACCGCGCTCCCAGCGATAACCCGTCCACCAAAGAGGGCGCGGTGCTGGTGGTCGAATTCACGGTGGCCGGCGTTGCCTGTATCGGCCTCAATGGCGGTCCCGTCTTCAAGCACAATGAAGCCTTCTCATTTCAGATCGCCACCGACGATCAGGCCGAGACCGACAGCTACTGGAATGCCATTGTCGGCAATGGCGGAAAGGAGAGCGAATGCGGCTGGTGCAAGGACAAATGGGGCGTTTCCTGGCAGATCACGCCGCGTGTCCTGACCGAGGCGATGGCAGCCGGCGGCGATGAGGCCAAGCGGGCGTTCAATGCGATGATGACCATGCAGAAGATCGACGTCGCCGCCATCGAGGCAGCGCGGCGCGGCGGCTAACATTCCGCGATCAGCTTTCCCTATGAGCCGATAGACGGCGGCAATTGGCCTTAGCGGCGCGTTTCGGCCATAAGGCACCATGCCCACCTTGATCGACACAAGAACCGTTGCAAACCCCGCTGCGGCGATCGCGTCGCGTTACGGCAACAAGCCCGATGCGCTCATCGAAATCCTGCACGATCTTCAGCATGCGGAGGGCTATATCGCCGAGCAGGCCCTTCCCGTTCTGGCCAATGCGCTCAACATTTCCAGGGCCGAGGTTCATGGAGTCGTGAGTTTCTATCACGATTTCAAGCGGAAGCCTGGGGGCCGTCACACGGTAAAAGTCTGCCAGGCGGAGTCGTGCCAGGCGATGGGTGCCAGGGCGCTTGCCGCCGCCATCCAGCGTAGCCTGAGCATCTCGTTTGGCGAAACCACACCGGACGGGAAGGTCACGCTGCAAGCCGTTTATTGCCTAGGCAACTGCGCGCTGTCGCCCGCCATCATGATCGATGAGCGGCTGGTGGGCCGGGTCGATGAAGCCCGGTTCGGCCAGGTCATGGCGGAGCTTGCCTGATGAACAAGGTCTATGTGCCGCGCGATTCCGCCGCCCGCTCGATGGGCGCGGACGAGGTCGCGGCAGCACTGGTGTCCCATGGCATTAAAGTTACGCGCAACGGGTCGCGCGGGATGTTCTGGCTCGAACCGCTGGTCGAAGTCGAAACCCCGCAGGGCCGGATGGCCTATGGGCCGGTTGCCGCCTGCGATGTGCCATCGCTCATCGAAGCCGGATTGCAGAACGGCAAATCGCATCGGCTGTCGCTCGGCCGCACGGAAGACATTCCCTATCTCAAAAACCAGCAGCGCCTCACCTTCGCGCGTTGCGGCAAGACCGACCCGCTGTCGATCGCCGATTATCAAATCCACGGCGGGTTCACCGGGTTGGCAAAGGCGCTGAAGATGGAACCCGCTGCCATCGTCGCCGAAGTCACCGCGTCCGGCCTTCGCGGCCGGGGCGGCGCCGGTTTTCCCACCGGCATCAAATGGAAAACCGTGCACGACACTCTCGCCCCCCAGAAATATGTGTGCTGCAACGCCGATGAAGGCGACAGCGGCACTTTCGCCGACCGCATGGTGATGGAGGGCGATCCCTTCATGCTGATCGAGGGCATGACCATCGCGGGGATCGCCACCCACGCGACGCAGGGCTTCATCTATATCCGCTCGGAATATCCCGACGCCATCCAGACCATGAAGGAAGCGATCCGCATCGCCACCGATGCCGGTTGGCTGGGTGCCGCTATTCAGGGTACGGAGCATTGTTTTACTCTCGAAGTGCGGCGGGGTGCTGGCGCCTATATCTGCGGCGAGGAAACCGCCATGCTCGACAGCCTCGAAGGCAAGCGCGGCATGGTCAGGCCCAAACCGCCGATCCCGGCGCTCGAAGGCCTGTTCGGCAAGCCTACCGTCATCAACAACGTGCTGAGCTTCGCCGCCGTGCCCTTCATCCTCGACCGGGGCGCGGCCGCCTACAAGGACTATGGCATGGGCCGGTCGCGCGGCACGCTGCCCTTCCAGCTTGCCGGCAACATCAAGCAGGGTGGACTGGTCGAGACGGCCTTCGGCATAACCCTCCGTGAACTGATCGAAACCTATGGCGGGGGAACGCATTCGGGACGGCCGGTTCGCGCCGTCCAGGCCGGTGGCCCGCTCGGCGCCTATCTCTCCCAATCGCAACTCGACCTGCCGATGGATTACGAAGCCTTCGCCGCGGTGGGTGCCATGGTGGGTCACGGCGGTGTCGTGGTGTTCGACGATACGGTCGATATGGCGGAGCAGGCGCGTTTCGCCATGGAATTCTGTTCGATCGAATCCTGCGGCAAATGCACTCCGTGCCGCATCGGCTCGACGCGCGGCGTCGAAGTCATCGACAAAATCGTTGCCGGCATCGACCGCGACGCCAATCTCCTTCTCCTCGACGACCTGTGCCAGACCATGATCGACGGATCGCTCTGCGCCATGGGCGGATTGACGCCAAGCCCGGTGCTGAGTGCGGTGCGCAATTTCCCCGAAGATTTCGACAAGCCCCCTCTCCCTCCTCCCTTGCGGGTCGTGGGAAAACGACTGGAGACAATCCCATGAAACCGATGACCCTCATCAAGGAAACCGATTTCGGCACGCCCACCTCTTCTTCCCAGAAAATGGTGACGCTGGAGATCGACGGTCATGCCGTCTCCGTGCCGGAGGGGACGTCCATCATGCGGGCGGCGATGGAGCTTGGCACCCAGATTCCGAAACTCTGCGCCACCGA
>JANLYR010000047.1:0-4806 GCA_031365765.1 Hyphomicrobiales bacterium | reverse complement strand
AAGCGCGAGCTGGGACCGGGTGTGACCGCGGTGTCGTGCTGCGGCGCCAATCCCGGCATGGTGTCGTGGTTCGTCAAGCAGGCGCTGATCAATCTGGCCCGCGACACGAAGCTGAAAGTTGCCGAGCCTTCGACGCGCGAGGGCTGGGCCAAGCTGATGAAGCGGCTGGGCGTCAAGGGCCTCCATATCGCGGAACGCGACACGCAGCGCGCGCTGACGCCCAAGCCCGCCGACTGCTTCGTCAATACATGGTCCGTGGACGGATTTATTTCCGAAGGGCTGCAGCCGGCCGAACTTGGCTGGGGGACACATGAGAAAAAGCTGCCGCCCGACGGACGGCGCCACAAGGTGGGCTCGGGTGCGGCGATCTATCTGCTCAGGCCTGGCGCGGATACGCGGGTGCGCTCCTGGGTTCCGGGCATCGGGCCGCAATTCGGATTTCTGGTCACCCATAACGAGGCCATCTCGCTGGCCGATTACTACACGCTGACGAGCGGGCGGAAGGTGACTTTCAGGCCGACCTCGCACTACGCCTATCATCCTTCCAACGACGCGGTGCTGTCGCTGCACGAAATGTTCGGCGCCGGCGGAAAGCGCCAGTCGCGCTCGCATATTCTCGAGGAGCAGGAAATCGCCGACGGCTCCGATCTGCTCGGCGTACTGCTCTACGGTCACAAGAAGAACGCCTACTGGTATGGCTCGTCGCTGTCGATCGACGAGACGCGGAAACTGGCGCCCTACCAGAATGCGACGGGGATGCAGGTGACATCCGCCGTGCTGGCGGGCATGGTGTGGGCGATTGAAAATCCGCAGGCCGGAATCGTCGAGACCGAGGAGATGGATTTCCGCCGCTGCCTCGATGTGCAGCGGCCGTATCTGGGCAAGCTCGGCGGGGTTTATACCGACTGGACGCCGCTGGTGGGCCGGGGATTGCTGTTCGAGGAGAAGCTCGACCGGCGCGACCCCTGGCAGTTTTCCAACATCATCGTGCGATAGATCGGGCAGCAAGGGCTTCGCATGAAATTCCCGGCGTTCGTCGTCGCACTTGTGTTCGCTGCTTCCGCGCAGGCGGCGCCGCGGCATGGGATTGCCATGCATGGCGAACCGGCGCTGGCGCCGGACTTAGCGCATCTGCCCTATGTCAATCCCGATGCGCCGAAGGGCGGCGCGCTGCGCCAGGCGGTGACGGGGACGTTCGACAGCGTCAATCCGTTCATCATCAAGGGCACGGCGGCGAGCGGGGTTCGCACCTATGTGTTCGAGAGCCTGCTGGGGCGCAACTGGGCGGAGCCGTTTTCACTGTATGGGCTGCTGGCGGAGTCGATCGATGTGAGCGACGACCGGCAGACCTTCACCTTCACGCTCCGCCCGCAAGCGAAATTTTCCGACGGCACGCCGGTCACGGCGGCGGATGTGGTGTTCTCGATGGAGACGCTGCGCGACAAGGGGCGGCCCAATTACAAGAACTCGTATTCCAAGGTGACGAAGGTCGAGACGCCGGACGCGCGCACGGTAGTGTTCCACCAGGAAGCGGGCGACCGCGAACTGCCGCTGATCGTGGGCGTGATGCCGATCGTATCGCAGAAATTCTGGGAAGGACGGGCGTTCGAGAATTCAACGCTCGATCCGATCGTGGGGTCCGGTCCCTATGTGATTGCCGCGGTAAAGCCGGGCGAGCGCATCTCTTACAAAAAGAATCCGGACTGGTGGGGGAAGGACCTGGCGATCGGGCGGGGCTTGTGGAATTTCGATGCGATCACCATCGATTATTACCGCGATGCCAACGCCGCGTTCGAGGCGTTCAAGAAAGGCGATGCCGATATAAGGATCGAGAGCGATCCGGGGCGATGGGCGACGGGCTATGATTTTCCGGCGGTAAAGGAAGGCCGGATCGCGCTTGAGACGGTGGCACAGAAATCGCCCGCACCCGCCTCGGGCCTTGCTTTCAATACGCGGCGTCCGATGTTCGCGGATGTGCGGGTGCGCGAGGCGCTGACCATGCTGTTCGATTTCGAATGGGCCAATGCCAATCTGTTCTCGGGCGCTTATCGGCGGACCTATGGATATTATTCCGGTTCGGCATTGTCGTCGCAAGGAAAGGCGGCGGACGCGGGCGAACTGGCCGTTCTGGGCGATGCGAAACTGCGTCCCGACATGGTGGACGGTAGCTACAAACTTCCCGTTAGCGATGGATCGGGGCGCGACCGCAAGGTTTTGCGCAAGGCCGTGTCGCTGCTGGCGGAAGCGGGATGGACGGTGAAGGATACCGGGCTTGTCGACGCGGAGGCTAAGGTTTTTGCGTTCACCATCGTGGTGCAGAACAAGGACCAGGAGAAGATCGCGCTGCATTACCAGCGGACACTGAAGCAGATCGGCATCGCGGCCGAGGTGCGGCTGGTCGATTCGGCGCAATATGCGAGCCTGCAGCGCAGCTACGACTACGACATGATCCCGGCCACGTGGTTCAATTCGCTGTCGCCGGGAAACGAGCAGGTGTTCTATTACGGCTCGGAGGGGCGGACCCTCGAGGGCACGCGCAATTATCCGGGGATTGCCGACCCGGCGGTCGATCGCGCCATCAAAGCGATGCTCGATGCGACAACGCGCGCGGAGTTCGAGGCGGCGGTGCGGGCCGAGGACCGGCTGCTGGTTGCGGGGTTTTACATCATTCCGTTTTACGACGCGGGCGGGCAATGGGTGGCGCGCTGGAATTACATCGGGCGGCCGGAAACGCAGCCCCTGCCCGGCTTCGAGGCGACGAGCCTGTGGCGGGTGGAGTAAGAGCCTCATCTCCTTCAGCGGCCTTGATCCGGTGACCAAGTCTGGGTGGCCGGGTCAAGCCCGGCCATGGAGATTTCAAGGACTTTTCGGCGTCATCACCTTGCTGTCAAAGCTGAAGACGCGTTCGCCATTCTGGTTCACGCCTTCGTTCGTGGCAAAAAGCAGACCCCAGCCGGGTCGCGATGCGAGATCGCGTTTTCCGGTGACTTCGGTGGTGTAGGAAATCGTGTCGCCGGGATAGACCGGCTTCAGCCAGCGCAGGTTGGTGAAGCCCGGCGATGGTC
This sequence comes from Hyphomicrobiales bacterium, assembly GCA_031365765.1. GTDB lineage: Bacteria > Pseudomonadota > Alphaproteobacteria > Rhizobiales > Aestuariivirgaceae > Aestuariivirga. The sequence continues at coordinate 1,741 of JANLYR010000047.1, read as the reverse complement.
CCAGCACGGCGGGGCCCGCATGGGCATTGTTGGTGGCAACGAAACACGCCATCCAGCCCGCCGCCGTGTGCCAGCCGCTGGCCGCGAGCCTGCCGAAGGGGCCTAGGGCTGCCGCCTCATCGTCGAGGTGGAAGGGCTGCGGGTCATAGGCCGCGGCGAATTTCAGGATGTTGTCGCGGGTGAAGGCATAGGTGCCGAGATCGACTTTCAAGCCCGGCTCAATCTCTTCGAGGTAAAGCCCCATCATGGCTGGCGGACCTTCACGAAATGGGTGCCCACCTGCTCGATTTTTTTCTCGGCCTCCGCGTTGAAGACGTCCCAGCGGCAGGTGAGGATGCCGAGATCGGGCCGCTTCGAGGAGACTCGGCGCGCGGTCACCGTCATGGTGCCGGAAAGCGTTTCGCCGGCGCGCACGGGTTTGAGCCACTTCACTTCATCGATGCCGGGCGAACCCAGGCTTGCCGCGCGGTTCAGGTAGCTGTCGAAAAGCATGCGCATCAGCATGGCGCAGGAATGCCAGCCCGAGGCGCTCAATCCTCCGAGAACGGAGGATTTGGCTTCGGCGTCGTCGAGGTGAAAGCGCTGGGGATCGAATTCGCGCGCGAAGGCGATGATTTCGTCAGCGGTTACGCGGTGGGGGCCGAGCGGGAATTCGCGGCCCAGGGGAAAGTCTTCGTAGTGGAGGAGGTCAGGCATGGTCATTCATCAGAAGATTGGCTGGGCCCCCGCCTGCGCGGGGGTGACGATAAAGGTTAGGGTCAGGATCTATTAACGCGCCTCTGCGCAATTCCAGTCACAGCAGCAACTTGATAAGCTACCAATTACCTAATGAAGGGTTGTCTTATAAGTTACGCCTGGCAATGACACCGCCTGCGGTATCAGCGCTGCCCTGGCATCTGTGTTGCCTTTGAGGATCGCCAGAAAAAACGCTGTTGCCAGAGCTGTCGAGTTAGCGAGGTGAGGCCCCGATTTCATGAACCAGGTGTGTCCACCATGATCGAATATTGCCAATGTCTTGGTCTGACTACCAATGCCGCCATAGGCCCACAATCCGTTATATTCCGGAGAAACAACGTTGTCGTCGGCAGCGACCATGATCAACGCCGGGACGTTGACAGCGGCTATGCCTCTATCGCCGAAGGCGTGCAACTCACCGCCAGGGGCCACGGCGACAAGTGCTGCAACCCGCTTGTCCCACAGGGCTGGTAGCGGTCCGGCAAATGGATCAGCAATGCCATATTGCTGCGCGAGAATGTGCTCAGTGCCGACGAATTGGCATGTTTCATAGGTGGCCTCGTATTCAGTCTTGTGCTGAGCGCACCAGTCATCCATCGCCTTGAGATCGAGTTGGGCGCCTGCAGCTTGGAACGCGGTGGTACCGCCCGTCGACATGCCCCAGACGCCAATGTGAGAGATATCAATGACGCCGGCGAGCTTTCCCCCCGGCGCATTCAGGGTCTCGACATCGTCAATCAGCCGCACCACATCGGCAGGGCGAACGTAAAGCCGCCTGAGGGGCAGCCAATTTACAAATGGTAACTTCCTGATCCACGGATCGATGTCATCATCGAAATTGGCAGCAACGACAACAATCCCGTAAGAGGCGAAATATTGAGCCACTGGTCCGAACATGGACCCAGTCCCTGCCAGTCCATGGATCACGAGCACAAGAGGATAGGGTCCGGTGGTGGCCGCAGGCGCATCCTTCGTGGAGTCCAGAACCTTAGCGTTAGGATCGGGT
>JANLYR010000338.1:0-2580 GCA_031365765.1 Hyphomicrobiales bacterium | reverse complement strand
AATGCCCGTAAACCGTCGTGCCGGTATGCTGCATGGCCTGCTTACGGCAGGCCGTGGGGTGAAAATAGCTTAGGCTTTTGCTTCCCACGCTTCAAGTACGTCAACGATATCGGACATCTCCCGAAGCCGCTTGGTGACGTTCGCGGCCATCGCGGGCGTCACGCGAAGGGTCTTATGGACGCGGACGAAATTGTAATACAGCGCGAACAGCGCAACCGACTGCGCTGGTTTTCGACCCTGAAGGCCTGGAACTGTTCGTTCAACGCGGTCGCAAGGTCCTTGTCGTCCTTCAGCGAATTGAACAGGATATCCTTGATGAGCACCGCCTTGCCCGCCATCATCTCGGCCAATCGTTCGGCCGAGGTGATGGTCTGCAGGCGCTCGGCGCAGAAGTCGCGCAACTGGTGCGCCAGTGCGGCGAACTGATCGGGCTTCGGCTGTATGCCCAGGATGAGATGGCAATCGAGATGTCGCGGGTGAGCTGGCCCTGCTTGTAGAAGCGGAAATCGACGCCGTTGGTGTAGACGAGATTGGGCAGCGCCTTGCGGTAACGCTCGAACTGCTCCTTGTTGGCGTCCTTCATGGCGCGGGGATTGATGTCGAGGCCAATGTCCTTGGCCTCGCAGTGCCCGACCGTGATGGCCCCGCGATGGAACACGAAATCGGGCCGGCCGACCTTGACCGAGCGAGGTTCGTTCAGCGCCTTGACATTGTCGGCGATCTAATCGAACAGCGCTTGCAGCGCCGGCCGATAAGAATGCTCGGTCGCCTCGCCGGTCTTGTGGATGCGGATGACTTCAGTCAGGTAGCTGGCGACGTCGAGCATTCCAGGGATACCCTTTCAAACGGTTTGGTTCGTGTTGGCGCTGGCAGTTCCCCGCCGGGTGACGAGTCTTTGTAGCGCGCCGGGGTCAAGCCTCGCGCCGCAGGATTCGCGGATGACGAGTTCGCCGTTCAGCACACGCCGCACCGGTTCGCGCGGCCCCTCCGCCGCCAGCCGCGAAAGCATCAATCGAACTGCTTCGCGGCCGATCTCGGCGGCGGGCTGCGCCACGGCCGTCAATTGCGGACGGAAAGAAGAAGCCCAGGGAAAATCGTCGAACCCCACGACCGCGAGGCAGTCTGGGCATTCGACACCGCGTTCGTGCATGGCCTGCAGAAGGCCCAGCGTCATGAAGTTGTTGGTGCAGAAAACCGCGCTGACATTCCTCTCCGCGCTTAGAAATGCCAGCCCCGCCAGGCGCGCCTCTTCGATGCTTGAGCCGGAATGAAAGAAAAGCTCGGGGTCGGCCGGCAATCCCGCGTGGGCCAAGGCGTCGCGGTAGCCGTTGAGCCGCTGTTCAATCGAGTCCGCCGCAAGGTCCGCATACATGACCGCGATCCGGCGATGGCCCAGGCCGATCAGATGTCTGATCAATCCGATCGCCGATTGGCGGTTGTCGATGGTCACCGCATCGGCGAGAAGATCGGGAAGGTCGCGGTCAACGAAAACCACCGGAAAGCCATCATCGATGAGGGAAGCCAGAACCCCGCGGTTGCCGCCCACCGGCGCCATGATCAATCCGTCGATCCGCTTTTCCAGCATGACATTCAGGTAGAGCCGTTCCTTGGACGGGTCTTCGTCGGTATTGCAGAGAACCAGGTTGTAGCCCTTTTCGGCGCCGTAGACGGCATCTTCAACGCCACGCACCAGCTCCGAAAAATACGGATTGGAAATGTCGGAGATCATCAGGCCGATGGTGCCGGTGCTGCTCCGCCGCAGGCTGCGGGCGACACCGTCCCGCCGATAGCGCAGCTTCTCGATCGCCGCCAGCACGCGAGCGCTCGTTTCGGGCTTGACGTATCTCGACGTGTTGATGACATGCGACACGGTCGCCGTGGATACACCCGCTGCCTTGGCGACATCTTGGATGGTTGTCAGTGCCCGCCTCCTGATTGTTGCCGGCGGTTTTACAGATCGTTCCGCGAACGCGCAAACCGCTCATTGCCTGGATATTCGAAAGCCTCAAGTTTTGGCAAACGAGGTCGCGACAACAGGCGGAACTTCGGCGATCGATCCCAATTTTGGCGCAAGCATATGCTAGGCGTGGCAAGACAGCCCTTCCCGTCAGGGCCACCTCGGTCAACCCAGCAGCTTGGCTCTCGCTGTCAACAACTGGCAGAAAGGCATGATGCTCTCGAACGCTGGCTCCAAAGCTGGTGCAAACCGCATCCCCGCCCAAAAGGAAAGGGCCCGCGATCCACTTGAGATCACAGGCCCTTTTGGGTTGCGGGAGCTGGATTTGAACCAACGACCTTCAGGTTATAAGTGGGACGGGCGGGACTTCGCACTATTGCGCAGCGTTACTTTTTTCTTCGCGATTTCAATGACTTAGTTGACTTGGTCGGCTGAACGACCCACTGTCATTTGCGCAGTGTCGCGCCACAGTTTTCGCCCTCTTGCTTCCACAGTGCTTCCACCGGCGGCCGTGATCGAAATCTGGAAGCAGACGGAACACTGGATCGCTTCTCATGCCGAAACTAACGAAGCGCACGGTTGATGCCGCCGAAGTTAGGTTGTCCGACTATTTCGTTTGGGAC
>JANLYR010000024.1:0-2690 GCA_031365765.1 Hyphomicrobiales bacterium | reverse complement strand
TAAGCGGCGTAGCCTTCACGCACGGTCTGATCCAGTTCGGCCAGCATGTGCAGCATCAGGCGTTCGAGCTCGGGCAGCTTTTTGTGGTCGACCTTTTTGGCCTTATCGTAATGCGCGAGGTTGCCCAGCAACCAGCGCCAGGTGATGCGGATCTTGCGGTAGCTTTCGGCGTTGGCCTTCAGGATGGCGGGGCCGACGCGCAAGTCTTCCGAATAGTCGGACGACATGACCCAGAGCCGCAGAATATCCGCGCCATAGGTTTTCATCACGTCCTGGGGCGTGACAGTATTGCCGAGCGATTTCGACATTTTCCGCCCATCCTCGGCCATGACGAAGCCGTGGGTGAGCACCTGGTTGTACGGCGCCCGGCCGCGCGTGCCGCAGCTTTCCAAGAGGGACGAATGGAACCAGCCGCGATGCTGGTCCGAGCCTTCGAGGTACAGGTCGGCGGGCCATTTCAAGTCCGGCCGCTGTTCCAGGCAGAAGGCGTGCGTGCAGCCGCTCTCGAACCAGACGTCGAGAATGTCGTCGACCTTTTGCCAGTCGTCCGGCTTGTCGACGAGGCCTTTCAAATAGGCCGCCGCCGCGCCGGGCTTGTACCAGGCGTCCGCGCCGTCCTTGGCGAAACTTTTCGTGATGCGTTCGATCAGTTCGGCGGATTTGGGAAAATCCTTGGACGGAATAACCGCTCCCGTCTCTTTGTTGAAGAAGACGGTGATCGGCACGCCCCAGGCGCGCTGGCGCGACAGCACCCAGTCGGGCTTGGCCTCGATCATGCCGCGGAGGCGATTCTGCCCGGCGGGCGGGTAGAAGGTGGTGTCGGCGATGGCGCCGAGAGCGACGGAGCGGAGGGTGCGGGCGCCGGCATTTTGGCTAACGGCATGTGATTTTTGCCCGGCGGCCGATAGCGTAGGGGCGACAGGCATGTCGCCCTTCTTACGGCTGGACTCGCTGCCCGAGGGCGACTTGCCAGTCGCCCCTACGCCACTACCGCCGGGGGCAAATTCACGGTCCATGGCGATGAACCACTGCGGCGTGTTGCGGAAGATGATCGGCTTCTTCGAGCGCCAGCTGTGCGGGTACTGATGTTTCAGCCGGCCGCGCCCGATGAGAGCGTTGGCTGCAGTGAGAGCCTTGATGACGGCGTCGTTGGCGTCGCCCTTCTCGCCCTTCTCCGTGAGCACGCGCTTGCCTTCAAAGCCGGGCGCGTCATCGGTCAGCACGCCGTCGGCGTCGACAGTGAAGGGAATAGATGTGTCGATATGGTTTGCGTTCAGGGCATGAAAATTATCAGACCAGACTTCGAAATCGTCCGTGCCGTGCCCAGGTGCTGTATGGACAAATCCCGTACCGGTGTCGTCAGTGACATGATTACCTTCCAGTAGGGGCACTGGGAACGCATATGGCTTCGAAGTGCCTAAAAACGAACTTCCAAGAAAGGCTTTGCCCCAAAAGCTGCTCGCTGCGTTCCGCGGCCACAATGGATGGAGGCAAGTCATCGTTTCGAGGATGTCACCACGAACATCGTAAAGCCGCTCATACGACTCCACTTTGCAGGCCTTCATCACTTCCGCCGCCAGCTTGTCGGCAAGAATATAGCGGTCTCCGACTTTGGCCCAATTGCCTTCCGGAGCTTTCGTCACCGAAAAAAGCCCGTATCCGATCTTGGCTGAGAAGCTGATCGCGCGATTGCCTGGGATCGTCCAAGGTGTTGTCGTCCAGATAACGACCGAGGAACCCTTCAACGCTTCAGTGAGCGCAGCAGCTCCCGCGTTGTCAAACGCATCAGCTCCAACATACATATCCCGGACAACTTTGGATTGATCGATGCGCACAGGCACGTCACAATCAACAACAGGAAACTTCACAAACACCGTATCCGACTGATAATCCGCATACTCCACCTCAGCCTCGGCCAGCGCTGTCTTCTCGACCACGCTCCACATCACGGGCTTGCTCCCGCGATACAGCAGCCCGTTCATGGCGAACTTCATCAGCTCGGCCGCGATGAAGCTTTCCGCCTCATGCGTCATGGTCATATACGGGTGCCACCAGTCGCCCTCGACACCCAGGCGCATGAACTCCGACCGCTGCACATTCAGCCAGTGTTCCGCGAACTCGCGGCATTCCTTGCGGAACTCCAGCACCGGAACCGCGTCCTTGTCCTTGCCCGCCTCCCGGTACTTCTCCTCGATCTTCCATTCGATCGGCAGGCCGTGGCAGTCCCAGCCCGGCACGTAGTTGGCGTCCTTGCCCAGCATCTGCTGGCTGCGCACCACCACGTCCTTCAGTATCTTGTTCAGGCCGGTGCCGATATGGATATTGCCGTTGGCGTAGGGCGGGCCGTCGTGCAGGACGAAGCTCGGGCGGCCCTTGCTCTGGGCGCGCTGTTTTTCGTAAAGCTTCATCGCCTGCCAACGCTTGACCCATTCGGGCTCGCGCTCGGGCAGGCCGGCTTTCATGGGGAATTCGGTTTTGGGCAGGAACAGCGTTTCTGACCAGTCGCGGCCGGGTGCAACAGGGGGTGGCAAGGGGGTGGCAACCGGCGTCTTGGCGGTGTCCTTGGGCGATTTACCCGGCGGTGTCTTGGTCATGGGATATCCGGCAAGCGTGGAGCTGATTTGCCGGAGGGTGTAGCAACGCCTTGGCCGATGATCCAGCCTTTAAGGCCGACCGGCGGCAATCACGCT
>JANLYR010000022.1:0-5567 GCA_031365765.1 Hyphomicrobiales bacterium | reverse complement strand
CCCTGCCGAGCAATGGGAACGGGTTGTTGCGGCAGGCATCGAGGATGACGACCCTTAGCTTCGCGGCGCTCGACACCACCTCGCGCACGTCGTCGAGCGAAATCGCCTCGAGCCGGGCGGCAACCTTCTTCTCGAGCTTCGCGTCCTTCGGAACCAGATAGTTGGTACCGTCCATCTCGAAGCCGTGCCCGGCATAATAGACGAGCGACACCTTGGCGCCCGAGGACTTCTCCGCCAACTCGGCGAGCGCCGCCCGGAAGCCCTGCGCATCGAGGTTCTGCCGGGACAGCACCACGAAGCCGAGTTTTTCGAGCGTCGCGGCAACCGCCGTGGCGTCGGCGAGCGGGTTCTTCAGTCGGCCGAACGCCGGGTAATCGGCATTGCCGATGACGAGGGCGACGCGCGAGGCGGCGAAGGAGGGCATGAAAAGCGCCAGCCAGAGGCCAAAACCGAGACAAAATGCTGTCCAGCTCCGCATGCCATGCCTCTCGCCATTGACCTCTTAGAGACTAATTTGCACCCGTTGCTCGAAAATGGGAAGTGCCGCGAATGTTAAAATTGAGGTAACAGGCCCCGCCGCAAGGTTTGTGCGCGGAGACACGCTAACTCAGACAAAGCAGGAACAACGGCCCCGCAGGCCCCAAAAACGTCGCGTCTCGGCCGGCTGGCTTCTTATCGCACCGATAAACCAGCTCTTGTGCGGTCCAGCCGGTGGGCGCGACCTAACCGATTGTAAGGTCGTGATTTTTCTGCCACACGCGCTTAGCGTGTTTTAGCGCACAAACCTTGAGGTAACCCCGAGTAGGCATCACCGCAGCTCGCTCGTTGGTGTGGCCAACAAAGGGTCAGACCCATTTCAGATTTTAACGACGACAATTCCAATTAACCAGGGAACCAGCGCGTTGCTTGGTTGATTATGTTAATGGACAATTTTGTCCCAACTTCAGGAGAATAATCGATGAAAACGGTTTTGCTGATGACGGTGTTTACGAGCCTTTTCGTCTTTGGTGCCCAAGCGCCTGCCCAGGCCATGGATCCGATGAAGTGCGATGATGCAACCATGAAGAAAATGCAGACGGACATGGATGCAATGACCGACCCAGCAATGAAGATGAACAAAGATATGGCCATGAAGCAGATGGAAATGGCCATGACAGCCATGAAAGATAACAAGATGGATGACTGTTCCATGCAAATGGGCATGGCGCAGATGAGCATGACAATGAAGTGCGATGATGCATCCATGACAACGATGAAAACAGAAATTGGTGCGATGAAGGATGAAGCCATGAAGAGCGAAGCCATGAAACATATGGATATGGCTCAGACATCCATGAAAGATAGCAAGGCTGACGATTGCATGATGCACATGGGCGAAGCCATGGGCGCGATGCAAAAGAAGATGTGACGTTTACGTAGTTATGTCGGGCGCGGTACATTAATGGTTACCGCGTTCGATTCTGACAAAGCAGGCACGCGCAGCCGAATACCTCTATCCTTCACCAGCAACGGCACCACGTTCAGATCATCTTCAGTGTCATCAGCTTCCAACGCTTAATCCTCCCAAAAATTTTTGAACCGCTCCGGCGACAGTTCCGTGTATCGCACGGTATGCGTGATGTTCTTGTGGCCCAGGTAATGTTGGAGGGCCCGCGTGTCGCGCCCGTCGTTCGCCAGCTTGTATCCGCACGCGTGACGGAGCATATGCGGATGCACCGGAAAGGAAAACTTCGCGAACTCACCCAGCCGCGCGAACATTTTCCGAAACCCCGCCGGCGACATCGGCGCGCCGCGTTCCGTCATAAACACGAAGCGGCCGGCATCGTCCTCGCGCTTCAAGGCGCGCAATGCACGCAACTCGGTCCCGCTCACTTCATGCACCGACGGCATCCCCTTCTTCGCGCGCCGCACATGCATCACGCCGTGCGAGAAATCGAACTGGTCCCACGTGAGAGTACAAAGCTCGCTCACCCGCAGCCCGTGCCGGTAGCAGACCAGGATCATGGTCGCATCGCGTAACCCATACCGTCGCCCGGCCGATTTCGCGACCGTCATCAGTTGCTCGACTTCTTTGCCGGTCAGATATTCGCGCGGCCGCCGATCGGCATTCAGACCCCGCTTCGGGGGTACTGTCCCATAAACGAGAGTTGGGGCAGGCTTGCGCTTGGTCGATTTGGTCAGTGTTTTCATGAGGTGCCTCTGGTCTACTGTCCCATAAAGAGGCATTTATGGGACAGTTCAACGATACCATATTCCCTGCGGATCCGCGATATTCGCCAGCGACTTTTCGTGACTCGTGGGGAGTTCCGCTGATCCCCGGATCGCGACGCGCGGTAGGATTTTGGCAGACTAACGCTCGTGACCAAGGCACAAAGTCGCTGCGCGAGAGCCCGCTGTGCGGAGGCTGACTCGATAGGGCGGTAACCAGTTGAGAGAAGAGCAGTAACGGGGGGGCGCCCCATCCTGATGATCGAGGCGCGCAATGCGCTGGCCCGCGCCATCTATTTTGCAGGCTCGGCGAGATGCGGGATCGCAGTTTTGAGAACCAGTTTTTCCGCGCTTCCGGGCTTAACCTGCTGGTCTCGGCCATCATCCTCTGGAACACGAAATATCTCGACGTTGCGTATGCCGATTTGAGGCGCCAAGGCCGGCCGGTCAACGAGGATTTGTTGTGGCACGTCGCGCCGCTCGGCTGGGAGCACATCGGCCTGACGGGCGACTACGTTTGGAGCACCGCCGAGCTGCCTGCTGCCGGCTCACTACGCCCGTTACGGCAACGGCAGTCGCTATTGGCAGCGTGAGTTCTTACATTGTTCGAGATGTCGTACAATCAGAGCACTTTCGTGTAGTGACCCCCACTAGCTCAATCCACTCCAATCGCCCGTCCCGCGATGTAGCCAAACGTCATTGCCGCGCCGATGGTGATGCCGGCAGCGGGGTAGTCGCCTCCGAACGGGCTGGTCATGTCGTTGCCAGCCGCGAAGAGGCCGGGGACTGGTAGGCCCAGGGCATCAAGCACGCGGGCACTTGCGTCCGTTTTCAGCCCGATGAAAGTCGCGATATCGCCGGGCGCGACCCGCACGGCATAGAATGGCGGTTTGATGAGTGGCGCGACGCAAGGGTTTGGCGCATGCGCGGCATCGCCATAGGCGCGATTGAAGGCGTTGTTGCCTTTGCCGAACTCCGGATCTTCGCCGCACGCAGCCGGGCCGTTGAAAGTGGCAATTGTATTCGTGAGAGCCGCCGCATCGATCCCAATCGAATTCGCAAGGAGCGCTGGCGTCTCGCCCATTTTGAGATAGCCGGATTTCAAGTAAGTCCCGATCCGGCCGGGGGCGGGGGGCACCGCGCCGAGGCCATACCGGCGCAGCGCCCGGTGATCGGCGATCACGTGCACCGCGACATCCTTCGCATCAGCCGACGCCCGGATCATGGCCGGAACGAAGCGGTGGTAGGGCTCGGCCTCGTTGGTGAAACGGTGTGCGCGGCCGTCGACCGCGATCACACCTGGTTTGCCGCGATCCATGTAGTGCGGGAACGGAATGAGCTGGCCGCCGCTGAACGGAACAAGCGATACCGGCGTCCAGGCGGCGGGCTGATCGACGGCCTCATCCAGCACCGCGCCAACCTCGAGCGCGAGCCGCAGGCCGTCACCGGTGTTGGTCGCGGGCGCCATGCTGACAAAGTCGGCTCCGCTCCGGACCTTAGGATAGAACCGCGATTTGAACTCCGGATCTCCTGGAAAGCCACCGCAGGCAAGCACGACACCCTTTGCCACGACGATGGTTCGCTCCCCGCCATTTGCGGCGATCCGAACTCTGTTGACCCGGCCGTTCGCGCGTTCGAGCCCGATTGCCCGGGTGCCAGTCAAAATCGGAACGCCAGCCTCTCGCAAGGCCAGCGCCAGCGCCGCGACCAGACCGTTGCCATTGGCGATCCGAGTGCCGCGCGCGTGACCGCTCGCCCGATCCAGGCCGTAGCGGCCGGCAAGCCGCGCCACGTGCGCCAACGACTTCACCGATCGCTTCATCGCCATGAAATGCGGCAAGTCGGCGCTCGCAATCGTCATTCCGCCGAGGATCATGGTGGAGGCGAGCGGATGCCGCAGCCGCGCGAAATCCGCCCCAAGCAATCGCCCATCGAAGAGCCCCGGATTGAACGCCCGCATGCCGATAGTCGCACCCGGCAGGTCCTGATGATAGTCGGGAGAGGTGGCGGACAGCGTGAAGCGCGCGCGCGTGTTGGCCTCAACGAAGCCAAGCATCGCCGCCGCATGACCGACATAGGCATTGGCCTTTTTCGGCACTGCAAAGCGCCCAGCCGCCGCCAGCATGTAGTTGACCGCGGCTTCAACGGTGTCGGCCTTGCCGACGGCTTTCACCTGGGCCGAAAGCGGCACCCAGATCATTCCCTCGGAGAGCGCTGTAGTGCCGCCAAACACCGGCTCCTTTTCGATTACGACGACCTCTAGGCCACGCGCTGCCGCCGTCAGGGCTGCCGTCAGCCCTGCCGCGCCCGAACCGATCACCACGACGTCTGCCTGCCCGACGTCCGCGTGCGCATTGCAGGCCTCGTTTCCAACCATCCTGCTCACCTGGACTTGACCCAAACGAATACTTGCACACTATCTGTCGACAAGATTGCGCCGGCAAGTGGCCGGCAAGTGGTACGAAAGTAGGAGGTCTGCGATGATCAAGGTGATGTGGTTCTTAAAGCGGAAAGAGCACTTGTCTCTCGCCGAATTCCGCTCGTGGTGGCTAGACCATCACGCTCCAATGATTGAGGAAACTCAGCGGCCGCATCTCTTCCGCTACATCGTCAACGTCCGTGTGGATACGGACGAGCTGCCCGGCAAGCCGGCGACTATTTCCGATTGGGATGGTGTCGCGGAACAGTGGTTCAAGACGGAAGCGGATTTCAAGGCAATCTACGGCCGCGCAGTGAGCCCAACCCGCGCCGATACGCTGGCGCATGTCAGCCGATTGGAGCGGATCATCGTGACGGAGACGGAAATACCGGTGAAGTCGCAATGAACGCCTCCCGCAACATCATCGTCACTGGCGGTTCGGGTGGTATCGGCTCGGTGATCGTCGAGCGGTTTCTCAACCGTGGGGACAGGGTGGTGAACCTCGATCGCGAGGCACTTACGGAAGTGCTGTCGGATCGGTTGACCACCGTCAGCGTCGACCTCGCCGACCCGGATTCGATCGCGGCGGCGTTCGTCGAAGTCGATCAACTCCTCACCGGTGCCGCGCCGGACGTGCTTGTCTGCTGTGCGGCGGTGAGCAAGGCGGCACCGTTTCTCGACATTCCGGTAGCCGACATCGACTTGATGCTGGCGGTCAATATTCGCGGAATCTTGCTCGCGGGCCAGGAGGCCGGCGGCGCATGCGAGCGGCGGGCCGGGGCCACATCATCGTCATCACCTCGATCGCTGGCGTTCAGGCCTGGGCCGGCGAGAGTGCCTACCGCCTCACCAAGGCCGCGCAAACGTCGCTCGTCCAGACCATGGCGATCGAACTTGCGCCGTTCGGGATCAAGGCCCCGCCGCAAGGTTTGTGCGCTAA
>JANLYR010000019.1:0-12959 GCA_031365765.1 Hyphomicrobiales bacterium | reverse complement strand
GGGGCTCTGTGATTTCAGCCTGTGCCGAACGTCTGGACTTAGAAATCCATGCCGCCATGCCGCCGCCGCCGGGCATGCCGCCGCCGGCGGGCCGGTCCTTGGGCTTCTCGGCGATCATCGCTTCGGTGGTGATCAAGAGCGAGGCGACCGAGGCCGCGTCCTGCAGCGCCACACGCACGACCTTGGTCGGATCGATGATGCCGGCCAGGACCATGTCGCTGTATTCCTCGGTCTGGGCGTTGAAGCCCCAGTTGCCGGTCTTTTCGAGGAGCTTGCCGACCACGATCGAGCCTTCGACACCGGCGTTCTCGACGATCTGACGGACCGGGGCTTCGAGCGCCCTGGACACGATCTTTATGCCGGCCTGGATGTCGGGGTTGGTCGAGGTCAGCGCATCGACCGCCTTCTTGGCGCGAAGAAGCGCAACACCACCACCGGGGACGATGCCTTCCTCGACCGCGGCGCGGGTGGCGTTCAGCGCGTCATCGACGCGGTCCTTGCGCTCCTTCACCTCGACCTCGGTCGAACCGCCGACCTTGATCACCGCAACACCGCCGGCCAATTTCGCCAGACGCTCCTGCAGCTTCTCCTTGTCGTAGTCCGAAGTCGTTTCCTCGATCTGCGCCTTGATCTGGGCGCAGCGGCCCTGGATGTCATCCTTCTTGCCGGCGCCGTCGACGATCGTGGTATTCTCTTTCTCGACACGCACCCGCTTGGCGCGGCCAAGCATGTCGAGCGTCACGTTCTCGAGCTTGATGCCGAGATCTTCCGAGATCACCTGGCCGCCCGAGAGGGTGGCGATGTCTTCCAGCATGGCCTTGCGGCGATCGCCGAATCCCGGAGCCTTGACGGCCGCGACCTTCAGGCCGCCGCGCAGCTTGTTGACGACGAGGGTGGCAAGCGCTTCGCCTTCAATATCCTCGGCGACGATGAGGAGCGGCTTGCCCGCCTGCACCACCGCTTCGAGGATCGGCAGCATGGCCTGCAGATTGGCCAGCTTCTTCTCGTGCAGGAGGATGTAAACATCCTCAAGCTCCGCCACCATTTTGTCGGCGTTGGTGATGAAGTAGGGCGACAGATAGCCCCGGTCGAACTGCATGCCTTCGACGACTTCGAGTTCGGTCTCGGCGGTCTTGGCTTCCTCGACGGTGATGACACCCTCGTTGCCGACCTTCTGCATGGCCTCGGCGATCATGTCACCGATGTCCTTTTCACCGTTGGCCGAAATCGTGCCGACCTGGCCGATTTCTTCCGACGATTTGACCTTCTTCGACTGCTTCTTGACATCGGCGATGGCCGCGGCGACGGCGAGATCGATGCCGCGCTTCAGATCCATCGGGTTCATGCCGGCAGCAACCGACTTGGCGCCTTCGCGGACGATCGCCTGGGCGAGCACGCAAGCGGTGGTGGTGCCGTCGCCCGCTACATCGTTGGTCTTGGAGGCGACTTCGCGCACCATCTGGGCGCCCATGTTTTCGAACTTGTCCTCAAGCTCGATTTCCTTGGCGACGGTGACGCCATCCTTGGTGGTGCGGGGTGCCCCATAGGATTTGTCGATGACGACGTTGCGGCCCTTGGGACCAAGTGTGACCTTCACCGCGTTGGCGAGAATGTCGACGCCGCGCAGCATGCGCTCGCGGGCTTCACCGCCGAAGCGGACTTCTTTAGCAGCCATGTAGCTACTCCTTTACGTTGACGTAAGAGTTAAAATTCAGAGAACAGGCAATCAGGCGGCTTTCTTGGTGGCGGCGGATTTACCGACCATTACGCCCATGATGTCGCTCTCTTTCATGATGAGATATTCGGTGCCGTCGATCTTCACTTCCGTGCCCGACCACTTGCCGAACAGGATGACGTCGCCTTCCTTGATGTCGATCGGGATCAGTTTTCCCGCCTCGTCGCGGCCACCGGGGCCGACGGCGATCACTTCGCCCTGCATGGGCTTCTCCTGGGCGGTGTCGGGAATGATTATCCCGCCCTTGGTCTTGGTGTCTTCCTCGACCCGCTTCACGACGACGCGGTCGTGCAATGGACGAAACTGCATGTGTAACTCCTGTTTTCTGCCTTTTTCAATTTGGCGGCCGGAGACCCCTAAGGGTTCGGACCCCTGCTGGCACTCCAATTTGATGAGTGCTAACAGCTGGCGGTGGGAATAGGCCCGAGGAGGGCGGCAGTCAAGAAAAAACCGACGCCATTTCCCAGGCTTAATCTTTCTGCTATTGAGGCCGGAACCAGCCAGGAGTTCCCCCCATGAACAAGCCGCAGATCCACGCCGGAGCGACCGCGTGGGAACCATCGCCCAACAATCTCGAGCCGTTTTGGATGGGGTTCACGCCCAACCGCGCTTTCAAGAAGCGGCCCCGCATGATCGCCAGGGCCAAGGACATGCATTATTACGACATGGGCGGGCGGCCGATCCTCGACGGCAGCGCGGGCCTCTGGTGCAGCAATGCCGGCCATTGCCGCGAGCCAATCGTCGAGGCGATCCAGAAATCGGCGGCCGAACTCGATTTCTCGCCCACTTTCCAGTTCGGCCATCCCAAAGTGTTTGAACTTGCTTCTCGGCTCGCCACCATGGCGCCGGGCGATCTCAATTATGCATTCTTCTGCAATTCCGGCTCGGAAGCCGCCGACACGGCGCTCAAGATTGCACTCGCCTACCAGCGCAGCATCGGCCAGGCCAGCCGCACCCGCCTCATCGGGCGCGAACGTGGCTATCACGGGGTGAATTTCGGCGGCATTTCGGTTGGTGGCATGACCGCCAACCGCAAGATGTTCGGCGCAATGATCGCCGGTGTCGACCATCTGCCGCACACCTACAACCGCAAGGAACAGGCCTTTAGCCGGGGCGAGCCGAACTGGGGCGCACATCTTGCCGACGAGCTTGAGCGCATGGTGATCCTGCACGATGCCTCGACGATTGCCGCAGTCATCGTCGAGCCGATGGCGGGATCCACCGGTGTTTTGCCGCCGCCCAAGGGCTATCTCAAGCGTTTGCGTGAAATCTGCGATAAGCATGGTATCCTCTTGATATTCGACGAAGTTATCACAGGCTTTGGTCGTCTAGGCCATGCCTTCGCGGCGGAGCGTTTCGGCGTGTTGCCGGATCTTCTCACCTTCGCGAAGGGGGTCACCTCCGGCACGGTGCCGATGGGCGGCGTGATGTGCCGCCAGCACATCTACGATGCCTTCATGACCGGCCCCGAGCATGTGATCGAACTGTTCCACGGATACACCTACACCGGCCATCCGATGGCGGCGGCGGCAGGCGTGGCCACAATGGAACTCTATCGTGACGAAAACCTGTTCGAGCGCGCGCTCAAGCTCGAAGAGGTTTGGGCCGATGCCGCCTTCACACTCCAGGGTCATCCCCTGGTCGAAGACATCCGCACCATCGGGCTGGTGGCGGGGATCGACATCAAGCCGATCGACGGCTCGCCCGGACTTCGCGCCTACAAGGCCATGGAAAACGCCTTCCACGACCATGGCTTCATGATGCGGATTTCCGGCGATACGCTGGCGCTGTCGCCGCCGCTGATCGTCAGCGAAAACCAGATCGACGAGATCTTCACCGACAAGCTGCCCAAGGTTTTGGCATCTGTCGCCTGACAATAGTTGCCGTGGCGATATAGATTGGCGCCACGCTCTACGATAGGTTAGGTGGGTGATTCGCCGGTTGGGGGCGGCTGAGTATTATGCGGGGACGTCATTGGCCTCAGATCGTGGGGCTTTCAACTATCGTGATTGCCACGCTGATTTGCGCTGGCGTAGTCGCCGCAGGCCTGTGGCGCGGCGACTACGCGGCTGCGGCAGGGTTGGTCATCCTCGCGGCGGGGCTGGTGTTCCTGCTAGTGACGGTGTCCAGCCGCACTGCGGCGCTGGAGAATCGCCTTGCCGCGCAACACCGGTCGCTCCGCAACATCGCGGCGGACGTCGATATGCAGGTCCGCGCCACCGCCGATCTGGAAGATCGGATGTTCCGGGAACCGGTGGCGAGGGTCCACGAGGTGCAGTCTGACCTTCGCGACCTCCGGCAGTCGCTGCAGGATCTGAAGGACCAGATAGACCGGCCGCCGCCGGTCGAGGAAGCGACGCCTCCCCGGAAACAGGCGAGCGAGCAGCTTGATCTTCTGCTCGAGCCCGTGGTCGAGATCGCTGTCGGTAAAACCGCCCATTACCGCGCCCAGCTTCATATGATGAATGACGCCGTAGGTGAAGTCGCCCATGCCGAACTGATGGCTAAGGCTGAAAAAGGCGGCATGCGCTCGCCGCTCGACCTCCATATGCTGAAAAAAGTCATTCCTGTGTTGCGGCGTTTGCGTTCCAGGCATCCCGGTCGCCTGATTTTCGTGCCGCTCGGCACCTCGACGCTCACCACCAAGGGCGATCTCGACGCGATGCTGCGTCTGCTTGAAGAAAATCCCGACGTGACCTCGGGACTGGTGTTTGAAATCGCCCATGCGCAGCTCGCCGGGCTGACGGGCGAGGGGATCGAGGGTCTGGCCCGCGTGGCGCGACTCGGCGCACATATGGCGCTGTCGCATGTCACGATCGTCGGCTTGGACCTCGCCTCTCTCCGCCAACTCGGGGTGCGCTATCTCGACGTCGATGGCGGCTCCATGGACGCGGGCTTCGGTATTGCCCCTACCTGGTTCGAGTTCGCCGACCTGGCGCGTGCCATGCAGTTTCAAATCATCGCAGGCGGTGTTGTGTCTCCCACGCATGCCATCGCAGCAGGCCAGATCGCGCGTTTCGGCCACGGTCCTTACTTCGCGCCGCCCCGGCGGGTCCGCTCGAAGGATACGGCACCCGCGCAGCATCGCTCGCAAGCGGCCTGAGCCGCGCCGGCCCCATGAAAAATCTGTCCTCCACCTATCCGGTGTGGCTGTGCGATATCTGGGGCGTGGTGCATGACGGTCTCAGGCCCTATCCCATGGCGGTCGATGCACTCTCGCGCCATCGCGACAATGGCGGCACGGTCGTGCTCATCAGCAATTCGCCCCGCACAGCGGCGGGGGTAACCGCGCAGCTCGACGAAATGGGGGTGGCTCGCGCGGCCTATGATTCGATCGTCACTTCGGGCGATGTAACCCGCGTGCTGGTCGAGGCCGAAGGCGGTGGCCGGGTCTTTCATCTCGGTCCTTCACGCGACCTCTCGATCTTCGAGGGACTTGATGTGGAACGGGTGCCGCTCGATCAAGCCCATGCAGTGCTGTGCACCGGGCTCTTCGATGATTCGACCGAAACCCCCGATGACTATGTTTCTCTGCTGCGCGACATGAAGGCCAGAGGCCTCACCATGATCTGCGCCAATCCCGACGTGATGGTGCGCGTGGGCCATCAGCTTCTGTACTGCGCGGGTGCGCTGGCGGGCGCGTATGCGGCGATCAACGGTCCTGTCTCGATGGCGGGAAAGCCGCATAAACCGATCTACGATGTAGCTTTGGAAAAAGCACAGCATTCGGGCCGTGCTGGGTATGACCGGAGTCAGGTGCTGGCCATCGGCGATGGTCCCGAAACCGATATCCGGGGTGCTGCGGCGCAAGGCTTCGATGCCGTGCTGATCGCGGCCGGCGTCACCGATGCGTCGCTCGGACTCGACGCCGTTGAGGCCCATGTCAGGCGTGCGGTGCCGGACGCACGACTGATCGCGGTCATGCACGAACTCGCCTGGGTCCGATGACATGCTGATCGTCGATGGACCAGCAGGCTTGCCGGATGCACTCAAGGGCAGTGCGGTTGCAGTCGGCAATTTTGATGGCGTGCATCGCGGCCATCAGGAACTGCTGCGCGTGACGGCACGCGAGGCAGCGCGCATGGGACGGTTGTGGGGTGTCGTCACCTTCGAACCCCACCCCCGCACCTATTTCAAGCCCAGCGAACCGGTGTTCCGCCTCACGCCATTGCCCTTGAAATCGCGGCTGCTGAAGGCGCTCGGCGCTTCATTCGTCGTGGTACTATCCTTCGACCGCGAGTTCTCCTCGCTTGAGCCGGAACAATTCGCGGCACGCCATCTGGTCGAGCGACTCGACGCGTCACATGTCGTGACCGGTTATGATTTTCACTTCGGCAAGGGCCGCAAGGGCAATCCCCAGACCATGCGCGAACTTGGCGCCAAGCTCGGCTTCAGCGTTGCCATCGTCGATCAGGTGACGGATGAAGGCGATATCCATTCGCCGTTCTCGTCAAGCTCGATCCGCTCGGCACTGCGCCACGGCCATGTATCCGACGCGGCGCATGAACTGGGCTATTCCTGGACGGTGATGGGCGAGGTGGTCAAAGGCGACCAGCGCGGACGCGCCATCGGCTTTCCCACGCTCAATATGGTGCTCGACCCTGGCTCCGAACCCTATCGCGGCATCTATGCGGTGCGCGTGCGCACCGCGCGCCTTCCGGGATCGCCGGCATGGGCCGGAGCTGGTTATTTCGGCGACCGCCCGACTTTCGACACCGAGCGCACCTTCCTCGAAGTCCATCTCCTCGATTTCGATGGCGACCTCTACGGCCGCACGCTGATGGTCGAATTCGTGGCGCTGATCCGCCCCGACCGGCGCTTCGAGTCGGTCGACGCACTCACGGCTCAGATGAAAGAAGACTGTGCTGCAGCGCGAACGCTTCTGTCAAAAATTAATCCGTTGACGGACTATCCCCTGGGACACCTTCAGGCGAGGGGACTGCTCTAACGTTCTTTTGTTCACGGAGAGTTTGGCTTAGTCTTTCTCTCCAGCCGCCGGGTCCAGCAGGCGGTGCAGGTGCACGATGAAATATCGTGTGTGAGCGCTGTCAATCGTCTCGCGTGCCTTTGATTGCCAGGCCTGGTAGGCATCGGCATAGTTGCCGTAAAAACCTACGACGTCGAGCTTCGACAGGTCCTTGAAATCGATTTCGCGCAGATCGGTCAATTCGCCGCCAAAAACCAGGTGCAGCAAGGTTTTCTTCTGTTCCGTCATGATATCCTCAAGGCGTTGATCAGGGCTTCGTGCCGCTTCACCCCGGCAGCGATCATGCCGGGCTGAGAAGGGATGGCACCGTTATAGCGAAACGCTGCGCCCGTGGGAGTACCGGCGATGCCGCCCGCCTCGTGAACGAGGAGATCGCCGGCGGCGAGGTCCCAATCATGTTTGCTGCCGATTGATATTGTTGCGTCGTATTGTCCGCCGGCTACATAAGCGAGGCGCAGCTGCAGCGGCACCGCGGATCTCGCCACCGCTATGATGCCGGACCCCGCCAGACGCTCCAGCGATTTCACGTTGCCGATGACTGCGGCGCCCTCCAGGGTGGCGCCATCTTTCATGACCAGCCTGTTGCCGTTCAGCATGGCGCCACCGCCCGCTGTCGCACAATAGAATTCCTCGCAGACGGGGCGATATATCGCCGCCGCCACGGGCCGTCCGTGGTCAATCAGCGCGGCAGCCACGCACCATTCATTGGTGCCGTTGATGAAGGAGCGCGTGCCGTCAATCGGATCGACGATCCACAGCTTGCTGCATTTTGTGTTCGTCGCGTCCTTTGATTCCTCCGAGAGCCAGCCGTAGGCCGCGCGGTCGCTCCGGAGTCTTCGGGCCAGCAGCGCATCGACCTTGAGGTCGGCCTCGGAGACCGGAGAGCCGTCTGTCTTGTTCCAGTTCCGCACCTGCTGGCGAAACAGCGTCATGGCAAGGGCGCCCGCCTCGCGCACCGCCTCGAACAGCAGTGCAGCGTCCTGGCGCAACAGGTCAGCGTCCGGCAATCGTCAGCCCTTCAACCAGGCAGGTCGGCGCATTGGTGGAGCTGCGGAATTCAAGATCGCTGGCGGGCGTGATGGACAGCAGCATGTCCTTCAGATTGCCTGCGATGGTGATCTCGCTCACCGGATAGGCCAGTTCGCCGTCCTCGATCCAGAAGCCGGAGGCGCCCCGGCTGTAGTCGCCGGTGATCAGGTTGACTCCCATGCCGATCAGTTCGGTCACATAGAGCCCGCGGCGCATGGTCCGGCGGAGTTCATCCGGCGTGACGGTGCCGGGTTCCATATGCAGATTCGAGGTGGCGGGCCCAGGCGGTGAATTGAGGCCGCGCGAGCCTTGGCCCGTGGGTGGCAGACCAAGCTGTCGCGCCGAGCGGAGATCGAGCACCCAGGACGTCAGCATGCCGTTATCCACGATCTTGCGGCGGCACACCGACAGTCCCTCGCCATCGAAGGGCCGCGACGCCAGTCCCCGCCTGCGCAACGGGTCGTCGACGATATTCAGTTCTGCCGCCAGAACCTTCTGGCCGAGCCGGTCCTTCAGGAAACTCGTACCCCGCGTAATCGAGGCGCCGTTGATGGCGCCAACCAGATGCCCAACTAGGCTCGATGCGACGCGGCGGTCGAAAATCACCGGAACCGCCTGCGAGTCGAGCTTGCGCGGATTGCTGCGGCGTATGGCGCGGCGCCCGGCCTCGAGCCCCACCTCCTCGGGTGAACGGAGATCCCCAAAGTGGATCGCTGCCGAATAATCGTAGTCGCGTTCCATCGCCGTGCCGTCGCCCGCGATTGCCGAGACGCTGACCCCACACGACGTCTTGCGATAGCCCCGCGCAAAGCCGTTCGAGGTCACCAGCGCCACCGCGTTATCGGATGCAGACGCGCCCGCACCACCCGACTTACTGACACCTTTGACGCCCAGCGCGGCACGTTCGGCGCGAAGCGACAGGTCTTTGAGGTGAGCGGCATCGGGCAGCGTATCCGACACGAGATCGAGGTTCTCGGCGGAGGCGGCGAGCAATTCAGCAGCGGCCAGTCCAGCGAAGGGATCGGGCGGGGCGAGCCTTGCCGCCGCGACGGCGGTTTCGGCCAACCTCCTGATGGCATCGGCGGTCAGCACACTGCCTGAAATCATGGCCGAGGACTGCCCGATGAAGACCCTCAAACCCACTTCGCGGGCTTCCGCCTGTTCGAGCTTTTCGATGGAACCTTCGCGCATCGAGATTTCAGTGCTGCGTCCGTCGATCGCCAGTGCGTCGGCCGAGTCGGCGCCGAGCTTTCGCGCTTGCGCCACCGCATCGCTGGCGAGGGTAAGGAGGGTGTCGATCATGAGATGAGCAAATCCAGAAGAAGTCCTGCGGCGATGATCAAACCAAAGGTCCGATTGGAACGGAAAAGCATGAGGCAGCGCGTTCCGTCATCCGCATCGAACCGCGACAGTTGCCAGGCGGCGTGGAGTGCCGCCCCGGCCACGCCGATATGGGCGAAGAGCTGGCCCCCTGCAAGCCATATCGATACATCGATCAGGACGAGAGCGGCGGCATAAAAGCCGGCAAGCCAGGGGAGGGACTGGCCGCCGAATTTCAGCGCCGTCGATTTGACGCCCACTAGCACGTCGTCCTCCTTGTCCTGATGGGCGTAGATCGTGTCATAGCCCAGCGTCCAAAAAATGCCTCCCGCATAGAGCGCCAACGGAGCGGGCGAAAGGCTTCCTGCAAGGGCGGTCCAGCCCAGCAATGCTCCCCAGTTAAATGCAAGGCCCAGAATCACTTGCGGCCAGTAGGTGATCCTTTTCATGAAGGGATAGACCGCGACGATCAGCAGCGAAGCTGCACCAAGGCATATCGTGGTGCGATTGAACTGCACCAGCACCGCAAGTCCGATCAGACTCTGGACAGCGAGGAACGCGAAGGCTGCGGGCAGACGGATCTGCCCTGACGCAAGGGGACGATGTCTTGTCCGCTCCACCCGGGCGTCGATATCGCGGTCCACCATGTCGTTGAGGGTGCAGCCCGCACCCCGCATGACGACGGCACCCACCCAGAAGAGCAGGGCGTACCAGATGGATGGTCCCGTATTTCCGGCGATCCCGGCCAGCAGCAATCCCCACCAACAGGGTAGCAGTAGCAGCCACCAGCCGATCGGCCGGTCGAGCCGCGCCAGCCTCGCATAGGGGCGCCAAAGGACAGGAAGCAGCCTGTCCACCCCGTTGCCGGCGGGGGCGTCGGCTATGGCTCTGTCGCTGGCTTCGCTCATGCCCCGCGTGTTACAGGATCGCCTCCATGAAAACCACCGCGCGCATCTTCGTCGAAAGCACACTGTTAGCACAAAGCGAGACCACTCTGCCGCGCGATCAGGCGCATTATTTGGCCAATGTCCTGCGGCTCAGGCCCGGCGATCCGGTGCGCGTGTTTAATTCGCGCGACGGTGAATTCCTGGCCTATCTGACGGATGTCGGCAAGAACGCCGTTACTTTCCGCTGCGAAAATCAGGTGGCCGACGCGGCACCCCCGCCCGACATCGATTTCCTTTTCGCTCCCCTCAAACATGCAAGGCTCGATTATGCCGTACAGAAAGCGGTGGAACTTGGAGCAAGGCGGCTCCGCCCCGTCATCACCGCGCGCACCATCGTCACCCGGCTCAATCTCGATCGCATGCGTGCCAATGTCATCGAGGCGGCGGAGCAGTGCAATCTCATCCATGTGCCCGACGTCATGGAACCGAAATCCTTGCGCGACATCCTTGCGGGTTGGGATCAAACCCGCGCACTCATCTATTGCGACGAAGTGGCGCCCGTGTCGAACCCCCTGGCCACACTCAAGGGCCGCACGCTTCCGGCCGCCGTACTGGTCGGCCCCGAGGGCGGCTTCACGACGGACGAAAAAGCTGCCCTTCAAGCGCTCCCCTTTGTCACGGCAATTTCACTCGGCCCCCGCATCATGCGCGCCGACACGGCGGCGGTGGCCGCCCTGACGCTGGTGCAGGCCGTCCTGGGCGACTGGCATCATGTTCCGTGATCGATCAATGACCATTCTTGACTTGCCGCCCGCCGATGGCCCGCCTACATCCACTCTCCCGACGCGTGCCAAGGACATCACCCAGTGAGCGGACCCGCCCCCGATAGCCCGCAAGCGCGCTCGCCCATCGAGAACAAGTCCCAGCTTATCGAGGCCCTGTCGTCGGGGTCGAAGCCGAAAGTGGACTGGCGGATCGGCACCGAGCACGAAAAATTTCCGTTTCTCACCGATACTCTTCGACCAGTTCCTTACTACGGTGCGAGGTCTATCCGCGCACTCCTCGAAGGTCTCCGCGACCGGTTCGGCTGGGCTGGCGTTTACGAGGGTGACAATATCATCGCGCTGAGCGATCCCAACGGTCTTGGCAATGTGTCGCTCGAACCCGGCGGCCAGTTCGAACTCTCCGGCGCTCCGCTGGAAAGCGTGCACGGCACCTGCGAGGAGGTAAACGGCCATCTGACCCAGGTGCGGGAAGTGGGCGATCGTCTCGGTATCGGCTTTCTGGGCCTGGGCGCTTCGCCCCTATGGATGCGTGCCGAAACGCCGGTCATGCCCAAGGGCCGCTACGCCATCATGGCGCCCTACATGGATAAGGTCGGGCGCTATGGCCGCGACATGATGTTTCGCACCTGCACGGTGCAGGTCAATCTCGATTTCGGCTCGGAAGCCGACATGGTGAAGAAGCTCCGCGTGTCGCTCGCGCTGCAGCCCATCGCCACGGCGCTGTTCGCCAATTCGCCTTTTCTCGAAGGCAGACCCAACGGCTTTCTATCGTTCCGCTCGGAGGTCTGGCGCGACACCGACAACGAGCGCTCCGGCATGTTGCCCTTCGCCTTCGAGGAGGCCATGGGGTTTGAGCGCTATGTCGATTACGCCCTCGATGTGCCGATGTATTTTGTCATGCGCGACGGACGCTATGTTAACACCGCAGGCGAAAGCTTCCGCGCCTTTCTCGAAGGCAAACTGCCACAACTTCCTGGCGAAAAGCCGGTGCTGAAGGACTGGAACGATCATCTCACCACGATTTTCCCCGAAGTGCGCCTCAAGAAATACCTCGAAATGCGCGGCGCCGATTCAGGCCCGTGGCGGAGGCTCTGCGCGCTTCCAGGCCTATGGACGGGGTTGCTGTACGAACAAGGCCCGCTCGACGCCGCATGGGACTTGGTCAAGGACTGGACGGCGGAGGAGCGACAAGCACTGCGCGACGCGGTTCCAACCCAAGGCCTCAAGGCAGTGATCCGTGGACGGAGCGTTCAGGACATTGCGCGGGACATTCTGAAGCTTGCCCGTGCGGGGCTCGTTACCCGCGCCACGCCCGACCGCAAAGGCAGAGACGAGTCGAGGTTTCTCGATGTCCTCGATGAGACGGTCGCCACCGGCAAAACTGCGGCCGAAAACCTGCTCGACCTTTTTCACGGTGAGTGGTGCGGCGATGTCAAACGGGTGTTCCGCGATTTCGCTTACTGAGCGCGATCTTCACCAAACGCGATCACTTGACGTAATAAACATTCAAAAACGTTAGAGAAGAACCATTTTCAAATGAAGATGTTCTATTACGTCAAGTTTGGTGTTAATCACGATCTAAGCACAATTTACTCATGGATGCCCAAAATTCGCCACAATTTAGTCTAAAATTTTAATCGTACTCTAGGTCAACATACCTTACTTGTCTGGCGTATTTAGCGGTAAATGCTGCTAATCCATCGAATGGAGGTCATTTACACTCCAATTAGACCATAGGGCGCGAGCCCGGATCAATGACGAGCCAAATAATGGCGCTCCGTTTGCTAAGTGCTGATTGCGTTTACATTAGTAAACGTAAGTATAAAACAGGTGTAACAGGAGGAGACTATGAGATCTTTAACAAAAACATTGTTCCACACCCTTTTTTTGGGTAGCGGAATGGCACTCGCGCTCAGCGCTGGATCGGCACTGGCGGCGCAGAACGTCGCGAACACGTCGCAGAAGGGAAGCCTGCTGATCTGGCCTCTCATCAATGTTGATCCGGACGGCGCCACAGATACGTTTATCGAAATTTCGAACGACGCCAATCGCACGGTCAAGATTGAGTGCAATTATATAAACGAGAAGAAGGGCAGGGTTGACTTCGACTTCCATCTATCAGCCAAGGCAACGGCCTCGTGGTCCGTCAAAACCCAAGATGGGGATCACGTTCAACCTCCCGTATTTCCGATCAGCGGTGGTTATACTCCGGGGCC
>JANLYR010000006.1:0-22163 GCA_031365765.1 Hyphomicrobiales bacterium | reverse complement strand
GACGTGATGTTGAAGCGAGGCGCGCCACCTCCGCAATGTCCACCGACGCGATAGTCAAATCCCAGTTCCGAGATGGTCGATCCGGGCCGGAACCCCTTGATGCTGGCGCCGGCAGCCGAGCAGTCAGCCGTGGGACCATTCTTGTTGAGCAGCAGGCCCTTGTGGGGATCGCGTTTCGCGCCCGGTGCAGTGCTGAGACTCGTGCCGTCATCGGGAAGTCCCATGCCGCCCAGCCAACCGGAGGTGACGATATTGCTTCCAGCCGGTCCGCCGCATTGCGCCGCTGTTCCGACAAAGACAAAAGGCACAGCCCGTAAATTGGTATCATCTGCCATGGCAAGCGGAGCTCCCACGGTTGCAAGCGCCAGTCCAGCGGCACTCCAAATTCTGAGTAAATGTGACATTAAAAAACCTTTCCTGGTCGTATTATGCCGTCAGTTAACTCTATGCACGCTTACGCCAGGGAAACAACCCCTTATTGGGCTATCACCGGCACTCATCAAGATTATTGCTCACGTCGCATATTTCGTGAACGCCACCGTCGTCGCCCGGGCCCGCCAGTCCGTCACCACATTGACCAGCGCAGGCTGCCCCCGTTCCACCGCAGCCATCGCACGCTCGAGAGCGCCTCGGATGTCTTCCGGACGCTCTACGAATTCGCCATGTCCGCCGAGCGACTCCGCCAGCCGGTCAGAGCGCGTGTAGCCCAGGTCGCGGCCCGGGCGCTCCTTGTCGGGATCGCCGGTCCACCCACCATTGAGGCTGATGACCGTCAGCACCGGCAGCTTGTGCCGCACCGCAGTATCGAACTCCATGGCGTTCATCCCGAAAGAGCCATCGCCATGCAGCACCACGACCGGCAGATGGGGGAAGGCGGCCTTGGCGCCGACGCCAAAGGGCAGCCCCACGCCCATGGTGCCGAAGGTGCCGGAATTGAGCCGGTGCCGTGGCAGGAACGTCGGGATCGCCTGGCGCGCGAAATTCAGGATTTCCTGGCCATCGACGCACAGGATCGTATCGCGCGCCATGAAATCGCGGAGTTCCCTGCACAGGCGCAAGGGATGGATCGGCGTTGCGTCATTGGCGAGGATTGCCTCCTGCTCGATCGATTTCGAGCGGTTCTGGCCGCGCAGCCTGTCGCGCCATCCGGCATAGGTTTGAGGCGACAGCATGCCCCGCACCGCCTCCGTCAATTGCGCCAGTGCCAGTTTCGCATCCGCCGCGATGCCGACGTCAAGCCTGCGGGGGCTGGAGGTGATTTCTTCCGGGTCGATGTCGATCCGCACGATCTTCGCCGCCGCGTTGAAGCGAGGAGGGGCTCCGTGGCCGATGATGTAATTCATCCGTGTGCCCACGATCAGGATCAGGTCGGCCTCGCGAAACGCCGTCGCGCGCGCCGTCAGATAGCAATAGTCATGATCCTCGGGAATGGCGCCCCGGCTTTGCGGCGTGGTGTAGAACGGAATGCCCGACGCCTCGACGAAAGCCTGTAACTCGCCCTCGGCCTCCGCCCACAAAACGCCCATTCCCGACACGATCACCGGCTTCTCGGCCTGGGCCAGCAGATCGGCCACGGCCTGGATGTCGGTTGCGCTGGCGGCCGGGCGCGGCCTTCGCTCGGGGGTCCACGGTTCGGGCCATTCAACCTTCGCCTCGTCCACTTCGGCAAACAGCACGTCGGCGGGAAGATCGAGATAGACCGGCCCCGGCTTGCCGCTCATCGCCTTGTGAATGGCGCGGCCGATCATCTCCGGAATGCGCTCGGGCAGCACCACGCGGTCGGCCCATTTGGTGCATGGCACCATCATGGCGAGCTGGTCGATCTCCTGGAACGTGCCGTGATGCGTCTGGTTGAGCGGCGATGAACCGCCGAGCGCCACAACCGGCGTGCAGTCGGCGAAGGCGTGCGCCACACCGGTGATCAGATTCGTGGTGCCTGGCCCCGACGCCGCCATGCACACGCCCGGCCGGTTGCGGAGCCTCGCGTAAGCATGCGCCATCATCGCGGCCGCCTGTTCGTGGCGCACATCGATGCCCCGCATTCCAAGCGCAAGCGCGGCGGACTCGACCGACAGCATCGGCGCCCCCATAATGTAGAAAAACGTCTCGACGCCCTGCCGCTTCAGGGCACGTGCCACAAGATCGGAACCGGTCAATGCCATCTGCGCGCCCTCGCCAGCGATTTTCCGCCCAGTCTACACGGCCACGGGCCATTTGAAACATGGCTCCCCTGCTGAATGCCGGCGAAGTGCTCAGCCTCAACGCCCATCTCTATCCCGGCAAGATCGGCGCCCGGGACCTCGGCCGCGCCATGGGTTTCCACCTGTGGAACCAGCGCGCCTGCCGCCTCGCCAACGCCTTCGCCGGCCTGGGCTTAACGAAGGGCGACCGTGTCGCGATCCTCGCCTACAACTGCATCGAATGGGTGGAAATCTATGGGGCTACCGCCAAGGCGGGGCTGATCGCCGTGCCCATAAATTTCCGTCTGGTGGGCACCGAAATCCGCTATGTCGCCGAGAATTGCGAAGCGTCTCTGCTGATCGTCCAGGACGAATTGCGTGGCGCAGCGGAAGATGCGGGGCTCTCGATCCGCACCATCCATTTCGGCAAGACGCCGTGCCCCGCGGGCTGGCTCGATTATGAAACGCTGCTCGCTGCGGCCAGCGATCGCGAGCCCGGCATTTCGGTCTCGCCCGAGGACCCGTGGACCATCATGTACACTTCGGGCACCACCGGCAGGCCCAAGGGCGCGGTGCGCAGCCACCGCGCCAGTGCCATGCTCTCCCTCGTCACCAGCGTCGAAATGGGGCTGGGCCGGAGCGATACGCCGCTCCTCGTCATGCCGCTCTGCCACGGCAACTCGGTGTTCTTTTTCGGCGTGGCGAATTATTGCGGCGCCACCTGCTCGATTTACAGCGCCAAGAGTTTCGATCCCGAGCAGGTGGTTGCAACGCTCGCCGCCGAGGGCATCAGCTTCACCTCGCTCGTTCCCACCCACTACATCATGATGCTGGAACTGTCGGCCCGCCTGCGCGGCAGATACAATCTCGACACGGTCAAAAAACTTCTGATCTCGTCGGCGCCCGCGCGGCGCGACACCAAGCTTGCGGTCATGGATTTTTTTCGTAATTCCGGCCTGTACGAAGGCTATGGCTCGACCGAGGCGGGGTGGGTCACCATGCTTCACCCCGATGAGCAGTTCACCAGGCTGGGCTCAATCGGCCGCGAATGCCTGGGCTCGCGGCCCGTCCGTCTCTTCGACGAAAAAGGCGCGGACGTCGCCGGGGGCGAACCGGGCGAACTCTTCTCGTGCAATTCCTACACCTTCGATGGTTACTGGAAGATGCCGGAAAAAACCGCCGAGGCGTTCCGCGATGGCTACTGTTCGGTCGGCGATCTGGCGCGCCGCGATGCGGACGGTTTCCTCCATCTCGTCGATCGCAAGAGCAACATGATCATCTCGGGCGGCGAGAACGTCTATCCCTCCGAAGTTGAGGCGCTGCTTGCCACCCATGCGCAAGTAAAGGACGTGGCGGTGATCGGCGTGCGCCACGACAAATGGGGCGAAAGCGTCCACGCCGTAATCGTGCCCCGTGACGGCGATCCTCCGTCCCCTGACGAACTCCTCGACTGGTGCAAAACTCGCATCGCCGGCTACAAGCGCCCGCGCTCCGTCTCCCTCATTTCCGACGCGGAAATGCCAAGAACGGCGACGGGCAAAATCCAGCACCGGCAGTTAAGGGAGAGGTATACGACTCCGATCTCATCATGACCGTGCTCGACACGGTCATCCTCTTCACTCCGGCGATGCCCGCGTTGAGCGCGGGCATGATGAGAAATCAGAGTCGCGCCTTGATCATCTCCGCCTGCGTGGCCAGCAGGGTGTGATCCGCCATCTTGCCCGTATGGGCCTTGAGCTCCGTCCCCTCCATGTGCGGGATCACATGCACATGGAGATGAAACACCGTCTGACCGGCCGCCGCTTCGTTGAACTGCTTCACCACCACGCCATCGGCACCAAACGCCGCCTTGACCGCGATCGCAATCGTCTGCACCGCCGCCATCAGCGCGCCAAGAGTTGCTGGATCGGCATCGAGCAGATTGCGCGACGGCGCCTTGGGGATCACCAGCACATGGCCGTCCGCCTGCGGCATCACATCCATGATGGCGAGCGCCGCATTGTCCTCATAGACCTTGTGGCAGGGGATTTCGCCCCGCAGAATCTTCGCGAAAATATTGCCCGGATCATAGGCCATGCTGTCCTCCTCAGAAATCGCTTTCCTGCCGGAACGGCGAATGTTCGGCAAGCACCGCCTGCTGGCGGTCCACGCCGCGCCGTTCCTGCTCCAGATATTCGGCCACCGCGCGCGACAGTCCGGGATGCGCCAGGTAGTGCCGGCTGTAGGTCTTCTGCGGCAGATAGCCCCGCGCCAGTTTGTGCGGGCCTTGCGCGCCAGCCTCCACCCGCGCCAGCTTGCGCTCGATCGCGAATTCGATCGCCTGGTAATAGCACGCTTCGAAATGCAGGTTGGGATGATGCTCCAGCGCCCCCCAGTTCCGCCCGAACACCGTGTGCGAGCCTACGAAATTGAGCGCCCCCGCGATCATCCGCCCAGCGCGTGAAGCGATCACCAGCATGATGTGCTGGCTCATGCTCTCGCCGATCAGGCTGAAGAATTTGCGGTTGAGATAGGGTTGGCCCCATTTGCGCGCGCCGGTGTCTATGTAGAATTTGTAAAAAGCTTCCCAGTGGTCCTCGCGAAGATCGCCACCCGTCAGGCAGGCGATCTCGATACCGGCCGCGCGCACGCTTTCGCGTTCCTTTCGGATGTTCTTGCGCTTCTGCGCCGACAGGCTCGCGAGAAAATCGGTGAAATCCCGGTAGCCCCGGTTGTGCCAGTGGAACTGGATGTCGGTCCGCGCCAGCCACTGCCGCTCGTCGAGGGCGGCCCATTCATTTTCCGCCATGAAGGTCACATGCACGGAAGAAGCCTTGGTCTCGCGGGCGAGCGCCATCAGCCCTTGCGCCAGCAGGGCGCGCGTCGCGGCATCGACCGCAAGCAGCCTGGGCCCCGTCACCGGGGTAAACGGCACCGCCACCTGCAGCTTGGGATAATAATCGCCACCGGCCCGCTCGAACGCGTCGGCCCAGCCGTGGTCGAACACATATTCACCCTGCGAGTGGGGTTTGAGAAAACACGGCGCGATGCCGGTCACCGTTCCGTCCGTGAACTGAGCAACGAGATGGCGCCCGCCCCATCCGGTGCGCGCCGTGGCCGATCCCGATTGCTCCAGCGCGCGAAAGAACGCGTGCGACACGAAAGGGTTGAATTCAGCCCCCGGAGGATTGGCCAGACGGTCCCAGGCTGCCGGCTCGATCTCCAGCACGCTGTCGATGGCGCGCAGCATCAGGGCAGAAAACCTTCGAACGTGATCTGGTCGCTAAAACGCAGGGCAGTGCTGGCCTCTTCGCGCGAGCGGAGAGTCCAGGTGATGACCGGCATTCCATCCGCCCGCAGCCGCGCCACGGGCGCGAAAGGCAGATCGCGATGAAAATACGAAATGAAATGGGGCCGCGTCCGCGTCACATGCGACAGGCTCCGCAATGCGAGCCGCGTCGAGAGGGGCAGGGTGCCATAATACGAATTTGTCACACGGTCGGCGACGATGCCCCGCACCGTCCCCGGTGACAGCGCCGCGAACGCCTCGATCTGGTCGGGGTCGAACGACATGACCGCGTGAGGACCACTATAGCGCGCCAGCAACGCGGCCGCGCGCTGAACGAGGGTCGCGTCGCCATCCCAATGCGTCTTGAGCTCGATCACCAGCGGCACCCGGCCATCCACCTGTTCCAGCAGCTCGCTTAAGGTCTGGATGCGGTCGGAACCGTTCCTGAAAGCCATTGCCTTCAGCGCCGCCACATCATGCGCGCGAACTTGCCCGCGCGCATTCATCAGCCGGCCCACCGCGTCGTCGTGAAACACCACGGCCTCGCCGCATCGCGTCACCTGCAGGTCGCATTCGATTGTATAGTCCCGCGCCATCGCCGCGGCGAACGCGCTTGCGGTATTCTCGACGGTGCCGATTGCCTGGTCGTGCAGTCCCCGATGCGCGATCGGCCCCGCCACAAGCCAGGGAATGGCGCGGATCTGCGGCGTGAAACGCATGCGTTAATCGAGTTCGGCCACCGCCTCGACTTCCACCGACAGTCCCATCGGCAGCGATGGCGAGCCCACCGCCGAGCGCGCATGGCGGCCCTTGTCGCCGAACACCTCGACCATCAGGTTGGAGGCGCCGTTGATGATCTTCGGATGGTCCTTGTAATCCGCCGTCGCATTGACGAAGCCGACGAGCTTGACGATCCGTTTCACCCGGTCGAGGTCGCCGCCGCACGCGTCCTTCAGTTGCGCCAGAACGTTGATCGCGCACAACCGCGCCGACTGCACCGCGTCGTCATCGCTCACCGTATCGCCGGCACGGCCCAGATATTCCAGCTTGCCGTCGCGCATGGCACCCTGTCCCGAAATGAACACGAGCTTCCCCGTGATCGCCCACGGTACATAATTGGCGACGGGTTTCGCCGGTGTCGGCAGCGTGATGCCCATCTCCGTCAGGCGTTGGTCGATTTTTCCCATGGTCAGTCTCCTGTGAGCAGATCGCGGGGCCGCTCGCCCCGGAAAAAACTTGCGATATTGTCGACGGCCCGCATGCCCATGGCGCTCCGCGTGGCGGGCGTGGCGCTGCCCAGATGCGGCAGCAGAAACACATTGTCGAGGCTGCGGTAGCGGGGATCGATGTCGGGTTCGTTGCGGAATACATCGAGCCCCGCCGCAGCCAACCTGCCATCCGTCAGCGCCGCGATCAGCGCGCCGTCATCGACGATGTCGCCCCGCGCCGTATTGACCACGATCGCCCCCCTGGGCAGCATCGAGATCGTCCGTTCACTGATCATGCCCCGTGTCTCCGGCGTCGAAGCGCAGTGGATCGAGATGAAATCGCAAAATGGCAGCATGTCCTCGAAACGCGCATGAAACCGCGCCCCAAATTCAACCTCCGCCGCAACCTTCGAGCGCGAATGATAATGCAGTTCCATGCCAAACGCGCTGGCCCGCTTCGCTGTCGCTTGCCCGATCCGGCCCATGCCGAGAATGCCCAGCCGCCGCCCGGCGAAATCGAGGCCCAGCGGCGCGTTGATCGAGGGCGCTTCCCAGCGGTTTTCGCGCACCATCCGGTCGCCCCATGAGGCGCCCCGCGCCGCTCCTAGAAGCAGCAGAAGGGCGATATCCGCGGTGGCTTCGGTCAGAACGCCCGGCGTATTCGTCACCGCCACGCCATGGGTCTTGGCGGCGGCGATGTCGATGTGGTCGTAACCCACCGAAACGGTGGCGACCATCCTGACGCGGGGCGGCAGGGTGCCCACGAAATCGCGCCCGAACTTGTCGAGCGAGGTCACCACCAGCGCGTCCTGGTCGGCCGCTTTCCGCATCAGTTCGTCCCGCGTCATCACGGTGTCGGCGCTGTTGAGCGTTGCGTCGAAGTCTCGCGCCAGACGTTCCTCAACGTTCGCTGGCAGCGCCCTCGTCGCCAGAACCCTTGGGCGTGGACCCGCCGTCTCGCTCATCTTTGCGTCTTGCCTTGCTGTTTGGAAAACGGGCATGCTGCTCGCTATGCCAATGGACCATCGCGCGCAAGGAGAATCAAGGCCAATGAAATACCTGCTGGCGGCCGCACTGCTGATCACTGGATATGGCGCGGGCGAGGCGGCGGTGCTCGCTCCCCACCGCGCCGTTTACGACCTGACGCTCGGACACGCCGAGGCCCGGGCCGGCCTTTCTTCGGCGGAGGGTCGAATGGTCATAGAATACGCCGGTTCGCCTTGCGAAGGCTGGACGGTGGGCTTCCGCATGGCCACGAAATATCAGCCCAACGAGGGCGCCGGACGCCTCATCGATTCGCGCTCGACCTCGTTCGAGTCCGGCGAATTCCTTGAATATCATTACCAGCAGCAGGATTTCATCGACAGCCAGGCCCAGCCCGAGGAGCGGGTGAAGGTCAGCCGGCAGAAAGCCGGCGGCGAGGGCAAGGGGTCGGTGTCGTCACCCGCTGAAAAGGAATTCTCGCTCGCCGCCGGAGCGGTGTTTCCCGTGCAGCACCAGTTGCGCCTGATGGACGCGGCCGAGCGCGGCGAACCCCGCGATTCGAGCATCGTCTTCGACGGTACCGACGGCGAGATGGTGTCCCGCGTCATCTCGGTCATCGGCCCCCGCAAGCCCGCCGGCGCCAATCAAAGCGACAAGTCCAATCCCGAAACGGCCACGCTGGCAGGTCACGCCTCGTCGCGCATGACCATCAGCTATTATCCGGTCGGCGGCGAGGAAGACACGCCGAGCTATCAGAGCACCTTCGACATGTACGACAACGGCGTCGCCACCAATGTCGTCTTCGACTACGGCGATTTCGCCCTCAACGGCAAGCTGACGAAACTCGAAATGCTGAAACAGGCGGAGTGCAAGTAGAGGGACGCAGCCACCAACTACCCCCGCATCGCGCGCGGCAGATCCTCCGCCATTCCCATGCCCACGCGCATCGCATGGCGCCGGAGCGGACCCACCCGCCGCAGCAGTGCCAGTCCCGCCACGCGCGCGCCCGCCGCCGCCGCGAACGCGCTCAGGAGCGAGCGGTTAATCAGGTCGATCACCTGGCCTCGCGGCTCGACGTCGTGCCGCCGCTGCCGGTCATAGTCGGCGAGCGTTTCCGCTGCGCCTGGATCGCTCCGTACAAGGACGAATTCCACCGCCTGCGCGGCATCGCGGAGCGACATGTTGAGCCCTTGCGCGCCCAGCGGTGGCACCACATGCGCCGCTTCGCCCACCAGCATGATGCGGTTCCGGGCGAACACCTCCGCTGCCTGACCCTTCATAGCAAAAAGGCGGCGTGGCCCAATATCGGAAACCAGCCCCAGTTCGCCATGGGTGGCGATCTGGATTTCCGCCGCCAGTCTCCGGTCGTCGAGCGCCATCAGCGCGGCGGCGCGCGCCGGCCGCTCCATCCACACGAGGCTCGACCGGTTGCCCTGCAGCGGCACCGTGGTGAAGGGGCCGCCGCTGCGATGATATTCACTCGATGTGTCGCGATGCGCCACCGAATGCGCAAAGCGCGTGGCAATCGCCGCCTGTTCGTAAGTCCACTGGCGGACACCGATCCCCGCGGCCTGGCGGAGAACCGAATCGCGTCCATCGGCGGCGATGGCGACCGGTGCCGAGAGAATATCTCCCGAGGCCAGTTCGATATGGACTGCCTGTTCGCTGCACCGCGCCCCCACCGCCGCCTGGGCTATCGCGGTGACGCCTGTTTCCGCCCCGCGCTGTTGCAGTGCTGGCACCAGTGCCGCCAGCGGCACGTTCCAGCCAAACCATTCCGCGCCGATCTCGGCGGCGTCAAACACCATCTCGGGCGCGGCGACGGATGCCCCGGTGTCATCGATCAACCGCAACCGGCGGAGCGGCGATGCGGACTGCGCCAGTGGTTCAGGCCACACGCCAAGATGGGCCAGCAGATTGATCGAGGGCTGCATCAGCGCCACCGTGCGGGGATCGTCTCCCGCGGCTGCCGGCCCGGTCACCAGCGCCACGCGTTTTCCCCCTTGCGCCGCTAGGGCAGCCGCCGCCAGCCCCGCCGGGCCCGCCCCCGCCACGATCAGGTCGAACGTTTGCATTGTCAGTTCGGAAGGGCCGTCTTCACCATGCTGTCGCGCGCCGAAAACTGGGCGTGAAATTCGGCGAGCTTCGGCCGGCCGGTGCGCCAGGCCAGGTCGGGAATGCGGTAGTCGAGATAGGCCAGCACAACGGCGGTAGCGATCGATCCGGCATTGACCTCGGCCAGCACCGGTTGCCAGTTGCGCTCGAGATCGTCGGCGCCATCGCGCAGGCGCTGCGACTGACGCTCCATCCAGCCTTCCCACTGCAGCCCCTTGGGCCTGGCATTGATCTCGTAGCGGTACGAAACCCCGGCATCGCCCATGCCTAGCGCCAGCGCCTGCAGTGTGAGCACCCGGAAACGCTTCACCCCGTCATCCGGGATCAGGCTGGAATTGCCTGCCACATGGCAGAGATATTCGACGATGACGCGCGAATCATAGATCGGATGGCCATGGTCGGTTTCAAGCACCGGCACCTTGCCCAGCGGCGACAACGCGGTCAGGTTCGGATTGGCCTGGGTCGGCGTCACCGTTTCCTTGATATGGGTGACCCGGGTGCCAAGCCCGGCCTCGGCCGCCGCCACCAGCGTGGTGCGCACGAAAGGGGATATGAGGTCGCCATAAATCTTCATGCAGGAAGCTCCGCCGCAGGCCAGCGCCGACTACACAACAGCGCCGGAGGCGAAGCAAGGCCCTCATCCGCCCTGCGGTCACCTTCTCCAACGCGTTCCGCGCGGGAGAAGGCAGATCTATTTTGAGAAGGTGCCCGAAGGGGCGGATGAGGGGCCTTCCTAATACTTCCTGAGCAGTCCCACGAGCTTGCCCTGGACCTTGACCCGGTCCGGCCCGAAAATCCGCGTCTCATAGGCGGAATTCGCGGCTTCCAGCGCCACCGAATCGCCCTTGCGCCGCAGCCGCTTCAGGGTTGCCTCCTCGTCGTCGATGAGGGCCACGATGATGTCGCCGTTGATCGCCGTGTCGGATTTGCGGATCAGCACCGTGTCGCCATCGAAAATCCCCGCATCGATCATCGAATCGCCCTTGACCTCGAGCGCGTAATGTTCGCCACCGCCCAGCATTTCAGGGGGCACGGAGATGTTGTTGGTGTGGTCCTGGATGGCTGAGATCGGCACGCCCGCGGCGATCCGCCCCATCAGCGGCACGACGGCGGAGCGGGGGATCCCGTCATTGGCCGCAGGCATGGGCTTGACCTTGCCGAGCGTGCCCTGGATGACATTGGGGGTAAATCCCGGCCGCCGGTTTCCCAGGCTCGGCGAATGGCTGTCCGGCAGTTTGATCACTTCCAGCGCGCGCGCCCGGTTCGGCATGCGTTTGAGAAAGCCCCGTTCCTCCAGCGCCACGATGAGGCGGTGCACCCCGGACTTCGACTGCAGGTTCAGCGCATCCTTCATTTCCTCGAAGGAGGGCGGCACCCCTTCCTCTTTCAGCCGCTCATTGATGAACAGTAAGAGTTCGAGTTGTTTCCTGGTGAGCATCGGACCGTCTCCCGTTCCAGAATCGGAACAAACCTGCAACATATCTATCGGTTGCTGTTTAGTTCTGCAACTGTTTACTTTTCGTAACCGTCAGAAATCAAGCATCAGAATGGATGTCATTTCTCCCGCTGATGCGGCTGGCGCATCGGGCGCGCGCACGATCAGGCATTGCGATTGGCGAAAACTGCGCTGCATGGACGAATCCTGCCGCCCATGCGGGGTCACCGTCCGCGCCCCGTCGGGGGCTACGGCCAGAGTTGCCCGGACATAGTCCTGGCGCCCGTCATTGGCAGGCATGCTGGCGCCCAGCCGGGCTTGTGTCCCATCCTCGCTCGACGGCAATCCCAGCAGGGCGTCTAGCAATGGTTTGAGAAACAGCCTGGCGCACACCAGCGCCGACACCGGATTGCCCGGCAGTCCCAGCACCCGCTGTCCCTTGCGCCTGCCGAACATGAAAGGCTTGCCCGGCCGCATGGCGATCTTCCAGAAATCGATCGTGACGCCGGAATTCCTGAGTGCCTCCTGCACGAAATCATGATCGCCGACCGATGCGCCACCGCTGGTCACCAGAACATCCGCGGCCCTGGCCCTGGCAATCGCCCGCTCGGTTGCTTTCAGGCTATCGCCGACAATGCCGAGATTGAGCACTTCGGCGCCGAAATGCCGCGCCATGGCGATAAGCGCGTGGCTGTTGGAAGAGACGATCTGGCCTGGCCCCGGCCTTGCCCCCGGCAGCACCAGTTCGTCGCCGGTGGAAAACACCGCCACCAACGGCTTTCTCCGCACCCGGACGGTAGCGCAATTCATCGCCGCCGCCAGTCCGATATCGCGCGCATTGAACTTCGTTCCGGGTTCGAGCAAGGCGTCGCCCTTGCGGAAATCCAGCCCGCGCGTCCGGATATTCTGGCCCACGCGCGGAGCCTGCATGATCTTCACCGCACCGTCGCCCGCTTCGGTGTTTTCCTGAATGACGACGCTGTCAGCACCTTTGGGGACAGGTGCGCCGGTAAAAATGCGCACCGCCGTTCCGCTCTTCACGGTCGCGCCAAACCCATGCCCCGCCGCCGATACGCCGATCACCCGCAGTTCCGGCCCATCGCCCGCGTGCAAGGCATAACCGTCCATGGCGGATGCATCGAACGGCGGCTGGTCGCGCGTAGCCTTCAGCGCCACCGCCAGCACGCGCCCCGGCGCATCGGCCAGCTTGACACTTTCGGGCGCAAGCGGCCTGACACCAGCCAGGATGCGGGCGCGGGCGTCCTCGACGGCAAGCAGGGCCATCGTCACTCCGCCCGGTAGTCGCCCGACTTGCCGCCGGATTTCTCGACCAGCCGCAAATCCGTGATCCGCATGCCGCGATCCACCGCCTTCAGCATGTCGTAGAGTGTCAGGCAGGCGACAGAGCACGCCGTCAGCGCCTCCATCTCAACCCCCGTCTTGCCCTCCACCTTGACCATTGCGGTCACCTCGATTTCCGATTGCGCCAGCGCAAATTCGACCGACACCTTGGTGATGAGCAGGGGATGGCACAGCGGGATCAGATCGGAGGTCTTCTTTGCCGCCATGATGCCGGCGATCCGCGCCGCCGCCAGCACGTCGCCCTTTTTCGCTTTGCCCGCGACCACCAGCGCCAGTGTCGCCGGCGCCATCAGCACTCGCGCCTTGGCCGTGGCCGTCCGCGCGGTAACATCCTTCTCCGACACGTCCACCATATGGGCGTTGCCCGCGGCATCGAGATGGCTGAGCCTGTTCATCGGGACAGCATAGCACGGGTGGCCGCCGTCACATCCTGCTGCCGCATCAGGCTCTCGCCGATCAGGAAGGCATTGACGCCGATCCGCGACAGTCGCTCCAGGTCCCCCGCCGCATTGAGCCCGCTCTCGCTCACCACCATCCGCTCCTTCGGCACCTTGAGCGCCAATCGCTCGGTGGTTTCAAGCGTGGTCTCGAAGGTGTGGAGATTGCGGTTGTTGATGCCGATCAGCCGCGTCGAAAGCCTGAGTGCCCGCTCCAGTTCCTCTTCGTCATGCACCTCCGCCAGCACCGCCATGCCCCAGTCGCGCGCCGCCGCCTCCAACTCCACGGCCAGTCTGTCATCGACCATCGCCAGGATGATGAGAATGCAGTCCGCCCCCCAGGCCCTGGCCTCCGCCACCTGATAGGGATCGAGCATGAAATCCTTGCGCAGTGCCGGAAGTGCAGTGACGGCCCGCGCCGCCCCCAGAAATTCCGGCGCCCCCTGGAACGACGGTCCATCGGTCAGCACCGAAAGACACGCCGCCCCGCCATCTTCGTAAGCCATGGCCAGCCGCGGCGGATTGAAGTCGGCCCGGATCAGGCCCTTCGATGGACTGGCCTTCTTGATCTCGGCGATCAGCGCAAACGCGCCCGCCGCAATCTTCCGCTCCAGTGCACCGACAAAATCCCGCACCGGCGGCGCATCCAGCGCCATCACCTCAAGCTCGCGCTCGGAGATGGCAACCTTCGCCGCCGAAACTTCCTCCCGCTTGTAGGAAGCGATGCGGTCAAGAATGGTCAACATGACCTCGCCCTACCGTCTTCGCCCGCGAAGCGGGAGAAGAAGGGGACCCATCGCCTCTTGGCGATGGGGGAGATGAGGGCCCTCCGCCAGAACTTGCGCGAAAGTCCCTCACCTCCCCCACTGCTTCCCAGCGGGGCCCCTTCCTCTCCCGCTGCAGCGGGAGATGACGATGCTACACTACACATTCGAAACCTCGATCAGTCGCTCCAGAGCCGCCAGCGCCGCCCCGCCGTCGATGGCCTTCTGCGCCTGCTGAACGCCATGGCGGAAATCCCCGGCCTTGCCAGCCATCAGCAGCGCCGCCCCCGCCGTCATCACCGCCGCGTCGCGGAAAGCCGAAGCCTCGCCCATCAGCACGGCGCGCAGCGCTCGCGCATTCTCGGTCGCCTCGCCGCCCTTCAAATCCGCCGCCGCCGACCGCTTCAATCCCGCAGCCTCCGGCGTCAGCTCGAAACGCGTCACCTTGCCGTCTTTCAATTCGGCCACCCACGTCACCCCCGATGGCACGATTTCGTCGAAGCCGCCCTCGCCATGGCAGATCCAGCACGCCTCGCTGCCGAGGTTCTTCATCACCTGCGCGAGAGGCTCGACCCAGTCCCTTGAAAAGACTCCGGTAACCTGCCGGGTGACGCCCGCCGGATTGGACAGCGGACCAAGCAGGTTGAAGATCGTGCGTGTCCCCAGTTCCACCCGCGACGGTCCCACATGCTTCATCGAGGCATGATGCGAAGGCGCAAACATGAAGCCCACGCCCGCCTCCTTGATGCACGCCGAAATGCGCTCCGGCGCCAGATCGAGCTTCACCCCCAGTGCCATCAATACGTCGGCGGCACCGGACTTGGACGACAGCGCCCGGTTGCCATGCTTGGCGACCTTCAGTCCGGCTCCGGCGGCCACCAGCGCGGCGCAGGTGGAAATGTTATACGACCCCGACGCGTCACCCCCCGTGCCGACGATATCGATCGCCTGACGCGGCGCCACAACCCGCACCATCTTTTCGCGCATGATCTCGACCGCACCGGTGATCTCGTCAACGGTTTCGCCCTTGACCCGGAGCGCCATCAGCAAGCCGCCGATCTGCGACGGCGTGGCCTCGCCCGACATCATGATCGAGAAGGCATCGCGTGCCTCTTCGCGGCTGAGCGATTTGCCCGCCGCCGTCTTGGCGATGAAGGGCTTGAGGTCCGCCATCAGGAAGCCTCCGCCAGCCTGAGGAAATTCCGCAACACCGCATGGCCATGTTCGGACGCGATGCTCTCGGGATGGAACTGCACCCCATGCACGTTCTTCGTCTTGTGCCGCAACCCCATCACCAGCCCATCGGTCTCCGCCGTCACCTCAAGGCATGGGGGCAGGGTGCTCCGCTCGACGATCAGCGAATGATAGCGCGTCGCGGTGAAATCCTGCGGCAATCCCTCGAACACGCCTTTGCCCGTGTGATGCACGCTCGACACCTTGCCATGCATCAGCGACGGCGCTCGCACCACCCTGGCCCCGAACGCCTGGCCCATCGCCTGCAAGCCGAGGCACACGCCGAAGATGGGGATCGTGTCGGATGCCCGCGCGATTAGGTCGAGACAGATGCCGGCCTCGTTGGGCGTCGCCGGTCCGGGCGAAATGACGATCGCCTGAGGTCTAGCCGACATCACCTGTCCGACGCTCACCTTGTCATTCCGGTGCACCACCGTCTCGCAGCCGAGATCGCCCAGGTAATGATAGAGATTCCAGGTGAAGCTGTCATAATTGTCGATGAGGACAATCATTGCGCTCGTCCCGCGCGGCCGGCGAACCGCACCGCTTCCTCGGCGGCGCGAAACAGCGCCTTGGCCTTGTTTATGCACTCCTCGTGCTCAGCTTCGGGCATGCTGTCGGCGACAATGCCGGCGCCCGCCTGCACATACATCCGCCCGTCTTTGACCACCGCGGTTCTCAGCATGATGCAGGTATCCATCTCGCCGTCGGCCGAGAAATATCCGGCACAGCCCGCATAGACGCCGCGCTTCTCGTGCTCCAGTTCGTCAATGATCTGCATGGCGCGCACCTTGGGAGCACCCGACACGGTGCCCGCCGGAAAGCCCGCCACCAGTGCGTCGATGGCGTCGTATTTCTTGGCCAGCGTGCCCTCGACATTGGACACGATATGCATCACCTGCGAATAATATTCGAGAATGAACTGGTCGGTCACCTTGATCGATCCGATCTCCGCCACCCGGCCCACATCGTTGCGCCCCAGATCGAGCAGCATCAGATGTTCGGCCCGCTCCTTGGGATCGGCGAGAAGCTCCGCCGCCAGTGCCCGGTCCTCGGCCGGTGTAGCACCCCGCCGCCGCGTCCCCGCGATCGGCCTTATCGTCACTCTGCCGTCGCGCACCCGGACCAGGATTTCGGGACTGGAGCCGATCACCGAGAAGCTATCGAAATCGAGATAATACAGAAACGGCGACGGATTGACCCTCCTCAGCGACCGGTACAGCGCGAACGGCGGCAGGGTGAATTCCGTCTCGAAACGCTGCGACAGCACCACCTGGAAAATATCGCCCGCCGAAATATAATCCTTGGCCTTCGCCACCATCGCCATGAAATCCGCTGGCGTGATGTTCGATTTCGCCGCGGTGATGGGTGCTGCATCCTCGCCCCGCAATGCCACATGGTCGAGCGGCCGGTCCAGCGCATCGACGATTTCCGACAGCCGTTCGCGCGCTCGCGCATAGGCCACCCGCGCCGAAACACGTGCGTCCCCATAGACGGGAGACGTCACCGTCACCTCGTCCTTGACGCTGTCGAAGATCGCCATCACCGTCGGGCGGATCAGCATCCCGTCCGGCACGCCGATCGGATCGGGATTGGGCGGACCCAGGTCCTCCATCACCCGCACCATGTCATAGCCCATATAGCCGAACACGCCCGCCGCCATCGGCGGCGCATCGGCGGGACGTTTGATGCGGCTTTCGGCCAGCAGCGCCCGCAGCGCCGCCAGCGGATGGAGATCGATCGGCTCGAACGGTCCCTCGGGCGAAGCCAGAGCCGCACGGTTGACCGAAGCCTTGCCGCCGTCCACCCGCCAGATCATGTCGGGATTCATGCCGATGATCGAATAGCGCCCGCGCACCGCACCCCCCTCGACCGACTCGAGCAGGAACGAGTAGCGCGCGTTCCGGGCCAGCTTGAGCATCGCCGACACCGGCGTCTCGAGGTCGGCCACCAGCCGCGTCGAAACAATCTGCGCCTCGCCCCTTTCATGGGCGGCGGCGAAAATCTCATAGTCTGGAAAGACCTGCATTTCGAACTCTATAAATCTGGCCGCGCCATCTCCAACCGCTCCAGGGCCGGGCTTGACCCGGCCAACGGAACTTCGAATGATCAGCCGGCGGAGAATCTGGGTGGCCGGGTCAACCGTGCCACTATTGCGTTTGCGCTCCCGAAATCTGTCGCCACAGCGTTTCATTCACCGTGACGCCAAGCCGGTCCTGGAGATTGGCCAGATAAAGCGACAGCACATCGCTTGCGGTCCCCGTCCGCGCATCCTCGGTAATCGATTTTGCCTCCGCCGAATTGCCGTCATAGGGCGGCAGCATCACGGCCAGCGACTGGATCACCTTGGCGCTCTTGCCGTCTCCACCAACGGCATAGGCATAGCCGCCTTCCTTGACGCTGAACGTAGCCTTCACCGCGTCGGCGTCGAAATCGTCGCTGGTATCGGTTCGCTTCAGCCCCCGCGCGGTCTTGACGGTACTGCCCGCCTCCTGCGCCAGGGTTTCGAGCGGAACGCCGGCATTGGCGCGCTCCACCAGCTTTTTCGCCTTCTCCGCCGCCAGTTCCCCCAGCTTCTCCTCAATCAGCGTCCGCTTCACCTTGTCCTTCACAGCCGCCAGCGGCTGCACCGCCGCCGGCGTCACCTCGCGCACTTCGTACCAGACATAACCCTCGCCCGGCGTCAGGGCATCGTTCTCGACCCCCACATCGCTGCCGAAGGCGGCCTTCAACAATTCATCCTTGTACGGAACATCGATTTCCTCGCCCGCCTTGCCCCGTCCGTTGACGTCGGTGGGCGGCACGAGAATGAACGGCAACCCGGCTGTCTTCGCGATGTCCTCGAATTTGCCTTGGCCCGCGCGGGCATCCTCGACCGAGTCATAGACCGACTGGATTTCTTCCTTCGCCTTGTCAAGCCGCAGCCGCTCCGTGAGCTCGGTCTTTACAGACTCGAAACCGCGCTGCACCTCGGGCGTGATCGACGCGACCTTGAGAAGCGCAATCGCCAGGCTTCCCTGGATGGGGTCGCTCACCGCCCCCTGCGCCAGTGAAAACGCGGCCTCGCCCACCTTGGGGTCGAGAAAATCGTCCTTGGTCTTGTCGGCGAATGTTGCGTCCGCCGCGCTGACGCCGCGCTCCTTGGCGATTGCCAGGAAATCTTCGCCCGCCGCCAGCCTGACCTTGGCCTTGTGCGCCTCCTCGAGGGTGGGAAAGGTCATCTGCAGCACGGTCCGCCGTTCCGGCGTGAAATAGTCCTTCTTGAGACGCTCGAAGCCTGCTTTGAGCTCCTCGTCGGTCACCGTCATTTTGGCGGCGATATCGGCGGGCTCGGCCTTGATGATGGCGATCGAGCGATATTCCGGCGCGGTATAGTGTTCCGGACTGTCTTCGTAATGCTTCTTGATCTGTTCATCGGTCGGCGCAACGATTTCGCTCTCCGCCACCGCCACGCTGAAATAGCGGGCGTCCCGCTGTTCCGTCCGGTGGCGGTACAGCGCCTCGACCAGGGTTTTGGGCGGCGTGAAGTCGCCTTCGACGGCCTCGGTCAGGGCCCCCCGGAGCTTGGCCTGGCGCTCGCCGGCCAGATACATCTGCTCGTTGAGATTGTTCTGTTCGAGCAGGCGGCGAAACTGCGTCGGGCTGAATTTGCCGTCCGAGCCCTTGAAGGCCGGGTTGGCGGCGATCTCTTCGGCCAGCGAAGCGTCGGAAATGGCCAGCTTCATGCCCTTGCCTTGCGCATCGAGGGCTGCGGCCTGGATCAGGTTGTTCAGCACCTGGCGGTCCAGTCCGAAGCTACGCGCCTGTTCGGCGGTAAGCGCCTGACCGGTCTGGCGCGACATGTTCTGCACTGCCTGGTTGAACGACGTGTTATAGGCCGCGGCTGAAATCTCCTGGCTACCGACGGTTGCCAGCGCCGAGGCACGAAAGCCCCGGAACACGTCGGCGATCCCCCACACGCCGAAGCTCAGCGCCAGCATTCCGATCAGGACTTTCGCAACCCAGCCCTTGGCCGCCCGCCGCAGCACATCCATCATGTCGCATAAGTCCTTTCAATTCACGCGGCGCATCATAGGGATGCGCGCACCCCCTCGCAAGCACGCGCTGCCTCTGCTATCGCCAACGCTCGCAGC
Source organism: Hyphomicrobiales bacterium (assembly GCA_031365765.1). Classification (GTDB taxonomy): domain Bacteria; phylum Pseudomonadota; class Alphaproteobacteria; order Rhizobiales; family Aestuariivirgaceae; genus Aestuariivirga. The sequence continues at coordinate 3,044 of JANLYR010000006.1, read as the reverse complement.
CATTGGAGGAACAAAGATGGGAACGACGAAGCTTTTGCCATTGGTGGCGGGCAACTGGAAGATGAATGGCACCGCTGCCACGCTGGAGGAGCCGCGGCGCCTGGCCGCGCTGGTGGCGGAAGCGAAACCCCGTTGCGCCGTGTTGCTGTGTCCCCCGGCGACGCTGCTGGCCCGCATGAAAGTGGCCCTCAAGGACAGCGCGATCGAAGTCGGCGGCCAGGACTGCCATTGGGAAGCTTCCGGCGCCCATACCGGCGACATTTCGGCCGAGATGCTCAAGGACGCGGGCGCCACCGCCGTCATCGTCGGCCATTCGGAGCGCCGCGCCAATCACGGCGAACCCGATGAGATGGTGCGCCGCAAGGCCGCCGCCGTCCACCGCGCCGCTCTCATCGCCATCGTCTGCATCGGCGAAACCCTGGAGGAACGCCAGACCGGAAAAACGCTCGCCGTCGTGTCGCGGCAGCTTAAAGGTTCGCTTCCCGAAGGTGTGACTGCGGCCAACACCGTCATTGCCTACGAGCCGGTCTGGGCAATCGGCACGGGCCTCACCCCCACCACTGAAGAGGTGGCCGAAGTCCACGCCCATATCCGCGCCGATCTGCAAAACCTCGTGGGCGGCGAGGGCGCCTCCGTCCGCATCCTCTACGGCGGCTCGGTCAAGCCCTCCAACGCCACGGAACTGATGGCCGCCCCCAACGTCAACGGCGCCCTGGTGGGCGGAGCAAGCCTCAAAGCCAGTGACTTCATCGGCATTATCGGGGTTTATGGGTAGCTATAGCCCCGCCACCTTGCGCAGCGCCGCATTGAGTCGGGTTTGCCAGCCACGGCCTCCCGACTTGAAGTGGTCCATCACATCGGCATCGAGCCGGACGGTTGTCGAAACTTTGGGCGCAAGGGAGGCGGGGCGCCCGCGCTGCACCACCTTTTTTCCAGCCAGCACATCCGCGCCTTCAAATTGCTTGCGCCATTCGGGTGACGAAAGATCGGGAGCATCTTCGGGATCACGCCAGGCGCGGCGCGTAGATTTTTTGTTCACGGGCATTGGCTTTCCTCATGCTGATAATCCGGCGGCTTCCCATTCGCGGCGTCCATACGAGGACCACCATCCTCGACGCGAGATAACCGATGGTGATATATCGCGGCTCCGCATAATCTTCGCGCGCATCGAGTGCACTGATATGGTTGTCCAAAAAAATCGACGCGGCGGCTTCGAAGTCCAGGCCCCTTTCAACAAGCGTCTTGATCCGTTTGTCCGCATCGAACGTCAACCGCATGTATTTATGTAACAACAACAAATAAGTGAGTCAACACATCGGCTCTGTTCATGGAAAACTGGAATACTCATGCCCGAACTCCCAACCCTCGTGAAACGCCGCCTGCAGGCGCAGGTGATCGGTCCCATCCATGCCGAAATGGTGGCAGCGCTCGGCCGCGAGAAGGCCGATGCCATTCTCGACGCGGCGATCCGCAAAGCCGCCATCGCCGAGGGCAGGGCCTTTGCCGCCAATGCCCCGGAAGGCCAGACCTCGATGGCCGATTTCATCAGGCTCTACGATCTGTGGACCGCCGATGGCGCGCTCGAGATCGAAATCCTCAAGGCCGATGACAGCACCTTCGACTTCGACGTCACCCGTTGCCGTTACGCCGAGACCTACAAGGAGATGGGGCTGGCGCATATCGGACACCTGATGTCCTGCAACCGCGATGGCACCTTCTGCCAGGGCTACGATCCCGCGATCGAACTCGACCGCCAGCACACCATCATGGCCGGAGCGCCGCGCTGCACCTTCCGCTATAGGTACCGGCCCCGCGAACCGGGCAGGTAAACCCGTCCTTGCCCCGCCGTTGCGCGGCACCCATATCCCGGCTATAGCCCCGTCCGCAATCAATCCGGAAAATCCGCATGCAGACCGTTATTCTCGTCATACACCTTGTCGTGGCCCTGGCGCTGATCGGCGTCGTCCTCCTGCAGCGCTCGGAAGGGGGAGCCCTTGGCATCGGCAGCGGCGGCGGTGGTGGTGGCAATCTGTTTTCGGCCCGCGGTGTCGGCAATGCGCTTACCCGCACCACGGCCTATCTGGCGGTGGCCTTTTTCGCCACCTCGATCAGCCTGACCTTGATCGCCAGCCATCGGGGCTCCAGCGGTTCGATCTTCGACCGCGTCACGCCTTCGCAGGAGGCCCCGGCCGATTCCGCGCCGGCCGACACGGGTGGCAGCATCCTGCCCAACCTGCCCAAAACACCGCAGGTCCCGCAGTAGCGCGGTTTGATCTTGGCGCTTCGAATCGCCCGCGCGATGGGCTAGGCTGAACTCCCATGGCGCGGTACATCTTCATCACCGGCGGCGTGGTTTCCTCACTGGGCAAGGGTCTGGCCTCTGCCGCGCTGGGAGCACTTCTCCAGGCCCGCGGCTTCAGCGTGAGGCTGCGGAAGCTCGATCCCTATCTCAATGTCGATCCGGGCACCATGAGCCCCTACCAGCACGGCGAGGTTTTCGTCACCGACGACGGCGCCGAAACCGACCTCGATCTGGGCCATTACGAGCGCTTCACCGGCCGCCACGCCAACCGCCTCGACAACATCACCACCGGCCGCATCTACCAGGACATCATCGCCAAGGAGCGGCGCGGCGATTTTCTCGGCGCCACCGTGCAGGTCATCCCCCATGTGACCGACGCCATCAAGGAGTTCATCGAAACCGGCAACGAGGACTTCGATTTCGTGCTGGTCGAGATTGGCGGCACGGTGGGCGACATCGAGGGCCTGCCGTATTTCGAGGCGATCCGCCAGTTCGGCCAGGAAAAACCGCGCGGCTCCTGCATCTTCATGCACCTGACGCTGCTGCCCTATATACCGGCGGCGGGCGAGCTCAAGACCAAGCCCACCCAGCATTCGGTCAAGGAACTGCGCTCGATCGGCATCCTGCCCGACATTCTGCTGTGCCGCGCCGACCGCGAGATTCCGCTGAACGAGCGCCGCAAGATCGCGCTGTTCTGCAACGTGCGGCCATCCGCCGTCATCCAGGCGCTGGATGTGAAAAG
>JANLYR010000495.1:0-3816 GCA_031365765.1 Hyphomicrobiales bacterium | reverse complement strand
CCGCGCGTGAATTTTTAAGTTCCGCTTCGAGCCATTCGATCGCCGGCAGATCGAGGTGGTTGGTGGGTTCGTCGAGCAGCAGCAGGTCGGGATCGGGCGCCAGTGTCCGGGCCAGCGCCGCGCGGCGGATTTCACCGCCCGACAGATGGGCCGGATCTTCGCTCCCGCTCAGTCCAAGCTGCTCAAGCAAAGCGCGGCAGCGGTGCCTGTCATCGGCGGGGCCGAGGCCACTCTCGACATAATCGAGCACGCTCGCATGGCCCGCGAGATCGGGTTCCTGGGGCAGATAGCGGAGCGTGGTGCCGGGCTGAAGCCAGACTTCGCCCGTATCGGCCTCGACCAGCCCCGCGGCGATCTTGAGCAGCGTTGACTTGCCCGACCCGTTGCGCCCGACCAGCGCCACGCGCTCGTCATCGGCCAGCATCAACTGGGCACCTTCGAGCACGGGCTTGCCGCCAAAGGTGAGCGCGATATCGCGGAGATTGAGAAGCAGGCGGGACATGGTGGGCGCTTAGACGATTACCGTGCCGCACTCCAGTCTCCCAGATATTCGGCGATCTCGGGCCGGTCGCGCATGGCAAAGAACCTGAAGGTGGGCTCGACCGCGAGGACGCGGCCGCCATGGACAAAGACCACGGTGTCCGCGGCGTAACGCACGTCCTCCGGATGATGCGTGACCATCAGCACGGTGAGACCGCGTTCGTTGTGCAGCGACCTCACCAGGTCGAGCATGTCGCGCCGCATTGCCGGTCCAAGTGATGCAAAGGCTTCATCGAGCAGCAGGATCGGCCGGTCGCGCACCAGGGCCCGGGCTATGGCCACGCGCTGGCGTTCGCCGCCCGAAATGTCCCCGGGAAGCCGATTTGCCAGCGGGCCAAGCTCCACCTGGTTGAGCGCCTCATCGACCCTTGCCCGCTCAGGCGCGTCCAGTTTCAGGGTGGGCGAAATGCCGAGCGCCACGTTCTTCCAGAGATCGAGATGGGCGAATGTGTTGTAGTCCTGAAAGATGATGCTGACGGGGCGGCGCTCGGGCGCAACCCCCGCCATGTCACGGCCGTCGAGTGTGATCGTGCCCGACAAGGGCGGTTCGAACCCGGCGATGAGCGCCAGCAATGTCGATTTTCCAGCACCGCTCGGCCCCGTTACGGCGACGAACGAACCACGCCCTACGTTGAGCGTGAACGCCATTTCCATTTCGTCATAGATGAAGCGCACGCGATCAAGCTGGATCATGCTGCCTGCCGAGCTTTTCGATCATCATGATAAGCACAAAAGCGAAAGCGGCGAGGATCAGCGCCGTGCCGGCGGCCTGCGCCATGCGGTAGCTTCCCATCTGCCGGTAGATGAGGGCCGGAAGCGTAACCAGGTCATGGCTGCCAAACATCATGATCGCGGTGAGATCGCCCAGCGACACGATCCCCGCCACCATCAAGGTGAGCGCCAGCGGCCGCCGGAGCAGGGGAAAATCGATAAGCCGGAAGCGGTTCAATCCGGCGAGGCCGAGCCCGGCGCAGAGCCGGTCGTGGCGCGCCGCCCCGTCGGCCACCGCAGGCGCCAGCGCGCCATAGGCGAAGGGCAGCGCCATGAGCGAATTGAGGGCAACGACCAGGACCGGCGCCAAAGCCTGGCTTTGGGAATAGCGGCTGAACAGGATGAACCAGCCGGTGGCGAGGACGGCGGGCGGGATGACATAAGCCCCGAGCGTCGCCAGATTTGCCATCAACGAAAATCGCGGGGCCCGCGCGGCGAGTGCCGCCAGGGGCCAGACGGCAAAGGCGGCGATGATCGCGGTGGCGGTGGCGATGGCGAGGCTCGTCATTACCGCCCGCCCCAGTTCAACCCCGGCTGCAAGGCCCGCGACGCCTGCCGCCACCACCGCGGCGACCGGCGGCGCGACAATTGCCAGGCTCAGCGCGATCACCGCGAAATCGCCGATGCGGGCCACGCGGCCGCCGCCATCGTAACGCGCGCGATAACGCCGGAGGGGCGGCGATACGATGCCAAATCCGGCAAAGCGCGCGGCGTAAAACGCCAGCACGCAGCAGATGACGATTTGCACCAGGGACAGCGCCGTGGCCCGTGCCGGATCGAAATCGAAGCGCAACGCCTGGTAGATCGCCACTTCCAGCGTCGTGGCCCTGGGCCCGCCGCCCAAGGTCAGCACCACCGCGAAACTCGCCGTGCACAGGAGAAAGATCAGCGTTGCCAGTCCCGCCAGCGCCGGCCTGATCTGTGGCCATTCGATCAGGCGGAACACCTGATGCCCCTGAAACCCCAGCGCCGCGCCAAGCCGGAAACTCTCCGCCGGTATGGCCTCGATCCGCGCCAGGATGAGCCGCGCCGCGAGCGGCGCATTGAAGAACACATGGGCGATGAGAATGCCGGTCAGGCCGTAAAGGTCGAAGGCACTGCCGAGCCAGCCGCCCGCGCCATAGACCGTGACGATGCCGAGGATGGCGACGATCGCCGGCAGCGCCAGAGGCAGCAGGAACAGCCGGAGGATGAGCGCGCGCCCGCGAAAGCTCTGGCGCGCAAGCGCCCGCGCGACCGGAATGCCGATGAGGAGGGAAAGGCCGGTGGAGAGAGTGGCCTGCAACAGGGTGAAGCGGACAACCCGCAGGAGATAAGGGTCGAATTGCGTCCACCCCTCCGACAGGCCGATCGTAGCGACGGGCGCGAACCCAGCGATCACGCCAGCCAGGATCGCCGCGAGCGACAGGCCCGCGGCAAACCCGCCGGATTTCAGCGCGAAACGGCGTTCAGCCATTCATCGATCCATTCGCGGCGTTTGGCGGCCACCTCTTCGGGTGTGAACAGGAATGTCTTTGCGGGCTTGACCAGCCGGTCGAAGGCCTCGGGGAGAGGTTTTGAAATCGCACCCGCGGGAAACATCCAGTTGCTCTGCGGGATGTTGTCCTGGAAGCCGGGCTCCATCATGAATTGCAGGAATTTGACGGCGAGTGCGCGCTCGGGCGAAGCCTCGATCAAGCCCGCGACCTCGATCTGCAGATAGTGTCCCTCGGAAAACGCCGCCGCCTTGTAGCGTTCGGTCGATTCGGCGATGACGTGATAGGCGGGCGAGGTGGTGTAGGACAGCACCATCGGTGCTTCGCCCTTGGTGAAAAGCGCGTAGGCCTCGGACCAGCCGGGCGTGGTGGTGAGAATGCGGGGCGAAAGTTTCTTCCACGCTTCCCCAGCCTTGTCGCCATAGACCGCCTTCATCCACAGCAGGAAACCCAGACCCGGCGTGGACGAACGGGGGTCCTGCAGCACGATCTTTTGCTTGGGATCGCCGTTGACCAGTTCATCGAGGCTGGTGGGCGGCGTGGCGATTTTTTCGCTGTCGTAGATCACCGCGAAATGAGCGTAGTCGAAGGGCATGAAATAATCGTCCGTCCACGGAACGGGCGTTTTGGCTTGCGCCTTGTCGAGGCCGTGTTGGCCGAACAGGTGGGTCGCCACCGCCTCCGATGTGAGATTGGTGTCGAGGCCGAGCACGACATCCGCCTTGGTATTGGCGCCTTCCAGCTTGAGGCGGTTGAGGACCGCGACACCATCGCCCAGCGCCACCCATTCGATGGTGCAATCGCAGGTCTTTTCGAACTGCTCCTTGATTTTTGCCCCCGGTCCCCATTCGGAAACGAAGCTCTCATAGGTATAGATGGTGAGCGCTTCCTCGGCCGAAGCCGGAAGGACGCTCGCCAGGAGCACCAGTAGAACACCTAAAAATCTGTTCATCGAAACCTCCATGCGGGCCAGCGGATGGAGGAAGGGAACCCTGGGGTTCCGCTCGCAATCCCTCCGCCGGCATGATCC
>JANLYR010000489.1:0-15436 GCA_031365765.1 Hyphomicrobiales bacterium | reverse complement strand
GGCTTAGGTAAAGCAGATGCGCTAGTGGCCAACGAGTATTCATGACACAACCCCTGATCGACACTTCGCCCAAAACGTGGGACGAAATCAAAACCACCACCTGTTATATGTGCGCTTGTCGTTGCGGCATTCGGGTCTATTTGAAGGACGGTACGGTTAAATATATCGATGGCAACAAGGCTCATCCCGTAAATAAGGGTGTGATATGCGGCAAGGGTGCTGCCGGCATCATGCAGCACTATTCGCCCGCACGACTGACGAAGCCGCTAATCCGTGTGGGCGAGCGCGGTTCTGGAGAGTTCCGCGAGATCGAATGGGAGGAAGCGCTCCGCATGGCCACTTTGTGGCTCTCGGAAATCCGCAATACAGATCCCAAAAAGCTGGCCTTCTTCACTGGCCGCGACCAGAGCCAGGGCTTGACGGGCTGGTGGGCGGCGCAATTCGGTACGCCCAATTACGCAGCGCACGGCGGATTCTGTTCCGTCAATATGGCAGCCGCCGGTCTATATACCTTTGGCGGATCATTTTGGGAATTCGGCGAACCCGATTGGAAGCACACAAAATATTTTCTCCTGTTTGGCGTGGCCGAAGACCATGCTTCAAACCCCTTGAAGGCGGGCTTGGGTAAACTGAAAGCGAGGGGTGCCAAGGTTGTCTCGATCAACCCAATCCGCACCGGCTACTCGGCCATTGCGGACGAATGGATTGGCATTCGCCCGGGAACGGATGGGTTATTTGTTGGCGCTTTGGTGCACGAATTGCTCTCGGCACAGAAAGTCGATGGCGAGTATCTGTTGCGCTACACCAATGCACCGTGGTTGGTGGTAGAGAATGAGCATGGCTCGGATGACGGGCTGTTTGCCCGCAATGCGCAAGGAGCGGCTCTCGTCTGGGACAGCCATTCTGGCACGCCCATGCCCGCACTATCTCCCGACGCCGAGCCGAAGCTAATGGGTCGTTTCAATTTTCCCGACGGACGCCGCGCAGTTACCAGTTTTCAGTTAATTGCCGAGCGATTCCTAGCACCGGACTGGTCGCCGGAAAACGTTGCGGAACGCTGTGGAGTTTCTGCAGCGACTATCAAGCGGATTGCAGCCGAACTAGCGCACACAGCATTCGAGGAGCAGATTGAACTCGACATTCCGTGGACGGACTATGCGGGCCGCCATCATGAAAAAACTTTAGGGCGTCCCGTCTCCATGCATGCCATGCGGGGCATCTCTGCCCATGCCAACGGTTTCCAGACCTGCCGGACCCTCCACCTTTTGCAGATCATTCTCGGTACCATCGATGTGCCGGGCGGTTTTCGTTACAAGGCACCTTTCCCGAAGCCCGCACCTCCAGGGGTTAAACCCGCTGGCAAACCTGGGCAAGTCAAGCCAAACACGCCGTTGCCAGGTCCGCCTCTGGGTTTCGTGACGTCCCCGGACGATCTTCTGATCGATATGGATGGCAACCCTCAACGGATTGACAAAGCCTATTCATGGGAAGCCCCGCTCGCGGCCCACGGCCTGATGCACATGGTCATTGCTAACGCCGCCAAGGGCGATCCCTACAGGATCGATGTCCTGTTCATGTACATGGCGAACATGAGCTGGAATTCAGCCATGAACGTGCCGGATACACTCAAGTACCTTACCGCGAAAGACGAGCGCACCGGTGAATATCTCATCCCAAAAATCATCTACTCCGACGCCTACGCTTCGGAGACAATCCACTACGCCGATCTCATTCTGCCCGACACGACCTACCTCGAGCGCTGGGACTGCATTTCTCTTCTTGATCGGCCGATTTCGGAAGCCGACGGACCCGCCGACTCAATCCGGCAGCCGGTTGTCGAGCCGGACCGCGATGTGAGGCCGTTCCAGACGGTGCTACTCGATCTTGGCGCCAGACTTGGGCTCCCTGGCATGACGCGGACCGACGGCACGCCCCGTTATCCCGGCGGTTATCCCGATTACATCGTCAACCATGAAAGGGCACCCGGAATCGGGCCCCTGGCAGGATTTCGAGGGCCCAACGGCAAGTCGCAGGGCCGCGGCACACCCAATCCAGATCAGCTTCAGCATTACATCGGAAACGGCTGCCACTGGTTCTACGAGCTCCCGGACCACATGAAGTATTACCGCCATGTGAACTGGGCCTATCTCGACTGGGCGGCGTTCTTCGGCTTCATCGGCAGGGCAGAACCGGTCATCCACCAGCTATACAGTGAGCCGCTTCAGAAATTTCGCCTCGCTGCGAAAGGTCACGGCACGGTCCTGCCACCAGCCGAACATCTCGACCGCATTAAAACCTACTTCGACCCTATTCCCTTCTGGTACCCGGCTGCAGGGAGCAGTGATACAGAGTATCCACTGCATGCCGTAACCCAACGGCCCATGGCGATGTATCACTCGTGGGGGTCGCAGAATGCTTGGCTCCGACAAATACACGGCCGCAACTGGCTGTATATGGCTCGCGAAATGGCAGCCAAGATCGGCATCGGCGATGGTGACTGGGTCGACGTCATTTCTCATCACGGACGCATCAAGGGTCAGGTGAAACTCATGGACGGGGTGAACCCAGACACCGTGTGGACCTGGAATGCCATCGGCAAACGTTCCGGCGCCTGGGCCCTCGACGCCGACGCACCCGAAGCCAAAAAAGGATTCCTGCTCAATCACTTGATCTCGGAACTTCTTCCCGAACGCGAAGGCGGTTTTCGCTATGCCAATAGCGATCCGGTTACTGGCCAGGCTGCATGGTATGATTTGAGAGTCAAGGTTGAAAGAAGCGAACAATCCGCCCTCAGCGCGCCGCAGTTCGAGCGACTTAAGATAATTCAGCCAGTTGGAAGTTCACGGTCATGACGTCGCTACCGCCTCCCTCCGCCAAAAAACTGGGGCTCGTTATCGATCTCGATACTTGTGTGGGTTGCCAGGCCTGCGTCACGTCTTGCAAGGAATGGAATTCACAGGGCTATCCTGCGCCTCTTACTGATTTTGATCCGCAAGGTGCCGATCCCTCCGGCGTTTGGTTGAATCGCGTCCATGGTTACGAAGTACAGGAGACCGGACGCGAACAGTCGCGCATTGTTCATTTCCCACGCTCCTGTCTTCACTGCGAAGTACCGGCCTGCGTTACGGTTTGTCCGACCGGGGCTTCCTACAAGCGCGCTGAAGACGGGATCGTCCTGGTCAATCCAGAAACCTGCATAGGTTGCAAGTTGTGCAGCTGGGCTTGCCCCTATGGCGCCCGCGAATACGACCACTTTGACGGCGTGATGAAGAAATGCACCCTCTGTGTGGACCGCATCTATAACGAGAATTTTGAACCCGAGGACCGCATGCCGGCTTGCGTCAAAGCTTGTCCGACGGGAGCGCGGCATTTCGGCGATTTGGGCGATCCGACTTCCGCTGTTTCGTTGTTGGTCAGCGAACGAAGCGGATTCGATCTGTTGCCGGACATGGATTACAAACCGGTAAACAAATATTTGCCACCACGCGCAAAGCGGGACGTTCCATCATCACGAGAAATGGAACTTCCAAAGGGCGACGGTTCGGCATTCGACCGGCTGTTCACGTGGGCTGACAAAATCCTGAGTCGCAACCTTGGCGTACTGAAGGTACCGGACATATCGGACCACTCCGGCAAACTCGAAGGCTAACCGGTGCATCCCGCCTATTCCGTCATCCTGTTCACGACTGCATCAGGCGCCGGTTACGGATTGCTCGCGCTGCTCGGGGTTGTAGGAATAATGCACGGACCATCTTCCTCCTTCGCATTTGCGTTGGCGAGCATCGGCCTTGCATTGGGTCTTGTCACTCTCGGGCTCGTGTCATCGACATTCCATTTGGGTCACCCGGAGCGATCTTGGATGGCATTTTCGCAATGGCGGTCCTCATGGCTTTCGCGCGAAGGCGTGGCAGCGGTTGCGACTTTCGCTCCCGCAATTGCATTTGGGCTAGTTTGGTCGGGACTCGTCGCCGCGCCAAGCTTCGTTGCTGCCCTCGGAATTATCACAGCATTGATGAGTGCGATAACGGTGTTTTGTACAGCGAAAATATACTCCACTCTTAAAACCATCCGCGCTTGGAGCGATCGCTTGACAGTCCCGGTTTATTTAGCATTTTCGTTAGCCACGGGTGCGGCGCTGTTAATGGCTGTCGCCACAGTTTTCGGCCGCTTCCAGGTTTTCCAAGCGTTTCTGACGGCAGGGACACTGTTTGCCGCCGCGGCTGTAAAGCAACTTTATTGGCACCGGATTGACAGCGCTCCGAAAACCCACACGATCGAAGCCGCCACCGGCCTTGGCGGCATAGGCAGTGTAAGCCAGTGGGAAATGCCGCACACGTCCGAAAACTACATCATGAAGGAAATGGGCTACGCGGTCGCTCGAAAGCATTGTCTGAAACTTCGGGCTGCGGTCCTTGTCCTGTTGACGATCGCTGTGTTGGCGACGCTGATGACTGCGCTTGCGCCGCTTCTTGCACTTCTGGTGGCCGTTTTAGCCCTAGCTGCGACATTTATCGAGCGCTGGTTGTTCTTCGCAGAGGCTCGACACGTTGCAATGCTCTACTACGGAGTCAAAACCGCCTAAACCCGCCAATTGCATCACAATCTGCTTTTATATAAGTACTTCTTTATATAGAAGTTTTGAGGTCATCCATGACGCGCCAGTCTTTCACGCAAGCTCTTGCCTCCCGCCCCTGGCTACTGGCCGACGGAGCGACAGGCACCAATTATTTCCAGATGGGACTAGAATCTGGCGATGCCCCCGAACTTTGGAACTTCGAACACCCTGAAAAAGTGCGCTCGCTGCATGGGCGCTTTATCGCGGCCGGCGCCGACATCGTGCTCACCAACACTTTTGGTGGAAATCGGCAGCGGCTCAAGCTCCATAACGGGCAGGATCGCGTCCGAGAAGTCAACATTGCGGCTGCTGGTCTTGCTCGTGCCGAGGCCGATGCGGTGGAACGCGACGTTTATGTCGGCGGTTCAATCGGCCCCACTGGGGAGATTTTCGAGCCGGTTGGGACATTCGCCTACGCCGACGGCGTCCGGGCCTTCGAAGAACAGGCGATGGCCCTGAAGGATGGCTTGGTCGACGTTCTCTGGATCGAAACAATGTCGTCGGAAGAGGAGTTGCGCGCTGCAGTGGAAGGCGCCTCGGTGGCCGGCCTGCCTATCGTCACCACGATGAGCTTCGACACCAATGGCCGCACGATGATGGGGATCACACCCGCTGCGTTTGGCGCGTTGACGGCTTCGCTCGCGATCCAGCCAGTGGCGATCGGCGCGAATTGCGGCGTGGGTGCCTCAGAACTGATCGCGACCGTGCTCGGCATTTCGGCCGCCCGTCCCGATGCAGCGGTTGTTGCGAAGGGGAATTGCGGTATCCCACAATACGTTGAAGGCCATATCCATTACACGGGAACCCCGGAACTGATGGCCGACTATGCGCGGATCGCCCTCGATGCGGGAGCGAAGATAATCGGCGGCTGCTGCGGCACCAGTCCCGACCACTTGGCCGCGATGAGGAAATCGCTTGAAACCTACACGAAGGGCGAACGGCCCACCGTGGCCCTGATCGAACAGCGACTTGGGCCCGTTTCCCAACTTGCCAGGGGCATCGACACAGCAGCGGCAGGTGCAGCGAAACGCGAACGTCGCAGAGGTTGATATGGTCTAAACGAACACATCCGTCTCGACTCTCCGGCCCAGCATGAAGCAATCGGAGACGAGTTGAAGCGGCGCGATGTCTATATATGAGCGACCGCTCTTCAGGAGTTGGGCAAAGTGTCTATAAATCGCCTCATATTCCTCGGATGGTTCGGCAACCAAGGGCGAGCCGTTTACCAGAAGCTCTGTTCCGCCTTTGCGCAGCAGGAGTGACGTTCCATCTTCGGTGTCGACCGTGATGTTCCAGGTTTGCTCGCCGGTCTGTCGCCAATCGAGTTCTGCCGACATTTCAGCCGCGCTGCCACTCGAGGGCTTGAAGTGGATTGTCCCAGCGATCGGGGTCGCCCTGTTACGCGGAATTTCCATCCTCGACGTGGCCACAAAGATCGGTGCCGGCATGATCTTGGTGACAATCGAGAAGGCATTGATGGCGGGATCGAACACGCCGAAACCGCCGGGTTCCCAGATCCAATCCTGACCCGGATGCCAGTGGCGCACGTCTTCCTTCCACTCGACGTGCAGTTTTTTCACGACCTTGCCGGACAGCATCTTTTTCGCCTGATCGACGGCCGCATTGTATTGCGAGTGCCAGGTGGTGAACATGATGACCTTCTTGAAGGCCGCATGTTCAATGAGCGCAACGATCTCGCCCATAGTTGGAGTAGGCGGCTTTTCGAGGAGGACCGGTAGTCCCGCGTCGATGCAGTCACGTGCGATGGCGAAGCGGGGTTCCGGAGGCATGCAAAGCGCCACCGCATCGAGGTTCATCCCGCTTTCCAGCATGGCGCGCGTCGTCTTGAAAGCGGGAACACTATAGTCCCCATCGCGCGAACTTACCACGGCCGCAAGTTCAAAATCTGGGCTTTTGGCAACCACCGGAAGGTGCTGGTCGCGCGCAATTTTGCCTAACCCGATAATACCGATTTTATAAGCCATTCAGCGCCCCCTTGTTCGTAACAATGCCTGAGCCCCCGGAGGCGCACAACGGGACTCTTGCCTCGACCGTCGCTTTCCGGCATGTGAGCGTCGCGACAGGTTAGAGTATACCTTGCCAGCACCGCTAACAAGGATAACTGAGATGACTGCGCGCCGGAGACCCCTTGCATGAGCGATGAAGGCGAATTGGATCTGAATGCTCTCGACGACGAGGAGTTGGTTCAGCAAGTTCATGACGATCTCTACGATGGACTGAAGGAAGAGGTCGAGAAGGCGGTTCATATTCTGCTTGGCCGTGGGTGGACGCCCTACAGGGTTTTGACCGAGGCCCTGGTGGAAGGAATGCGCATCGTCGGCATCGATTTCCGCGATGGTATTCTGTTCGTTCCGGAGGTGCTTCTCGCCGCCAATTCAATGAAAGCCGGCATGTTCATTTTACGGCCGCTGCTCATCGCCACGGGCGCGCCCCGTCAGGGGAAAATGGTGATCGGTACGGTGAAGGGCGACATCCACGACATAGGCAAGAACCTCGTCGGTATGATGATGGAGGGTGCCGGCTTCGAGGTTATCGATCTCGGCATCAACAATCCTGTCGAAAAATACCTTGGCGCCATAGAAGAGCACAAGCCAGACATCCTAGGGATGTCGGCCCTGCTGACAACCACGATGCCCTACATGAAGGTCGTTATCGACACTCTCAAGGAGAAGGGCATGCGCGACGATTATATTGTTCTGGTGGGGGGGGCTCCTCTCAACGAGGAATTCGCCAAAGCCATTGGAGCAGACGCATACTGCCGCGACGCCGCTGTCGCCGTCGAGACGGCTAAAATGTATATGGCGCGCAAGCATAACCAGATGGCTAAAAGTTAGCTGGAGCAGATTGCTCACCTTTACGCGTGAGCCCATTTCACATTGGTGGGGAGTGGAACTCCAGTAACGTAAAGGCATCGGTTATGGCATTTCAACCATATTGCCTCGCTTTCATTTAAGATCGAAAGTTCTCTCCTTGGCGGAGTGGCTTCGGTGACGAAAGCAAATTTTGAGATGTGCAAAAATGACGGTTCGGACGCTTCCGTAGTGCGTTACTGCATGGTGGCTCTGATCGCTGAAGATGCAGTCCACAATGGCAACCATGACTTTTCTCGCGTGATGGAGAGTGCACTGGGGGATCTCCTGTCAACCCTCCCTCGCCACCAGCAGGTCGCGGCACTTCAGCTTTCATACGAGATAGCACTTGCGGCGCAACCTGCTTCTCGGCCTCAATCGCACCTCCGTCTTGCCTTTTCCAGGAACCATCAAGACGACGATGCGATAAAAACTAGAAATCCGTAGGTTCTCCGCCTTCGCTTTCACGCTTCGCCACGAAGCGGTTGATCTCTTCGGCAATTTCCGGGTCGAGACCTGGTTCTCTGTATTCGGTGAGCGCCTGCTTCCACAGCGCATTGGCTTTTTGATGGGCTTGCGGCGAACCCGCCTGTTCCCATTGCCGGAAGTTCCGCCAATCTGAAATGAGGGGCTGGTAGAAGGCGGTGGCGTAGCGGGCCAGCGTGTGTTGCGCCCCAAAGAAGTGCCCCCCTGGCCCCACCTCGACCATGGCGTCAAGTCCCATGCTCGCCTCGCTGACATCGATCGGCTTGAGGAATTCCATGACCATCTGGAGGAGGTCGATGTCGAGGGCGAACTTCTCGTAGGAGGCCACAAGCCCCCCCTCCATCCATCCGGCCGCATGCTGGATGACATTGCCGCCCCCCATGATGGCGCCCCAGAGCGAAAACACGGTTTCATAGGCCGCCTGGGCATCGACGCTGTTGGCGGCATTCGTGCTGGAGGTGCGGTAGGGCAGCTTGTGGAAGCGGGCGAGCTGCCCCCCGGCGATGCAGGCCTTCATGTATTCCGGCGTGCCAAAAGCCGGCGCTCCCGACTTCATGTCGACATTCGAGGTGAAACCGCCATAAACGAAGGGGGCGCCGGGATTGGCAAGCTGCGAGATGGCAAGGCCGGCCATCGCCTCGGCATTCTGTTCGACCAGGGCACCTGCGAGCGTCACCGGCGCCATGGCGCCAGCCAGCGTAAACGGCGTCAGCACGCAAATCTGGTTGAGCCGCGCCATTTCGATGATGCCCATGGCCATCGGCCCATCGAGCTTCAGCGGCGAATTGGTGTTAATGACGGTGTAGGTCGAAGGTTCGCGCAAGAACTGCTCACGCGAAATGCCCCGCGCCATGCGGGCGATCTCAAGGCTGTCGAACAGCCGGTCGCGGCCTGTCGAGATGACGAAGGGCACCTTGTCGGAGAGGTTCACCTTGTTCCGCATGATATGGAGGTGCCGGATCGAGGCATGCACGTCGAGGGCATCGACCGAGCCGCCACCGGCCGTGTGGACGCAATTGAAAAACTGCGAAAGCCGAACGAAATTGGCGTTGTCCACCAGCGTTCCAGGCCGCCTACCGCCTTCCAGATCGGAACAGTTGGGTGGACCGCCGACGGGCGCGAAGGCGATCCATTTGCCGCCGATCCGGAGATTATGGGCGGGATTGCGGGCGTGGACGGTGAACTCGGCAGGCGGTGTGGTCAGCGCCTGGGCCACGATCTCGCGCCCGATCCGCACCCGCTCGCCCGTCACGATGGCGCCGGCCTTAGCGAGAATGTCGCGCGCCTCCGGATACAGCATGTCCATGCCGATCTCTTCAAGAACGCGGAGCGACTGCTGGTGGATGGTCTCGATCTGGTCGTCCGAAAGGATGCGCGACGGCTCCAGCGTCATCCGGGGCTGCGACCACGGCAACTGATTGACGGGACTATGGGCGGCATCGGTACGGCGGCCGCGCCTGACGGGGGTCATGCGTTCATCCTTGCGAATTCTACGGCAATGAGCGCCGCGATCCGGGCGTTGTTCTTGACCAGCGCGATATTCGATGCGAGCGAGCGTCCGCCGGTCGTTTCCGCAAGGCGTGCCAGAAGGAAGGGCGTTACCTCTTTCCCCGTTATGCCACGTTCGGAAGCCTCCGCCACTGCGCTTTCGATGGCAGGCGAGATTTCCGCCGCGGGGATTTCAAATTCGGCCGGAATGGGATTGGCGATGACCAGGCCGCCTTTCAGCCCCATCCGCCACTTGGCCTGCATGACCTCCGCCGCCTCGCCCGCGCTGTCGCAGCGCATGGCGAGAGGGTGCCCGCTGGAGCGTGAATAGAAGGCCGGAAACTGGTCCGTTCCGAAGCCCAGCACCGGAACCCCCAGTGTTTCCAGCGTTTCAAGTGTGAGGCCCAGATCGAGAATGGCTTTGGCCCCCGCTGTCACGACGGCCACATCGCTCTCGGCGAATTCACGGAGATCGGCCGAAATGTCGAAGCTCTTCCCGGCGCCCCGATGCACCCCGCCGATGCCGCCGGTGGCGAACACCCTGATCCCGGCCATCGCGGCGATCCGCATGGTCGAGGCGACAGTTGTTGCTCCGTCAAGTCCGCGCGCCATGACGAAGGGCAGATCGCGCGTCGATGCCTTGGTGATGCGCGAGCCTTCCAGGGCCAGATGCTGGGTCTCTTCGGGGGAAAGTCCAACCTTGATGCGGCCGCCCAGGATGGCGATGGTCGCGGGCACGGCACCATTGTCGCGCACGATCGCCTCGACCGCGCGCGCCGTCTCCAGGTTGCGGGGGTAGGGCATGCCATGGGCGATGATGGTCGACTCAAGCGCCACCACGGCGCGGCCCTGCGCCAGCGCCGCGCCGGCCTCGGATGAGATATCGAGATCGGCCGCCGAATTTTCCTGGTCGCGATGCTTCATTGCCGAAGCAACTTACGACTCACGGTTTGCATGAATCCACCGGAAATATTTTTCAAGGCAGAATGTGAATAGTTTCACGTGAAACACTTATATTCACAAGTGCAGATCAACGACTTAGCGGGGCGCGGTAGCGAGCCATTTGGCGCCGCGGCGGTCGAAATAGGGAGGCAAAAGCTGCCAAAAAGTCGAGATTAGGAAGACATTTGCGGGCGGAGGGCATCGGCCACCTGTCGGTCAATTCAACCTCCTTCATCCTCCCCGCCGCCGGATAGGCGCGGGGGAGGTGGCAAGCGCATGCGAGCCGGAGGGGGGAGCCGGCAGCTGAATACGATTGCATCGACCTCTCAACGCCTGACCGGCCACGCTGCGGGGGCCTCCTTCGCAACCCCCACCCCCCTCCGTCGCTGCTTCGCAGCGCCACCTCCCCCGCGCCTATCGGGCGGCGGGGAGGATGATAGTGTCAGCTATCCGGTGGACGCTTCAATCCTGCCAACTGATAGAGCTTGGCGCGGTTGAGGGTTGTTGCCGTGGAGGCGGTGGTGCCGAGCTTGCTGGCTGCCGCTGCCTGGCCCAGGCGGGCGGCGTCGGCGAGGGTTCTCTTGTCCAATAACCCGCACACCAGCCCTGCCACGGCGGCGTCGCCGGCCCCGGTGACGTCAGTTACGGCCGTTCCCTTTACGGCTGGAATAGATTGCAGCGACTGGCCGTCCGACACCACCGCGCCATCCGGGCCGCGATGCACGATGACGTGGGCGATGCCCATGGCGTGGACGGCGGCGATGGCGGATTTGATCGAGATCTCGCCAGTCAGGGCGAAGAGTTGGTCCAGGTTGGGCGTGATCGCGTAGGCCTTCAGGGGGAGGTTTTTGAGTTTCATTATTTTGGGAACAGAGACGGGTTCGATCAGCAGGTGATTGCCATGATCGACGCAGAGTCGATCGAGCAGGCTCGTTTCGAGATTGCAGTCGGCAACGACAAAATCGGTCTTGAGCAGCGCCCGCTCATCGGCATCCGACAGCGTGAGTTGGGCGAGGATATCCATGTCGTTGATGGCTCCGGTCATCTCGCCCTTGGAATCGAGCAAAGCGACATAGACACCGGTGCGGCCCGCCAAGCGTTTGACCAGCGCGATATCGACACCGGCCATGGCGGTTTCATTGAGAAGAAAGTGTCCGTAGGCGTCGTCGCCCACCACCGAGATGAGCGCCGTCTCGATGCCAAGCAGCGCCAGATTATGCGCGATGTTGCGGGCGACGCCTCCCGCCGAGGTGACGACCGTGCCGGGATTGGAGGTGGCCGCGATGAACTGTGCTGACGAGCGGGCTTTCACATCGACGTTGGCGCCACCGATGACCACGACCTTCGCCATGGTCAGCTTCCCAATTTTGTCTTCCCGGCGAAGGCGGGGACCCCGCTTTTTGCCAGCGTAGTAGCGGGGCCCCCGCCTTCGCGGGAGTGACGATTATGGGTGGAGGTGAACTGAGTGACGGCTATGGGTGGAGGTGGAGTCAATTTAATTCCCCGATGCTTCAGAAATCCGTGGGCGCACCACCCTCGCGCTTTCGCCGCTCCACGAAGGCGTCGAGTTCCTCGCGCACACCTGCGTCCATCGGCGGTTCCTTGTAATCCGCCAGCGCCTGCTTGTAGACGGTGTTGGCGCGCTGCATGGCTTCGGGTTTGCCTGCCGCCAGCCATTGCTGGTTGTTGCGCCAGTCGGAAATGATGGGCGCATAGAAGGCCGTCGAAAAGCGCGACAGCGTATGGGCCGCGCCGAAGAAATGCCCGCCGGGTCCGACCTCGCGTATCGCCTCGACGCCGAGCGCTTCCGCGTTGGTTTCAAGCGGCGTCAGAAATTCCATCACCATCTGGATCAAATCGCAGTCGAGCACGAATTTCTCGAAGCTGGCGACAAGGCCGCCCTCGAGCCAGCCGGCACCATGCATGATGAGATTACCGCCGCCCATGGTGACGCCCCACAGCGAGAACACGCTTTCATAAGCCGCCTGCGCATCGACGGTGTTGGCGGCACAGGTGTTGGACGTGCGGTAGGGCACGTTGTAGCGCCGCGCCAGTTGCCCGCCGACGATGCACGCCTTCATGTATTCGGGCGTGCCGAAAGCGGGCGCGCCCGACTTCATGTCGACATTCGAGGTGAAGCCGCCATAGATGAAGGGCGAGCCTTTGCGCACCACCTGGGTGAACACCATGCCCGCCAGTGCCTCGGCGTTCTGCTCGACAAGAGCGCCAGCCACCGTCACCGGGGCCATGGCGCCGGCCAGTGTGAAGGGTGTGACGCACACGATCTGGTTTCGCGATGACATCTCGATGATGCCACGCAGCATGGGAGCATCGAGCTTCAAGGGCGAATTCGTGTTGACGATCGAGAATAGCGAGGGCTCGCGTTCGAGCTGGTCGTGGCTGATGCCGCGCGCGATGCGGGCGATCTCGATCCCGTCGAGGATGCGTTCGGCCCCCAGCGAATAGGCGTGAAAGGGCTTGTCGGTCAGGATGGCGGCATCGCGCAGGGCATCGAGATGGCGGATCGAGGCATGGAGATCGACGGGCTCCACCGGATAGCCGGAAATGAACCCGATGCAGTTGAAATACTGCGCCAGCTTGAGGAACTTGCGGTAGTCCTCATGCGTGCCGGTGCGCCGTCCTCCCTCCATGTCGGAGCAATTGGGCGGTGAGCCGACGGTGCCGAACAGCATGGTGTTGCCGCCCATCCGGGCGTTGTTGGCGGGGTTGCGGGCGTGAAAGGTGAATTCCGCCGGCGCAGTCTCGATCAACGCCTCGATCATTGCTGGATCGAAGCGCACGCGCTCGCCGTCGATCTGCGCGCCCGCCGCTTTCAGCAAGGCGCGCGCCTCGGCCAGATTGAAGTCCATGCCGATTTCGCTCAGCACCCGGAGCGACGCCTGGTGGATAGATTCAATCTCGTCGGCGGACAGAATGCACATCGGCGGAAAGGCGCGCGTGATCGCCCGGCGCGGCAACTGCTGGATCGCCGCCGTCGATGGTACGCGCCTGATGCCTTCACGGCGGCTGGGGCGCCTCGACGTTTCGATGCTGGATGTGTCGCTCACGGGATTTGTCCTTCTTCGCGGTAAGGTTCAAGGGCTGGATCCGCGGCGGCGTGTTTGACCAGCCACTCCTCGAATCGCTTGATCTTGGGTTTCGTGCGGTCAGCGGCATTGCAGGCGAACAGCCAGTTGTGGCGATGCTGCACCCGGAGGGGAAAGGGCTGAACCAGGCGGCCCGATCGGATCTCCTCCGTGGCGAAGGGGCCGATGGTCATGGCGACGCCCCGCCCCTCGATGGCCGCCTCCTGCGCCAGGATGTAACTGTCGAAGGCCAGCCGGTCCGACAGCTTGATGCCGGTGACACCCGCCGCCTCGAGCCATAGGCGCCAATCCTCCTCGGCGGTATAGACGTAAAGCAGTTTGTGGTGCCGGAGGTCTTCCGGCGATTTCAATCCGCTGCGGCCCTTGAGCAGATCGGGCGAACAGACGGGCGTGAGCTGCGAGCGGAACAAAGTGCGGTAGTAGTGGCCGGGCGACTTGCTGCGGGCGAGGATCAGGCCGGCATCGACGTTCTTTTCGTCGAAATCCCAGTCGAAATAGGAGGTCGACAGCCGCACCCGCATATCGGGGTAGCGGCGCTCGAAATCATGGAGGCGCGGGATCAGCCATTTGAGCGCCACCGTCACATAGACCTGCACGGTCAACTCGTTGTCGGCGGCGGGCGGGCGAAGCGTGCGGGTGCCGGCGTCGATCTGGTCGAAGGCATCGCGGATCGCCGGGAAATAGGCATGGCCCACGCTGGTCAGTTCGGCCCGCCTCGCGTCGCGGCGGAACAGTTGCACGCCGATCCGCTGTTCCAGCGCCTTCACCTGATGGCTGATGGCAGAGCGTGTGATGCCGAGTTCGCCTGCCGCCAGGCGAAAGCTGCCAAGCCGCGCCGCCGCCTCGAAGGCGGTGAGTGCGCGGAGCGGTGGGAGATCGCGTCTGGGCAAGTTAGTTCACCAATCGGTCATCGAAAGCAGGTGCAAAGCACGAACCATCGGCGCATTCCTTAACAGCTCCGTCATTCCCGCGAAGGCGGGAATCCCGCTATTTATTATCAATAAGCGGGGCCCTAGTGGAGTAGGCACTAGCATATCTGAAAAGGCCTTGCAGGTCGGGATAGGGTGATTTTTTCTCACCAGTCCTGGCGAAAGTTGGCTCTTTTCACGCTGGGGCGAACCCGTCATAGCTTTTACTCGATCGAGCGAAGGGTTGATTGCATGGCCGTTGTCGAAGACCTGTCTCGGCGCCGTGGCGGGCGTGAAGCGCGGAAGTTGCTGCGTTCGCGGCCCATTCCCATGGCGGAAGCGGCGGTACGTCCGGGCATGAGCGGCGGCCAATACAAGCCGCTCTCCGATCTCGACCTGCAACGCATTCATGAAACGGCGCTCAAGCTCCTCGAAACCGTGGGGCTGGGCCAGGCGATTCCCACTTGCGTCGAGGCGATGACGGCGCGCGGCTGCTTTATGAACGCCAAGGGCCGGCTGTGCATTCCGCGCGCCCTGGTCGAGGATATTCTGGCCAATTGCGCCCGGAATTTCGTGCTGCACGGGCGCGATCCCAAACACGACATGGAGCCTTCAGGCAACCGCGTCTATTTCGGCACGGCGGGGGCGGCGGTGTTCATCGTCGAGCCCGAGACCCGGACCTATCGCGAATCGCTGCTGGCCGACCTCTATGATGCGGCGCGGATCGTCGACACCTGCGACCATATCCATTTCTTCCAGCGCTCGCTCACCGCGCGCGACATGCTGACCGGCCATGACCTCGACATCAACACGATGTATGCCTGCCTGGCCGGTACCTCGAAGCATGTGGGGACGTCGATGGTCGATCCGGCCCATGTCGATGAGTGCCTCAAGATGCTGCATGTGGTGGCGGGGAGCGAGGCCAGATGGCGCGAGCGGCCCTTCGTGTCGCAGTCCAACTGCTACGTCGTGCCGCCGATGAAATTCGCCGAGGACGCCTGCCGCTGCCTGGAAGTTGCG
>JANLYR010000320.1:0-3869 GCA_031365765.1 Hyphomicrobiales bacterium | reverse complement strand
GCCCGGCGCGCGCCAGCTGCTGGGCTCAGGCAAGGCCCGCCGGGCCCGAACCAATGACGGCGACCTTCTTGCCAGTTTTGTGCTTCGGCGCTTCGGGTTGAATCCAGCCCTCGCTCCAGGCGCGGTCGACGATCGCGCATTCGATGGTCTTGATCGTCACCGGCTGCTCGGTGAGGTTCAGCGTGCAACTCGCCTCGCAGGGGGCTGGACAGATGCGGCCGGTGAATTCCGGAAAGTTGTTGGTCGAATGCAGGTTGCGGGCCGCCTCCTGCCAGTCGCCCAGATAGACGAGATCGTTCCAGTCGGGGATCTGGTTGTTGACCGGGCAGCCGGTGTGGCAATAGGGAATGCCGCAATTCATGCAGCGCGCGGCCTGCGCCTTGGTCGCATCCTCCGACAGCGGAATGACGAATTCGTTGTAATGCCGGATACGGTCGGCGGCGGGCTTATACTTCCGCTCCTGCCGCTCGATCTCGAGAAACCCTGTGACCTTGCCCATGTTTACACTCCGTGGCTTATATGATATACATTCCTGCTAGAAAGATATCCATGGTGATTGCGATGAAAGTGTCGAAATGGGGAAACAGCCTCGCCATCCGTATTCCTTCGGACGTGGCGGAAGAACTTGGATTTAGCGAAGGTGACGAAGTCAAGGTTCAATCGCAGCATGGCAAGCTGGTGGCCGAGAAAAAGCTGACGATTGAGGAAATGCGCGACCGCGTCCGTAAACTTCGCGGCCTGATCCCGGCTGGCTACAAATTCAAGCGTTCGGATGCCTACGACGACGATGAGTACTGAGCGTTTCTTCTTCGACTCGAATGTACTCCTGTACCTGATTTCAGGTGACGGCAAGAAAGCGGACAAGGCGGACAAGCTATTGGCCCGGGGTCCGGTTATCAGCGCACAGGTCTTGAATGAGTTTACGGCCGTCGCGAGGCGCAAGTACAAACTTGACTGGCCTGCGATTGAAGAGGTCCTGCGCCTAGCCAAAGCCTGTTGTGAGGTTATGCCAGTTAGCCAAGCGACACACGAACTGGCGGTGTTGGTGGCCAAGGACGCCAAATTGCGCATATACGACGCCTGCATTGTCGCTGCGGCGGAACTCGCCGGCTGCGGAATTCTGTACACGGAAGACCTGAACGACGGCCAGCGCATCGGCGGCGTCAATATCCGCAATCCATTTGCTTGAATGCTCTTTTCCATGTTGTTTTACACCCGTCACCACAGCGAAATCCTAACCCTATTTCGTCATCCCGGCGAAAGGCGGGACCCACGCCTCCGCGCCAAGATTCCATTTCGGCCTAGTCCAGCCTGCCGTGGGCCCCGGCTTTCGCCGGGATGACGGCAGGCGGCATCACGCGCTCCGCTTCACGCCAATCGTCATGCCGTTGCTGGTGGCTTGCGCCTTTTCCAGTTCCTGCAGGGCGCGGGCGTATTCGACCGGCATGACTTTCACGAATTTCGGCAGATAGCTTGCCCAGTTGTCGAGAATTGAGCGGGCGCGCGACGAGTTCGTGTATTTCACGTGGCGCGACAGCAGTTCCCACACACGCTCGCCATCATGCTTGTCCATGCCGGAAGTCAGATCGACCAGGCCATGGCCTTCGAGATCGCCGCCATGGTGGTGCAGCCGCTCGATCGTCGCTTCCTCGGCCGGGATGGGCTGCAGGTCGACCATCGCCAGGTTGCAGCGCTGGGCGAAGTCTCCCACTTCATCCAGCACATAGGCCACGCCGCCCGACATGCCGGCGGCGAAGTTGCGGCCGGTCTCACCGATGACCAGCACCACGCCGCCCGTCATGTATTCGCAGCCGTGATCGCCGCAACCTTCGACCACTGCGACAGCGCCGGAATTCCGCACCGCGAAGCGCTCGCCCGCGACACCGCGGAAATAGCATTCGCCGTTTATCGCGCCATAAAGCACGGTGTTGCCGACGATGATCGACTTCTCGGCCACGAACCCCGTCTTCGCATGCGGCTTGACGATGAGCTTGCCGCCCGACAGGCCCTTGCCGACATAGTCATTGGCCTCGCCGGTCAGGTCGAGCGTCACGCCGTGTGCGGCCCAGGCGCCGAAGCTCTGGCCGGCGATGCCGGTCAGGCTGATCTGGATCGTGTCGTCTGGCAATCCTTCATGGCCATATCGTTTGGCCACTTCGCCCGACAGCATGGCGCCGGCGGTACGGTCGGAATTCCGGATCGCGGTGACGATCTCGACTTTCGTTCCATGTTCCAGCGCCGGCATCGCTTCGGCGATGAGCTTGCGGTCGAGAATTTTATCGATGCCGTGGTTCTGGGCCACGAGTTTCCGCGTGGCAACCGGCCCCGTCACATCGGGCTTGGCGAAAATCCGCGAGAAATCGAGGCCGCGCGCCTTCCAGTGGGCAATCGCGTCCGCCTGGTCGAGCCATTCGGTGGCGCCGATCAGGTCGGTGTAGGATTTGCACCCCATGGCGGCCAGATATTCGCGCACCTCTTCGGCCACGAAGAAGAAATAGTTGATGACATGTTCGGGCTGGCCCTTGAAGCGCTTGCGCAGTTCCGGGTCCTGCGTCGCCACGCCAACGGGGCAGGTGTTGAGGTGGCACTTGCGCATCATGATGCAGCCGGCCGCGATCAAGGGTGCGGTGGCAAAGCCGATCTCGTCGGCGCCCAGCAGTGCGGCGATCACCACGTCGCGCCCGGTGCGGATGCCGCCATCGGCCTGCACGGAAATGCGGCCGCGCAGATCGTTGGTCACCAGCGTCTGCTGGGTTTCGGCCAAGCCGATTTCCCAAGGGCTCCCCGCATGCTTGATCGAGGTCAAGGGCGATGCACCGGTGCCGCCTTCATAGCCCGAGATGGTCACATGATCGGCATGGGCCTTTGACACGCCCGCCGCCACCGTACCAACGCCCACTTCAGAGACGAGCTTGACCGACACCAGCCCCGCCGGATTGACGTTCTTCAGATCGAAGATTAGCTGCGCCAGATCCTCGATCGAATAGATGTCGTGATGCGGCGGCGGCGAGATCAGGCCGACACCCGGCGTCGAATGGCGCACCCGCGCGATCACATTGTCGACCTTGTGGCCGGGCAGTTGTCCGCCTTCGCCGGGCTTTGCACCCTGCGCCATCTTGATCTGCATCATGTCGGAATTGACCAGGTATTCGGTGGTCGCGCCAAAGCGTCCGCTCGCCACCTGCTTGATCGCCGAGCGCATCGAGTCGCCATTGGGCAGCGGCTTGTAGCGGTCGCGCTCCTCGCCGCCCTCGCCCGTGTTGGACTTGCCGCCGATGCGGTTCATGGCAATCGCCAGCGTCGTATGCGCCTCGCGCGAAATCGAGCCGAAGGACATGGCACCGGTCGAAAACCGCTTGACGATCGTGGCCGCGGATTCGACCTCCTCGATCGGGATCGACTTTCGCCCGCGCTCCTCCGCCGTCCGGATGCGGAACAGTCCGCGCATGGTCTTCAGCCGCTCGGTCTGTTCGTTCACCAGCTTCGCAAAGGCCCGATATTGTTCCTGCGAATTGCCGCGCACCGCATGCTGCAGATGCGACACCGTCTCCGCCGTCCACACATGCGCCTCGCCGCGCAACCGCATGGCATAGTCGCCACCCACATCGAGGGAGCCCTTGAACACCGGATCGGCGCCGAAGGCTTCCTCGTGCCGGCGAAATGTATCGGCGGCGATCTGGGGCAGCCCCACGCCTTCGATCTGGGTCGCCGTGCCGGTGAAATATTTCCGCACGAAATCCGACGACAATCCGACCGCGTCGAAAATCTGCGCCCCGCAATAGGACTGGTAGGTCGAGATGCCCATCTTCGACATGACCTTGAGGATGCCCTTGTCCACCGCCTTGATGTAGCGCTTGGCTGCCTCGTAG
>JANLYR010000453.1:0-9288 GCA_031365765.1 Hyphomicrobiales bacterium | reverse complement strand
GCCCGATGCGCTCACCACTATAAGAATACCAGGAGCCTGATTTTTCAACCACACCAGCAGTCACACCCAGATCAACCAACTCGCCCACCTTGGAAATGCCCTCGCCATACATGATGTCGAATTCCACCATCTTGAAGGGTGGCGCCACCTTGTTCTTGACCACCTTCACGCGGGTCTGGTTGCCCACCACTTCGTCACGATCCTTGATCGCGCCAATGCGGCGAATGTCCAAACGCACCGAGGCATAGAATTTCAGCGCATTGCCGCCCGTCGTGGTTTCAGGGCTGCCAAACATCACACCGATCTTCATCCGGATCTGGTTGATGAAGATCACCATGCAGTTGGACTTGGAGATCGACGCCGTGAGTTTGCGCAAGGCCTGGCTCATGAGGCGCGCCTGGGCGCCCGGCAACTGGTCGCCCATCTCGCCCTCGAGCTCGGCCCGCGGCACCAGGGCCGCAACCGAATCGACCACCAGAACCTCGACCGCTCCCGAGCGCACCAGCGTGTCGGCGATTTCGAGCGCCTGTTCACCGGTGTCGGGCTGCGAAATGAGAAGATCGTCGATATTGACGCCAAGTTTCCGGGCGTAACCCGCATCCATGGCATGTTCGGCATCGACGAAGGCGCAGATGCCACCGCGCTTCTGCGATTCGGCGATGGTCTGCAAAGCGAGCGTCGTCTTGCCCGACGATTCGGGCCCGTAGATTTCGATGACGCGGCCGCGCGGCAGCCCGCCGATGCCGAGTGCTATGTCGAGGCCCAGCGACCCCGTCGAGATCGATTCAATCTCGACCACCGGATTGGCGCCGAGCTTCATGATCGAGCCCTTGCCGAAGGCGCGCTCGATCTGGCTCAAGGCGGCATCGAGCGCCTTGTTCTTGTTCATGACCGCATTCTCGATGACCCGGAGACTTGCCTGCCCCATAACCTCAACTCCTTATTCCATGCCGTCCTGCCAGGCGCAATTGACAACGGTTTGGCTGGCGATAAGGGGAGTATGTTCTATTTTTGTTCCGGCTGCAAGGCAATTCTTGGCGATCGCGGCAAACACGGTTAATCTTGGCAGGCGGGGGCAATGAGCCGGATGCGTCCATGTTGGGAGAAGGAACGCACCCGGCCACTTTCATACCCCGGAACCGGTTGGAGTCTTCGGTGCCGAAGCCAGCCACGCCCACCCGGTGGCGGGGCGACACGGCGTAAACATTACAGACAATCCTGTGAATTGTCTATTACCGGTTGTATTAACGCAACAAATGCACGCGGAGATGGTGAATGGTCACCCCTCCATCACCACTTTTACCTTCTCGACCAGTTGCTTCAGCGAGAAAGGCTTGGGCAGGAAGGCAAAGTCGGTCTGGCCCTCCAGATTCTTTTCGAAAGCGTCCTCGGCATAGCCCGAAATGAAGATGACCTTGGTCTTGATACCGCGTTTTCTCAGTTCGCGAAGTAGCGTGGGCCCATCCATTTCCGGCATCACCACGTCCGACAGAATGAGCTCAAAACCTTTCTCGTCGGCGGCGATGATTTCCAGCGCGCGCTCTCCCGAATCGGCCTCGACCACCGTGTAGCCTCGGGACGACAACGCGCGGATGGCAAAGGCCCTGACCGCGTCTTCGTCCTCGACCAGCAGGATGCGGCCCTTGCCGGTGTAGTCGGCCCGCGCCGGGGCCGCCACGGTCTTCTCGGCGGCTTTGGCCGCAGGCTCGGGGGCTGGATAATGGCGCGGCAAATAAATGCGGAAGGTCGTGCCCCGGCCCAACTCGCTGTCGCAGAAGATAAAGCCGCCGGTCTGCTTGACGATGCCGTAAACCGTCGAGAGGCCGAGCCCCGTTCCCTTTCCCACTTCCTTGGTAGAGAAGAACGGCTCCCAGATCTTGTCGCGAATTTCAGGCGGTATGCCACTGCCGGTGTCCTCGACCTCGCAGGCCACATACTCGGCGGGCGCCATCAACTCCGGCGCGATGGTGCGCGATTCTTCCACGGAAACATTATGGGTGCGCACGCTCAGCGTACCCCCGTCGGGCATCGCGTCACGCGCATTGACGGCGAGATTGATGATGACCTGCTCGAACTGGTGAATATCGACCAGCACGAGCCCCAGGTCGCGGCCATGCGAGATTTTGAGCGTGACTTTTTCGCCAAGCACCCGGCCGAGCAGGTTGCCCAGTTCCGACATCGCCTCGGTCAGCGCATGGACTTTTGGCTGCAGCGTCTGACGCCGTGAAAATGCGAGAAGCTGGCGCACCAGGTTGGCGGCGCGGTTGGCGTTCTGCTTGATGCTCATGACATCGGCGAAAGACGGATCCGTCGGGCGCATCTTCGCCAGCAGCAGATCGGCGAAACCGATGATCGGCGTCAGCACATTGTTGAAGTCGTGCGCGATCCCCGAGGCGAGTTGCCCCACCGCCTGCATCTTCTGGCTCTGGGCCAGTTGCACTTCCAGCGCCTTGCTCTCCGTCTTGTCGAGCGCGAAGACGATGGCCCAGTCGTCTTCGACAAAAAGGCGCGTGAGTGTAAATTGCACCGCGCGCGGCCGCTCGCCGGCGATTGTGACGTCGGAGACAGTCAGTGTCCCTTCCCCCGCCATGGCATCCGCCAATGCGCGCTCCAGCGCCGGGCGTTCGGCTTCGGCCACGATGGACGACAGGCTGCCGCCGCGCTTGGCCCCGGGCGAAAGGTCGAGGAATGCCGCATTGGCCTCGCGCAGAATGCCGTCGCGGCCAATCTCGGCGATCCCCAGTGGCGCGGTGTGGACAAAACGCGCCAGGCGCTGGCCAGAATCGGAGCGCTCGATCAGTTCGTCTCTCGGAATGACCAGCGAGCGAGACGGCAACGGCTTGCCAGCGGCGTCGAAATCGGCGCGCTGGATAAGCCGGACCGGGAAAGCCTTGCCCGCCTTGTCGCGCAGATCGAGATCGAACCGCTCGGTCACCACGCCCGAAGGCCGGGGCGTGGCTGCTCCCATCAGGCGCTCGCCTTCCTCGCCCACGACTTCGGCCAGCGACAGCCCGCCATTCTGCGACTGTGCCACGTCCAGGCCGAGCCAGCCCGCCAGAGTTGCATTGAAGTAGTCGATGCGGCCATTGGGCAGCGTCGAGAAGAACCCGGCCGGAGCATAGTCCAGGTAGGTGATGATGAATTGCAATCGCGCGAAGGCTTTTTCCTGAAGGGCGCGATCGGCACTGATGTCCTGTACCCGCCACAGCGTGGTGCCGCCGCCGGGCACGGGCGAAACCAGAAGCCTGAGCCACACCGGCCTGTCGGCCAGCGCTAGCGGTGCGGCGGAGCCTGCGGGTATGCGCACCTCGCGCTCGGCCGCGCGTCCATCGCGGGCCGCCTGGGAGAGCGTGTAGATGGGTTCCGCGAATTCCGGAAATCCGGCGTAGATCAGGTCGAGACCGGTCAGCCGCGCCGCGCCCGACGCCAGCTTGATATAATGCGCGTTGGCATAGATGGCGCGGCCTTTTGCGTCGATCACCACCAGGGGATCGGCGATGGCATCGGTCAGCCCGTCGAGAAATTCCCGCTGTGTCGAGCGCCGGCCGAGATGGATATAGCCGCCGGGCAGCGCCCAGAGAAGCAGCAGTCCAATGAAGGCCAGACCGGCGCCGATAGACTGGGCCCAAACAGGAAACTGCGGCCGGAGTGTCATCACGGCAAAACCGACCGCCAGCGCCAGGCTGATGGCCAGTACCATGGCCAGGGGTCCCATGCCCTTGCGCGCCGGCGCGGCAGGCCCTGCTGCTTCCGCCCGCCCCGGCAGTCCCCTATCGGTCATCTAGCCCCACCCCGAATCAATCCACACTATAGGCGATTTGCGGTGGCACGGAATCGGTGCTCGCATACCTCGCGAACAGATTTAAGCCCTGCTGTGGCGGTGGCGGGTTTCCAGCTTCGCAGACCGCGAAATCATGCTACGATTCGGATGGGGCGCAACAGGAAGGCACCGCATGCAGTTTGTTACCGATAATCTCCAGGTTATCCTTACGGCGGCCGCCGTCCTGGCCGGAGTGATCATTGCTCTGATGCTGTTGGGCGCCTTTGGCCGGAGAACGCGGGGCCGCCGCGGCCAGCGCCTCGGCATCAGCGAATATCACGAACTGGATCAAAATCGCCGCCTGGTCCTCATTCGCCGCGACGATACCGAACATCTGCTGCTGATCGGCGGCACGCAGGATCTTGTGGTAGAAAGCGGTATCGGAATTCCCCATCACGAAGCGCAGGCAAAACTTCCAGCGACAGCGGAAATCCGTGAAATCCGAGCACCGCGGCCACCGGTGTTCGGCGAGCGCCGCCCGCTTCCACAGGCCGAGCGCGAACCGCCGGTTTTCGCCACGGCCCGCGTCGAGCCTGTCAAAGAATAAAAAAAGCCCGGCTGAGAGCCGGGCTTTCCGATATTTAAGGTGTGAGCGGCCCAGGCACCGAGCGCTCCGCCATGAAGCGTTCGAATTCGTCCTGATCCTTGGCCCGGCGCAGGCGCTCGACGAAATCGCCGAAGGCCTTCTGGTCGTCTTCGAGTTTCCGGCGCAAAGCCTCGATCTTGTCGAGTTCGGCGCGCTTGTAGTCATCGAAGGCGGCATTGCCGGACATGGAATATCCCGGCTGCCACTTCCGCAGGTCGGGCTTGCGGAATCCGGCCCAGGGTGCTGCGCTGGCTGAGGCGCCTTTCCACATCTCGCCATTTTTCCACTTGAGGATGAGGGCCACGATACCGATTGGCCAGAAGATCACGAAGCCCGCCACCATGGCGCCGATCTCCCACGCCGACCACGGGGATTTCAGTCCCTTGCCGCAGCCGCTGCGGCCGCCACAGCCGCGCCGATGGCTCTCGCCGTTCATTCCCTGCTCGAAAGTACCCGTCGCCGACTGGGTCATCTTGTAAACTCTCCTATCCTGACTGTCCCAATCAGATAGGAAGTGCCGGGGCGACTTCAATCCCTGCCATTGCGCGCGCGGGCGGGACTCCGTAATTCTCGCGGGTCCCACCCGCCAACTGGAGCAGCCGATGACCGAACACAGGATTGCAATGCTGACCGCGGGCGGTCTTGCCCCCTGCCTGTCGTCGGCGGTCGGCGGTTTGATCGAACGCTATACCCAACGCCTGCCGGAAGCACCGATCATCGGCTATCTCGCGGGCTACAAGGGATTGCTGAAGGGCCAGTCGATTGAGGTGACGCCCGCAGCACGGCGCGGCGCC
Organism: Hyphomicrobiales bacterium; assembly: GCA_031365765.1. Lineage (GTDB taxonomy): Bacteria > Pseudomonadota > Alphaproteobacteria > Rhizobiales > Aestuariivirgaceae > Aestuariivirga. The sequence goes on along the minus strand of JANLYR010000453.1, from coordinate 4,088 downwards.
CACATTCTCCACGCGCATGGCGGAACACCGCTCGGCAACAGCCGCGTCAAGCTCACCAATGTCGCGGACTGCGTGAAGCGCCGCCTGTGCAAGGAAGGAGAGGAGCCGCTGGCGGTTGCCGCCGCGCAATTGCGCAAGGACAGGATCACCATTCTCCATACGATCGGCGGTGACGATACCAACACCACCGCCGCCGATCTCGCGTCCTACCTGAAATCCAACGGCTACGGCCTGACGGTCGTGGGCCTGCCCAAGACCATCGACAACGATGTGATCCCGATCCGCCAGTCGCTCGGCGCCTTGACCGCGGCCGAACAGGGCGCGCGTTTCTTCGAGAATATCGTCAACGAGCAAAGCTGCTCGTCACGCATGCTGGTGATCCATGAGGTGATGGGGCGGAACTGCGGCTGGCTGACGGCGGCGACCGCCCGCGCCTGGCGCGAGCGCCTGGGCCATCTTGAATTTCTGCCGGAACTGAACCTGTCGCGCCGCCACAAGGATATCGACGCGATCTACATTCCCGAGCTGCCGATCGACATCGCGGCGGAAGCCAAGCGCCTCAAGCGCGTGATGGATGAAAAGGATTCGGTCAGCATCTTTGTCAGCGAAGGTGCTGGCGTTGGCCAGATCGTGGCTGAACTCGAAAGCCGGGGCGAGACCGTTTCGCGCGATGCCTTCGGTCACATCCGCCTTGACACGATCAAAGTCGGCGACTGGTTCGGCAAGCAGTTCGGCAAACTCTTGGGCGCCGACAAGACGCTGGTGCAGAAATCGGGCTACTTCGCCCGCTCCGCCGCCGCTAACCCGGCCGACCTGAAACTCATCGCCGAGATGGTGGCGAAGGCCGTCGATTGCGGTCTGAACGGAATCTCCGGCGTCATCGGCCATGACGAGGAACGGAACGGCGATCTCCGCGCCATCGAATTCCCGCGCATCAAGGGCGGAAAGCATTTCGACACCGCAACGCCCTGGTTCAGGGATATGCTGTCGCAGATCGGGCAAGCGGCGTGACCCAGCCGGAACCCTTCGCCCTCACCACCTCGCGCGGGTTTGACAGCTGGCTGCACCGCGCCCAGGGCTCGCTCGCCTTCACCACTTACCAGGCCGGCAAGCTGTTCCTGCTGGGCCTCAAGCCCGACAACCGCCTCGCGGTGTTCGAGCGCACATTCGCGCGCTGTATGGGTCTGGGCGTCAGCGCCGATGCCCGGACCTTGCTGCTGGCCACGCAATACCAGCTCTATCGGTTTGACAATGCGCTCCCCCATGGCGCGATGCAGGACGCGCACGACGCCGTCTTCGTGCCGCGCCTGTCGTGGATCACCGGCGATCTCGACATTCACGACGTAGGCTTCGGAATTGATGGCCAGCCCGTCTTCGTCAATTCGCTGTTCTCGTGCCTTGCCACGACGTCCGACGGCTGGAGCTTCCGGCCGCTGTGGCGCCCGCCGTTCATCACCAAGCTGGCGCCCGAGGACCGCTGCCACCTGAACGGGTTGGCGATGGAGAATGGCAGGCCCCGATACGTGACCATGGTATCGGCCTCCAATGTCGGCGACGGCTGGCGCGACCGGCGGGCGGCGGGCGGTATTGCCATGGATGTGACGACCAACGAGATCGTCTGCGAAAATCTTTCCATGCCACATTCGCCCCGCCTGCATCAGGGAAGACTCTGGCTGCTCAATACCGGCACCGGCGAACTTGGCACGGTGGACGTAGGCGCGAAGAAGTTCGAACCGAAAGCCTTCTGCCCGGGATTTGCACGGGGGCTGGCCTTCGTCGGGCAGTATGCCATCGTCGGCCTGTCGCTGCCGCGCGAAAACCGCACCTTCCAGGGCCTGCCGCTCGACGGCGCACTGGCCAAACAGGGCGGCGAGCCCCGCTGCGGCCTGGTCGTCATCGACACGTTGTCGGGCGACACCGTCGCCTGGGTCCGCCTCGAAGGCGTGGTGCGCGAGCTTTATGACGTGGCCTTCATTCCCGGCATCCGCAATCCCTCGGCCCTGGGTTTCAAGACCGACGAAATCCTCCGCCTCATCACCATCGACGAGAGTTGAGCGCTATTGAACTAAACAGTTACTTGATTTACTGATGAATGCGGGAGCTGGACAATGCCAGGCATCGGCGTAAGAAAATTCGGGCGCGTTGATCTCTCCGTCACCGACATGGGTTTCGGCGCGGCACCCATCGGAAATTTTCAGAAGCCCATATCCGAAGAGACGGCCGGCGAAATGATCGGCCTCGCATGGAACTCCGGCATGCGCTATTTCGACACTGCGCCCTATTACGGTCATGGCCTGTCGGAAGCGCGGATCGGCCAGGCCTTGCGCTGGAAGCGTCGCGACGATTTCGTGCTCTCCTCGAAAGTCGGCCGCGTGCTCACCGCCAGCGCGCGCGCTGAAACCGATTTCACGCCATGGGTCGATGGCCTGCCCTTCACCTGCCGCTTCGACTATACCTATGACGGCACAATGCGCTCGTTCGAGGACTCATTGCAGCGCCTCGGCCTTGAGCGGATCGACATCCTTTATATCCACGATTGCGATGTTTTCACCCACGGCGTCGATCAGCAGAAAATCTACTGCCGCGATGCGATCGAGGGCTGCTGGAAAGCGCTGATGAAACTCCGCGACGAGGGCCTGGTCAAGGCGATCGGCGTCGGCGTCAACAACTGGGAGATCATGCTGGATTTCCTCAAGGCCCGCGATTTCGACTGCCTGCTGATGGCGGGCCGCTACACGCTTCTCGAACAGGAACCGCTCGACGAACTGCTGCCGCTGTGCGAGGAGCGCGGCGTTGCCGTGGTCATCGGCGGCGGCTTCAATGGCGGCATTCTGGCGACGGGAGCCGTGCCCGGCGCCAAGTACAATTATGTGCCGGCCCCTCCGCCCATCATGGACAAGGTGAAGAACATCGAGGCGGTGTGCGCCGAGTACGACGTGCCGCTCGCTGCCGCGGCATTGCAGTTCCTGCTTGCTCACCCCGCAGTCGCCTCGCATGTGCCGGGCACCCGCACACCCGATCAGATGAAACAGAATATCGCACTGATGAGCCATGCGATCCCCTCCGATTTCTGGCTGGCGCTGAAGCGGAAGGGTCTGCTGCGGCAGGACGCGCCGGTACCGGCTGGATGATCGTTCCCGTTCCGAAACTGTCGCCCGAAATCTACGAGCAGATTCGCGACACCGCGCGGCGCTTCGCCGATTCCCATATCCGCCCACGCGCGGTGGCGCTCGATGAGTCGGAGGAATTCCCCGCCGATATATATGCCGCCATGGCGGAACTTGGGCTGTTCGGCATCACGGTTTCAGCCGAGCACGGTGGTGCTGGCCTCGATGCACTTTCTTATGCGCTGGTGATGGAGGAACTGTCGCGCGGCTATGCCTCCGTCGCCGATCAGTGCGGTCTTGTCGAATTGATCGGAACGCTGCTGTCGGTACATGGCAACGCGGCCCAGCGCGCGCTCTATCTCGCCGATATTCTCGCCGCGAGGAAGCGCGTGGCCTACTGCATAACCGAGGCGGAAGCGGGAACGGATGTGTCGGGCATCAGGACCACGGCGGTGCGCGACGGTACAGGCTGGCGGCTGTCGGGTTCCAAAATCTGGATTCATAACGCGCCCATCGCCGATGTCGGTTTCGTTCTGGCCCGCACCGATCCTGGCGCCGGCCATCGCGGCATGTCGATCTTCATCGTCGATCTTACATCGAAGGGAGTCGCGCGCGGCAAGTAAGAGAAGAAGATGGGCCAGCGCGCCTCGCCCGTCGGCGCGCTTCATTTCGACAATGTCGCATTGCCCGAAGAAGCGCTGCTCGGCCCGATCAATCGCGGCTTCCACATCATGATGGGCGTCCTCGACAAGGGCCGCATCGGTATCGGCGCCCTGGCTGTGGGTATCGCCGAAGCGGGCCTCGAAGCCGCCCTCGACTACGCCAGAACGCGCAAGCAGTTCGGCCGCCCCATCGCCGAGAACCAGGGTTTGCAATGGATGCTCGCCGACATGAAAAAGGATGTGACGGCCGCCCGCGCGCTGGTGCACCGCGCCGCCATGGTGATGGACGCAGGCGCGCCCGCCACCCTGGACTGCTCGA
>JANLYR010000449.1:0-8577 GCA_031365765.1 Hyphomicrobiales bacterium | reverse complement strand
CTCGAAGCGTTCGACGCCGGGGATTTTTTCCAGGACCAGCGCCGATTTTAGAAAGTTAGTCTCTTCCGGCGAACCGGCACGATGCTTGAGGCGGAAAACCACGGTGTGGAGGATCATGGTCACACTCCCTTCGCCATTTCGCGCAATTTAAATTTCTGGATTTTCCCCGTGCTGGTCTTGGGCAGCTCGGTGAACACCACGTGCTTCGGGACCTTGAACCGTGCGAGTCCCGCGCGGCACCAGTCGATAATCTCTTCGGCCGTTGCCTGCTTTCCGGGTTTCAGTTCGAGGAACGCACATGGCGTCTCGCCCCATTTCTCGTCGGGCCTGGCGACGACCGCGGCGGCCTGGACACTTGGATGCTTGTAGAGCGTATCTTCGACCTCAATCGAGGAGATGTTCTCGCCGCCTGAAATGATGATGTCCTTTGAGCGGTCCTTGAGCTGGATATAGCCGTCCGCGTGGATGACGCCCAGATCGCCCGAATGGAACCACCCGCCCCTGAAGGCTGCGGCACTGGCCTTCGGGTTTTTGAGGTAGCCCTTCATCACGACATTGCCACGGAACATAACCTCACCCATCGTCTCGCCGTCGGCGGGCAGTCGCTTCATCGTGTCGGGGTCCATCACGGTCAGATCCTCGAGCGCGTGATAGCGCACGCCCTGGCGGGCCTTTTTCGCGGCGCGCTCGGCTGAGGCCAGCTCCTCCCACTCGGCTTTCCAATCATTGACCACGGCGGGGCCATAGGTTTCAGTCAGACCGTAGAGATGGGTGACATTGAATCCTTGGTCAGCCATCGCGGCGAGCACCACTTCGGGCGGAGGCGCCGCCGCGGTAAGGAATTCCACTTTTTGCGAAAGGGCGCGCTTGTCCTCGGCCGGCGCATTTAGGATCGCCGACATGACGATGGGCGCGCCACACAGATGCGTGACTTTGTGCTCGGCCAGCGCCTGCCAGATCATCTTGGGCCGCACCCAGCGGAGCGTTACATGGGTGCCGCCAACAACCGACAACGTCCACGGGAAACACCAGCCGTTGCAGTGGAACATCGGCAGTGTCCACAGATAAACCGGGTGCTTCGGCATCGAAGCTGTAAGAACGTTTCCTTGCGCAATGAGATAGGCGCCGCGATGGTGGAACACCACGCCCTTGGGATTGCCGGTGGTACCGCTGGTATAGTTAAGCGAAATCGCTTCCCATTCATCGAGGGGCCATGTCCATTCGAAATGAGGATCGCCGCCTGCCATGAAGCTTTCGTAATCGAGCGCGCCCAGCGCCTCACCCTCGACCGCGAATTCGGGATCGTTGTAGTCGATGACGATGGGCTTCGGCCCCTTCATCAGCGGCAATGCATCTTTCGCCAGTTTGGAAAATTCCCGGTCCACCATGAGGATTTTGGTTTCCGCGTGATCAAGCGAAAAGGCAATGGTGGCGGCATCAAGCCGGGTGTTGAGCGTGTTGAGTACGGCCTCCGCCATCGGCACGCCGTAGTGGCATTCGAGCATCGGCGGCGTATTGGCGAGAAGTGCCGAGACCGTCTCGCCCTTTCGAATACCGGCTTTGACCAAAGCCGATGCCAGCTGCCGGGCTCGAGCATAGAACGCATGATAAGTCAGGCGTGCATTGCCGTGAATGATGGCAAGCCGGTCTGGATAGACGGCGGCCGAGCGCACCAGATAGCTGAGCGGCGTCAGCGGTTGGTAGTTCGCCGGATTTTTGTCGAGGTCTTGGTCGTAGATGGACATGGGCTGAGCGGCTCCTGGGAAAGAGCGTGATAGCCCAGCCGCTACGGGAATTAAAGTGAGGCGAGCGCCTCGTTGTAGCGCCGCGTGAGGGGCAGCGCCGAATACCAACGCGCGATTGGCGAAGCGAGCCACCAACCAACTACGCCCAGGGCAATGCCGGCATAGCCGTCGACCGCATAGTGCCAGCCGAGATGGACCGAACCCAGAAGGATCACAACCGCATAAACCGCAAAGATGATGCCGATGGCGCGCGAGCATTTCCAAGTGGCGAGCGCGAACAGGACGGCCGAGGCATTGTGCATGGAAGGAAAGGCCGAGATACCCAGTGCCGCCGTCTTGCCGCTATAACCGTCCCACAGGAGCTGCTGGGTCTTGAGCACCCACAGTGGCAGGCGCGTATCGACATCATGGAGATAAGTGAAAAGCGGCGTGTAAGGATCGGGCGAAAGTCCGATTAAGCCGTAGTAGACGGGGCCTGCAGACGAAAACACAACAGCAAGCAATCCCCCGCCGACCCACCAGATCAGCATATAGGCGATGAAAAAGCGGGTGCGGAGCTCACTAGCCTCCTTGCGGAAGCCGAACCAGAACCATGCGCCGAACAGCGCCACAAACCAGAAGTTATACGCGACATTGACCCAGTAAGTGACGTAATCGAATCCCATCAATGGCTGCAGCAGGGTCCAGGGATCCGCGCCGAAATGCAGGACCCTGTCGAGATGCATAAAGGAGGTGTCCCAGGAAAAGGGATTGATCGCCGGGATTGCGGGCTTGAGTTCAACCATCGCCTTGTTGAAAAACACCATGGCGGCGAACACTGGCAACGCATTGATGATGCGCGCAGGACGCGCTACAAGCTCGCGGAGTTCCGATCCGATGGCGCCATGCAGACTCGGTGGCTTTTCGACCAGCGCATATTGCGCCATGCGGAGCAGCATCAACACGATGAGACCGACGGGTAGCGCGAAGGTGAGAAGGTCCAGGAGAAGGCCGTAGACCGGAGCCCTCCGGTAGCGTTCGAGATCGGTCATCAGCAGAAAGTTGGTGAACAAATAGACTGCCGGCACCACGAACATGATCCATTGCGCCCGGAAACTCAGGGCCGCGAGCTGGATGGCTTTCAAAACGCCGGATTGCCGGAGCGCCAGCGTTTGCATGGGTCAGATGCCCTGTGACATGGCTTTGTCGAAGTCACGCTGCGCCGCACTCGCATGCCACCAGCGCGCGACAGGCGCCATGGCAAGCCAGAGCATGGCAACCAGCGCCCAGGCCGCATAGGCATCGATGGCATAATGCCAGCCAAGATGCACCGAACCCAGGAAGATAAAGAACGCATGTCCGGCTAGCATCCATCCCGCCAGCCGGCTGACGCGGAAAGTGGCCAGCGCGAACAGCAAGGCCGTGCCGTTGTGCATTGACGGCATGCCGGAAATACCGTCGAGCGCCGACTGGTCGACATAGCCCTGCCACAGCAGATCCTGAACCGGAATGGCCCATACCGGCAGCACGTCGTTCACGCCGCGGAGATAAAGCATGAGATCGGCATAAGGGTCGGGCGACAGTCCGATGCGCCCATAAAAGCAGGGGCCGACCGAGGAAAAATAGATCGCCATCAAGCCGCCGCCGATAATCCAGGAGGTAAAAAAGGTAAGGAAAAAACGGGTGCGGTTTTCGCTTGGTGTATCGGAAAAGGCAAAGAACACCCAAACCACCCACATCACGGCGAACCAGGCATTGTAGTTGATGTTGATGAGAAAGGTCACCGGCGCATAGCCCAGAAGCGGCTGCAGCCATTCCCACGGATGACGCCCGAAATGCAGAGTCTTGTCGAGATGGGACAGAGCGCTATCCCAGGAGAACGGATTGAGCACCGGGATATTCGACTTGAGTTCGACAAAAACATACATGAACAGCATCATGATGGCGACCATGGGCAGCCCATGGGCCAGCCGTTTCGGGCTGGTGACATAGTGTTTCAGGTCGCTGAGCAATGCGGGCAGCGGATGCTCGGGCTTCACGTGGCGGGCGATGTGATAGAACCGCATGACGAACAGACCGATGAACATGAAGGGGACCGAAAACACGATGAATCCCAGTGCCATCAGCAGAAAACTTGACGGTTCCATATCTGGCCGGGCACGCAACAGGATCATGAATCCGGCATAGTAGAGGGCGATGACTGCCCAGAATATGCCGTGAGCGGAAAGGCTCTTTCGGAGCAGGGCGAAAAAACCCGTACGCCTGTCCGATAGCGCCCCGGCGGCGGAAGTATCCATGTTCATGCTGGGATCCTGGTCGTAACCGCCCGTCACTATGGCAAGGGTGGGCTTAGGATTGGTTAAGGCAATTGGTAAAGGCGACAGACAGCCAAATGCCTATGTTCCCGCTCGCTCTTCGGCTAAGCAGCGCCTTGCAATTCCCATGACCGAAACTTCACCCCATCGCGCCCGCTGGGCGGTCGCTGTCATATTTTTTCTACATGGCTCGATCTGGGGTGCCTGGGTGCCGCATCTACCGCTTGCCAAGGACAGGCTGGACGTAGGACCGGGCACGTTCGGCCTCTTGCTGCTGATGATCGCCGCCGGCGCGATTTCCGCCATGCCCGTGGCCGGAGCGCTGATCAATCGGTACGGCAGTGCCCGAATGACGGCGGTCACCGGTGTGCTGTTCACGCTTCTTTTCCTCGGACCCATCCTCGCACCCAATATCGCGACATTTGTCTTTTGCGGGTTCCTCTTCGGTGCGGCGACCGGCAGCATGGACGTGGCAATGAATGCCCACGGCATCGCCGTCGAAAAAGCGCTGAAGCGGCCCACCCTGTCGATCTTCCACGGATTTTTCAGCCTCGGCGGCATGGTGGGCGCTTTCCTGGGTGCCCTGGCTCTGAAGTTCACCAGCGAGGGCTTCCATGCCGCCATGGCATCTCTTATCTGTCTTGCCGCGTTTCTCGTTGCGGTCCGCCATTTGTTGCCGGCGGATATCGACAAGGGCCTGTCGGGGGCAAGTTTCACCTGGCCGACACGCGCGACCATAGGCCTTGGACTGCTGGCATTCGTGGTGCTGATGGCGGAAGGGTCGGTCGTCGACTGGTCTGCCATCCTGATGCGTGAAACATTCCGGCTGGACCCCTCCTCCGCAGCCCTCGCTTATGGCTTTTTTTCGGCCGGAATGACGGCAACGCGCTTCGCTGGCGACTGGTTGCGGATGAAGTTCGGCGCCGTAGCCCTGGTGCGCTGGAGCGCGGTGATGGCCTGGGCCGCAATCACATTCGCTGTCGCCGTTGACTGGGCCGATCTGTCGATCCTGACCTTTGCCTTCGCCGGCCTGGGGCTTGGCAATATCGCACCCATTTTATTCGCAGGAGGCGGCCGGCTGGAACCCTCCGCCCCGGGACGCGGCATCGCCGCCGTTACCACGTTAGGCTACGCGGGCTTCCTGGCAGGGCCGCCCCTCATCGGCTTCGTCGCAGAGGCAACCGGCCTTCCGGTGTCGTTCGGGCTGATCGCGGCGGGCGTTTTGGTGATCGCCTTCTTCGCCGGGGCGGTTCGCGCCAGCGACACTTACTGAATCCCCGAACCTGGGCTAGACTGCGATCATGACATTTACCGCCAAGCGCGTCATCATCACCGGAGCGGGCCGCGGATTGGGGGCAGCCTTCGCGGTGGCCTTGGCCGATCAGGGCGCGGAGGTCACCATGACCGGGCGCAATGTCGAGAACCTTTCCTCACTCGCCGAATCGATCCGCCTCCGCACCGGTGGCAAACCATCGATCCTGCAGCTTGATATGGCGGATATCAGCGCCGTAACGCTTGCCGCGAAAGCCATGCGCGATGAAGGAAAACCATTCGACATCCTCATCAACAACGCGGCGCAATGGCTGCCGGGCTCCCTGCACGACAACGACGCCTATGCGATCAGCAACACCATCACTGGCATCGTCACGGGAACGCTGCTGTTTTCGCGCGGCCTCATCCCGCTTCTGGAAAAATCGGGCGCCGGCGACATTCTGAACATCGTCTCGATCTCGGGCATCGCCAACACGCCGCTGCTGGGCGCCTCGGTGGCCTATTACGCCGCAAAGCACGGCCAGGCGGGGATGAATGACGGCTTGCGTCAGGAATTGAAGGGCAGGCCGGTCCGGGTGAGTGCGATCTATCCCTCCTGGATCAAGGATATCTCGCCGCTCGATGAAGCCGCCTGGAACGAAACGCCGGCCACGACGTCTCTCGCCACCAATCGCGACGTGGTGGAGGCGGGACTGTTTGTGCTTTCCAGGCCGCGCCACGTTACCATGGCATCGATCGTTATCGATCCGGACAAGGGTGGCCTGTTTTGAGTAGCGACACCTTTATTCGACGACGATGACCTGTCCGGTCAGAGCGCCTTCGACGCTTTTGGCGTAGGCCAGTCCCACCCGGGCTGAACTGACAGGTTCGTGGCCCGGAAAGATACCTTCGTATTTCTTGGCCGACTCCTGGAGCAGGCCCGGGCTCACCACATTGATCCGTATCGCGCGCGGCATTTCGATCGCCGCCGATCGTACAAAAGCGCCGAGAGCGCCGTTGACCGTCGCCGCCGCCGCGCCTTTGCGCACCGGATCGCGGTCGAGAACGCCCGATGTGAGGGTAAACGACCCGCCATCGCGCACGTGGCCGATTCCGCCCAGCACCAGATTTATCTGGCCCATCAGCTTGTCGTCGAGCCCTTTGCGGAACTGCGCCGGCGTCATATCCACCAGCGGACCAAAATGCGCGTGGCCCGCACAGGCCACGACGGCGTCCACCGGGCCCGTCTTTTCAAACATTGAGCGGACCGAACTCTCGTCCATGAGATCGACCCGGATTTCTCCCGAATTCCGTCCGGCCTTGACGATCTCATGGTTCGTCCCAAGCGCTGCGACGGCGGCTTTGCCAACCGCCCCCTCCGTGCCGACGATGAGGATGCGCACTATTCCGCTTCCTTGGGGATATTCAGCGTCTTCAGCTTCGCGAACACCGAATCGGCGTCGTATTCGCGCGTACCCTCCTTGACCGACTGCGGTGTTGCGGCATCATCGGCGGCTTGCGTCGCGGCCGCGGTCGCCGCGAGGTTGGCGGCTGTGCCGTGGACTTCGGCCGCAGGAATAAGCGTGCGGGCCGGAGCCGATTCCGTTACAACCCCCTTGCCCGATTTCCGCGCCGCCTTCTGCACGGCGAAATCAAGTTCGAGCTGCGAGCAGAGCCCCAGCGACACGGGATCGACCGGCTTTATGTTGGTCGAGTTCCAGTGGCTCCGATCCTTGATCGCGGCAATGGTGGACTTGGTAGTGCCGACCAGCTTCATAATGGCGGAGTCCGGCATTTCCGGATGGTGGCGAAGCAGCCAGGCGATGGCGTCCGGCCGATCGCCACGCCTGGAAACCGGCGTATAACGCGGTCCCCCGGTCGACTTCTGCACCGGAATATTCACTTTGGAAGTCTGGATTTCGAGCCGGTAATTCGAGTCGGTTTCGCCCTTTTCAATCTCGTCGCGCCGAAGCTGGCCGCCGGTGACGGGATCGAGACCCTTGATACCGGCCGCTACATCGCCGTCGGCGATGCCTTTCACTTCGAGTTCATGCAGATTGCAGTAGTCGGCGATCTGCCGGAACGTGAGGGCGGTGTTTTCGACCAGCCAGACGGCGGTCGCCTTGGGCATCAGCGGTGCGTTGGACATGGTGTTTTCGCTCCTTGAGAACCGTCTGGGGTTCCCTGACAATCACAATTACAAATTCGGGATCGCAGACATATAAATCGCCTGCGACCCCGGTGCAATGGCAATCGGCGGTTAACGAATGGGCCGCTGGCGGCCTATTGGGCCGCGAAACAGTAGTACAAGCCGTTCCCACCGGTACTTTGCAGGGCTTCCTGGCTGCAGCCGCCCTTCGTTGAATGCGAGGAATTCCACGACTTGGCGGGGCCCGAGTCATCAAGCCCGGTCTTGTCATGGTGTCCGACGATCGCAGCGCCATCGGCACCGCTCAAGGTCCAGTTGCCGCAGGTCTTGTCTTCGCCAGCCGGGAACGCCGTCCCATCGGACTGTGAACCGGTGAGCATGTCGTGGGCATTCGGCTTATCGCCGCGGCCGTTGACGATTTCACCCTTTTCATCGAGCGCGGTCTGTTTGGCGATGCCGTTCTCGCCGTGCAGGGCCACCAAATCCTTGGCCACCATTTCGCCTTTGGCGTTGTACCATGGACCACTGCCGATCCGGTCGCGGGCGTTGACGGCGCCCTCCCCTTGCGTCGAAAGATAGGCCTTCCAGGTTTTCCCTGTCACTCCCGCCGCTTCGGCGAGTTGCTGGCAGTGTTGGTCGGCTCCTTCCAGCCCACCGAGATCGGCGCCCCTGCCGGGACCGGCGCTGGTGACAAAGAAGCTCATTCCCTTGTCCTGCGCATGGGTGACTGATAGCGGCGCGAGCACCAGTGCGAGAACAAGCGGCAAACCGCGATTGATGATCATCAGGTTTTTCCTTCCATGAAAAATTTAGTATCGGCCGGACGCGCCTGGCATCCGGCCTGGCGGGGATGAATCCGTCTTAGTTGGAACGCTCAACCCGCATTGTGTAGTCGTCGATGATGGCCGCGCCGCCGCCGGTCTTGCGCCAGACGATGCGGAAGGTGGGGTTGCCGTCAATTTCGCGGCACCAGGTCATGGTATGGGTCTGGGCCGGGTTGCCAGAATGGAAGGTATCGGGTTCCTGCGGGTTCATGTTGAGGAAGGGGCCTCCGCTGATGCTGACCTGGGCCTGAACCTCCCAGGAGCCACCACCGGTGGCACTAGCTTGGCCGGAGAAGGTGACAGTGTAGAGGTCG
>JANLYR010000432.1:0-4168 GCA_031365765.1 Hyphomicrobiales bacterium | reverse complement strand
GCGCCACTCCGGGCGCAGCAAATGGAACCTGTCCAAGAAGGTCAAGCTGCTCATCGATTCGTTGGTGTCCTTTTCGTATGCTCCCATCCGGCTGATGAGCGGAGCTGGCCTCGTGGTGAGCCTGCTGGGCATGGTCTATGCGGGGGTGTCGGTCGTCCGCGCTCTCGGGGGCCACAGCCCGGAAGGCTGGTCCTCGCTCATGGTCGTCGTCTTGATCCTGGGCGGCTTCCAGCTGTCGATGCCGTTCGGGACAGCCGACTTGCGATAGCCCACGCCGATCGTTCCCCACACATAGGGGATCGAATGCTTGCGTCCCGGATCGAAAGACGGGTTGGTGAAAGCCGGATCGAGATTGGCGAGGTTCGGAATCTTGGCATGGTCGAGAGGCATCATCATGTTCGCCTTGACCATGCGTTCGAGATAGTCATTGGCGACGACGATCGCGTCATAACCCGGATTGCCGCTTTTCAGCTTGGCGAAGAGTTCGTCCATGTCGGCGAACAGGTCCATCTTGGGCGCGATTCCGGTGGCGGCCTCAAAATCGTCCAGCGTGGTCGCGCCTATATAGGTGTCATAGTTATAGAGATTGAGCTTCTTCTCTTCTTCCGAAAGCGCCATCCGCGGCAGGAAGGCGAGGCCGGCTAGCAATGCGCCGCTGCCTTTCAGCAGGGAACGGCGCGACGGTCTGAAATACGGTCGATACGTTGTCATCTTAAAGTCTCTCCTATCGAAATTCTTTTCACACGGTTTCGGTTTTGACTTCGGCGTAAGTTGCGTCGAGTGCCATCCGGGCCAGCCTAACAATCTCGTCGATCTCCTTGGAACTGATGACAAGTGGCGGCGCCAGCACCATCGTATCCCAGCAGGCTCGCATGATAAGCCCGTTCGCCATCGAATGGTTCCGGCATTTGGCGCCGACCCGCCCCGGTTCGGCAAAGCGAGCGCGCTTGGCCTTGCCGCTGGTCATTTCGATGGCGCCGATGAGCCCCACCGAGCGCGTCTCGCCGACGATCGGATGATCGTTGAGCGAAGCCAGCGCCTGGCTGAAATAGGGGCCAAGGTCGCGCGCTCTCTCGACCAGTTTCTCGCGCTCGATGATCTCGATATTGCGCAGCGCCACGGCGGCGGCGACGGGATGCCCGGCATAGGTCATGCCGTGATAGAATTCGCCCCCCTTGTCGAAAAAGTCCTTGAGCAGGTCCTCTGAGAACGCCACGGCGCCGATCGGCTGGTAGCCCGATGACAGGCCCTTGGCCATCGGCACGATGTCGGGCTCGAAGCCCATAGTCTCAAAACCCCACCAGTTGCCGGTGCGGCCGAAGCCGCAGATCACTTCGTCGGAAATGATCAGCACGCCATATTTGCGGCAGACGCGCTGCACCTCCGGCCAATAGGTCGACGGCGGGATCAGCACGCCCGCCGCACCCTGGATCGGCTCGCCGATGAAGGCCGCGACATTCTCGGGGCCGACTTCGAGAATTTTCCGCTCGACATCCGCCGCCGCCTCGAGGCCGAATTCCTCCGGCGACTTGTCACCGCCGAAATCATACCAATGGGGCTGTTGGACGTGATGGAAGCCCGGCAGGTTCGCTCCCATCTGTTCATGCATTCCGACCATGCCGCCCAGGTTGGTAGCTACCATGGTCGAGCCGTGATAGCCGCGCCGCCTGGCGATGAAATGCTGGCGGTAGGGCTTGCCCATCAGTTTCCAGTAATGGCGCACGAATCGGACGATGGTGTCGTTCGATTCAGATCCGGAATTGGTGAAGAAAATGTGCTGGAAACGCTTCGGCATGACAGAAGATATTTTCGCGGCAAGCTCCGTCGCCGGCTCCGTCGTGGTCTTGAAAAAGGTATTGTAATATGGAAGATCGAGCATCTGCTGATAGGCGACCTCGGCCAGTTCCTTGCGACCATAGCCGACATTAACGCACCACAGTCCAGCCATACCGTCGAGCAGCTTTTTACCGCTGGCGTCCCAAACCCATACGCCGTCGGCATGGGTGATAACGCGGGGTCCGCCCTCGGCATGGAATTTCTTGTGATCCGTGAACGGATGAAAATGATGCGCGATGTCGTGGGCGACGATTTCGGCGGCGTTAATGTTCCTGGCGGCTTTGGTCATAATCTTCCTGGTTGCCTAATGTGCAAATGCCGCTGCCATGAGCCTCTGGGTATACGCTTCACGGGGATGGTCAAGCACTTCGTCGGGCGATCCCTGTTCCACCATGCGGCCGTCCTTCATGACGATGATATGATCGGCCATGGCGCGGACCACGGCAAGGTCGTGACTTATAAAGAGATAGGACAGATCATGGGCTGCCTGCAAGTCACGTAGCAGTTCGACAATCTGCTTCTGGACCTGCCGATCGAGTGCCGAGGTCGGCTCGTCCAGTATCACGACTTTCGGTTTCAGAATGATGGCTCGGGCGATCGCGATGCGTTGACGCTGGCCGCCTGAGAACTCGTGTGGATACCGATTGCGCAGCGCGGGGTCCAGCTGCACTTCCTCGAATGCCTGGACGGCGCGGAGGTCGCGGTGGCGCGCCGGCATGGAAGGCTCGTGAACCACAAGACCCTCGGTGACGATCTGCCCCGCCGTCATGCGGGGGCTCAGAGACCCAAAAGGGTCCTGGAAAACAATTTGCAGCTCTCTTCGCAGCGGCCGCATGTCTTCCCGGTCAAGCGATGCGATGCTGCGTCCGTTGAAATGTATGGCGCCTTCGCTCGGCAGCATCCGTAACAAAGCGCGCGCCAAGGTTGATTTCCCCGAGCCGGACTCACCGACGACTCCGATCGTCTGCCCACGCCGGAGCGATACCGAAACGCGGTCGACCGCGCGCAATAGAACGGGAGGACCGGAAAGCAATCCGCCGCCAATGCGGAAGGTAACGCGTATGTCGGTTCCATCGAGAATTTTGGGCGCGTTGGCGGCGGGTGGCGGTTTGCGCCCCGTCGGCTCGGCTTCAAGGAGCGCCTTGGTATAGGGATGTTTGGGTGAAGCAAAAATGACTTTTGCATCGCCCTCCTCTACCACAACGCCCCGCCGCATGACATAGACCCGATGTGCAATGCGGCGGACAATATTGAGGTCATGCGTAATAAACACCATCCCCATGCCAAGCCGGTTCTGCAGTTCCGCCATCAATTCCAAAATTTCGGCCTGAATGGTGACATCGAGAGCCGTCGTAGGTTCATCGGCGATCAGCAAATCAGGATCGTTTGCAAGCGCCATGGCGATCATCACACGCTGGCGTTGGCCACCCGACAATTCGTGGGGGTACGACCCCATGCGTTCACCCGCATTGGGGATTGATACCAGATTCAGCATCTCCAGAGCGCGCGCGCTCGCCTTTTCGTGCGTCGTCTTCTGATGATGCATGATCGGCTCAATCAACTGACTTCCAATTGTGTACAGCGGATCAAGCGACGTCATGGGTTCCTGGAAAATCATGGTAATCTTCCGCCCGCGGATGGTATTGAGCCTGGCTTTCGAAAGTCCAAGGATATTGGTGCCGCGATAGTCTACTGTCCCCTCGGCTTCGCCGTTCGACGCGAGAAGTCCCATTGCAGCCATCATCAGCTGGCTTTTTCCGGACCCCGACTCGCCGACGATCGCCACGGTCTCACCGGCTCGGACATGGAGGCTTACATTCTTAACCGCATCGACCACGCCATCAAGAGTAACGAAGCGCACGCTGACGTTTTTAATTGAGAGAATTGGTTCGGCCATTCAGCGGTCTCTCGGATCAAGGGCGTCGCGCAAACCATCGCCGATAAAATTGAGAGCAAAGAGCGTCGTCGTGAGAAAGAATGAGGGAAAGGCCAACAGCCAATTAGCGCCGGGGATATTGGCGGCGCCCTGGGCGATCAGTACGCCCCAGCTTGCCATCGGTTCCTGTACTCCAAGCCCGAGAAATGAAAGGAAGCTTTCGAGGATGATGACCTGTGGCACCAGCAGCGTCATGTAGATTACGACGGGACCAAGCAAATTCGGGATTACGTGCCGGACCAGAATGCCGGTCCGGGATACGCCAAGCGCCTCCGCCGCCTGGACATATTCCTGCCGCTTGATCGACAACGCCTGGCCCCTCACGATGCGCGCCATGTCAAGCCACAGCACCGCGCCCACTGCCAGGAACATCAGCACGAAGTTGCGGCCGAAGAA
>JANLYR010000424.1:0-2573 GCA_031365765.1 Hyphomicrobiales bacterium | reverse complement strand
CCTCACCAAACACAATGTCAATTGAACCAAGCACCGCCGACACGTCGGCGAGCATGTGGCCACGGCACATGTAGTCCATGGCCTGGAGATGGGCAAAGCCCGGTGCGCGCACGCGGCAGCGGTAGGGCTTGTTGGTGCCATCGGAAACGAGATAGACGCCGAACTCGCCCTTGGGCGCCTCAACCGCCGCATAGACCTCGCCCGCCGGCACCTTGTAGCCCTCGGTATAGAGCTTGAAATGATGGATCAGCGCCTCCATCGAGCGCTTCATGGCATAGCGCGACGGCGGCACCACCTTGCCATCCGCCGAGGACACCGCACCCTGGCCGTCGGGCAGCGACAGAGCCGCGATGCACTGCTTCATGATTTTGACCGACTCACGCATCTCCTGAACGCGGATCAGGTAGCGGTCGTAATTGTCGCCGTTCTTGCCGATGGGAATGTCGAAATCCATTTCGGAATAGCATTCATAGGGCTGCGATTTGCGCAAGTCCCACGCGGCTCCCGAGCCCCTCACCATCACGCCGGAAAAGCCCCAGGCGAAACACTCATCCAAAGACACGATGCCGATATCGACATTGCGCTGCTTGAAGATGCGGTTCTCGGTGAGCAGCGTTTCGATGTCGTCGATGACCTTGGGGTGCGTATCGCAGAAATGCGAAATATCGGCGATGAGCCTCTCCGGCAGGTCCTGGTGTACGCCGCCCGGCCGGATATAGGCCGCATGCATGCGCGAGCCCGAGGCGCGCTCATAGAACACCATCAGCTTCTCGCGCTCCTCGAAACCCCACAGCGGCGGGGTCAGGGCGCCCACATCCATGGCCTGCGTGGTGACATTGAGCAGATGCGACAGCAGCCGCCCGATTTCGGAATACAGCACACGGATCAATTGCGCCCGCCGCGGAACCGCAAGCCCCAGCAGCTTCTCGACGGCCAGTGCGAAGGCATGCTCCTGGTTCATCGGCGCCACATAGTCGAGCCGGTCGAAATAAGGCACCGCTTGGAGATAGGTCTTGTACTCGATCAGTTTCTCGGTGCCCCGGTGCAGCAGCCCGATATGCGGATCGACGCGCGTCACGATCTCGCCGTCAAGTTCCAGCACCAGCCGCAAAACGCCATGCGCGGCAGGATGCTGCGGCCCGAAATTGATGGAAAAATTACGCGCGGCTTCAGTCATGGGGATAAAGGCAAATGGCGAATGGCGACTGGCGAATGGAATTGTTCACAGCTTTTCTTGAAGTGTTCGAATCAAGCTGCGCAGCCACTTGCCGATGCTCTCGCACCTTTCGAGCAGAGGCGCGATCTCGGACTGAGGCGTCAACTCCACGCGCGCCGACAACATGAGATGTGTCTCTAATTCCTTGATCGAGCCTTGCGCTATGCGCAGGAATTGAATGAACGATCCGGTACTCTCGCGGCCATGGCCCTCGGCGATATTGGCGGGAACTGAGGTGGCCGCCCGGCGAATTTGCGATGTCAGACCGAACAGTTCCGCTTTGGGAAATAGCCTTGTCAGCCGATAGCACAGCTCGGCCAGAGTCATGGCGTCCTGCCAGACATGCAGGTCCTTGTATGAACTGATCGAATGATCGCCCATACTTCTCCCCCATTCGCCATTCGCCATTCGCCATTCGCTCACTTCGCCTTTTCATCACCGGGCAGAACATATTCCGTTCCTTCCCAGGGCGAGATGAAATCAAACGAACGAAACTCCTGCACCAGCTTCACCGGTTCATAGACAACGCGCTTGGCCTCGTCGTCGTACCGCACTTCGACATGTCCGGTCAGCGGAAAGTCCTTGCGCAAGGGGTGGCCGGAGAAACCGTAATCGGTTAAAATCCGCCGGAGATCGGGATGTCCCGAAAACAGCACGCCGTAGAGATCGAAGGTCTCGCGCTCATACCAGTTGGCGGCTGGAAATACCGCGATGGCGCTCGGCACCTGCGTTTCCTCGTCCGCCTGGATTTTCACCCGAATGCGATGATTGAGATATGGGCTCAGGAGATGATAGACCACGTCGAAACGTTTTTCCCGCGCCGGATAGTCCGCCCCGCACAGGTCGATGAAGCACACGAAGCGGCAGCGGGCATCGTCGCGCAGAAACGTCAGCACCCGGACGATCTCGGCGGCCTCCGCCATCACCGTCAACTCGTCATACAACGTGTTGAAGCTCGACACCGCGGACCCAAGGCTTGCGGCGGCGTGCTCGCCCAGTTCTTTCAATTCCTCGATCATGATCAGCGCTCGATCGTGCCCAGGCGGCGGATCTTCTTCTGCAACTGCAGAATGCCGTAGATCAGCGCCTCCGCGGTCGGCGGACATCCCGGCACATAGATGTCGACGGGAACGATCCGGTCGCAGCCCCGCACCACCGAATAGGAGTAATGGTAATAGCCCCCGCCATTGGCGCACGATCCCATGGAGATCACATAGCGCGGCTCCGGCATCTGGTCGTAAACCTTGCGCAGCGCCGGCGCCATCTTGTTGGTAAGCGTGCCGGCGACGATCATCACATCGGATTGCCGGGGCGAGGCGCGCGGCGCGAAGCCGAACCGCTCGACATCGTAGCGCGG
>JANLYR010000412.1:0-25754 GCA_031365765.1 Hyphomicrobiales bacterium | reverse complement strand
AGCTTGGCTTCCGCCACATTGCCGGTGCCATGCGTATCGACATATATCGAGAGGGGGTGCTCTACACCAATGGCATAGGAAAGCTGGATGGTGCAGCGCTTGGCAAGACCCGCCGCAACAACGTTCTTCGCAAGGAAGCGCGCGGCGTAAGCGGCCGAACGGTCGACCTTCGTCGGGTCCTTGCCGGAGAACGCGCCGCCGCCATGGGGAGCGGCACCGCCATAGGTGTCGACGATGATCTTGCGGCCTGTGAGGCCCGCATCGCCGTCGGGGCCGCCGATGAAGAACTTGCCGGTGGGGTTCACATGCCACACCGTATCCTTGGTGATCCAGCCCTTGGGCAGCGCCTTCTTCACATAGGGCTTGATCAGCTTCATCACGTCCTTCGACGTCAGGCTCTCGTCGGTATGCTGCTGCGACACCACGATCTGAGTGGCGCCCACGGGCTTACCGTTCTTGTAGGCGACGGTCACCTGGCTCTTCGAATCAGGCCCCAGCTTGGTTTCCCTGCCGCTGTGGCGGGCGTCGGAAATGAGCTTCAGAATGCGGTGCGCGCAGTAAATGGGCGCCGGCATGAAATCGGGAGTTTCGTCACAGGCATAGCCGAACATGATGCCCTGGTCGCCCGCGCCCTCGTCTTTCTTTTCGCCGGAATCGACCCCTTGGGCGATGTCGGCCGACTGTTCGTGCAGCACGATTTCGATCTTGCAGGTCTGCCAGTGGAAGCCCGCCTGCTCGTAGCCGATGTCCTTGATGGCCTGACGGGTGGCCGCTTCGATCTTGGCGTGGGTGACCGAGGAGGGCCCCCGGGTTTCGCCCGCGATCAGCACCCGATTGGTTGTCGCCAGCGTTTCGCAGGCGACGCGCACCTGCGAGGGGTCCATGCCCTGCTCGAGCGCCTCGCGGAAGAACAGGTCAACGATCTCGTCGGAAATGCGGTCGCAGACCTTGTCGGGATGACCCTCCGAAACGGATTCGCTCGTGAACAGATAATTCTTGCGCGCCATGAGTGGTGATTTGCCCCTGATTGTCAGCGGGCGCTATTTGGCAGCCTTGCGCCATGGGGTCAAGCGCAGCGCCAAGGCTATTCCTTGGCGTCGGCGATCAGTCGCGCCATGGAAGCGATGAGCTTGCGCTTGCCATTGCTGTCGGCATCGCGAAAGGCCTTCGCCAGCGTCACGCCATCGACGTTCATCAGCGCCGCGAGGACCGAATCCTCGCCGCTAGCCTCGCCCATGCCGCCGCGATCGTCCATGCCGGGAAGGTCGTCATAGAAAAACTGTACCGGCACCCCAAGCGTCTTGGCTGAGTAGAAAAGCCGGCTGGCGCTGATGCGATTGGTGCCCTTTTCATATTTCTGCACCTGCTGAAAGGTGATCCCCAGCAGTTCCCCGAGCTTCTCCTGACTCATGCCGACGATCTGGCGGCGCATGCGCATGCGGTTGCCGACATGCACGTCGATGAAGTTCGGATCCCGTCTCGTCATCGCCCCTCGAAGGCCCAAACCCGGCCAGCAGCCTTTGATTCGGACATATGGCCAAAGTAACAGGCCGGTGATTGAGTAATATACATCACCGTTCGGCGCAAACTAAAATGCACTGCTTCCACCGTGGCTGTCCGACCCGCCTCTCAGCGCAACCGCAAGAGTGACCAGAGCAATCATCAGCGTCAGCAAGCACCAATCGCCCAGCCGGGCATAGAGGGTTGGCGGCAAAGCCCGGGGCAGGGCACTATCTATGATGCCCTTTTCCCCCAGCCCCAACATGGACACGGCGCGGCCATGGGCGTCGAGCACCGCCGAAATTCCGGTGTTGGCGGCGCGCGCCATGGGGAGGCCCTGTTCGATCGTCCGCAGCCTTGCCTGTGCCAAGTGCTGGTAGGGACCGGTCGATTGGCCGAACCAACCGTCATTGGTAACGTTGACAAGCCATTCCGGCCTGTCTCCCTCGGATACCAGGTGCTGCGGGAAGATCGCCTCGTAACAGATGAGGGCGCCAAATCCGGGCGCCTGCCCGATCTTCAGGGTCGCAGGGCCGGCACCGGCAGCAAAGCTGCCTGGAACCGTCACCACCTTGCGAAATCCCATGGGCTCCAAAAGCCAGCGGAAGGGCAGGAATTCGCCTCCTGGAACCAGCCGCCACTTGTCATAGCGGGCGATGACTCGGGCCTCGCCGTCAAATACGATGATGCTGTTGTGGACCGCCGGGTCAGTCACCCCACTCTCGCGGCGGATTGATCCTGTAATGAGGGAGGTTCGTCCGCCGAGCAGCGGTCGCAGTTCGGTGCGCGCAATGGCGCTTTCGTCGATAAGGAAGGGCACGGCCGTTTCCGGCCAGATCAGATGGGTGACAGTCTCCAGACCGGGCCGTGACGACAGTGCCTTGAGCTCGTCGAAAATGCCCCGGGCATTGTCCTCGCGCCATTTCTGCTGTTGCATGATATTGGGTTGAACGATGCGGAGCCTTACCCCCGGTGCAAAGACAACCGGTTCCCGGAGTCGGACTTCGCCCCACATCCAGCCCAGCGGTAGCAGGATCGTCAGTGCGGCGGCGAACCACTTTTCTCGGCAGGACCAGATTAAGGCCAGCGGCAGCCCCGCCCACAACATCACCATGAGCGTTAATCCGGTCATGCCGATAAGCGACGCCGTCTGCGCCAGTGCCCCCATTCCGTCCACCGCAAGTCCCGGGGCTGCCCACGGAAACCCGGTGAACAAGGTTCCCCGAAGCCATTCCGCCCCCGCCAGTGAGACAGCGAAAATGGCAACGAGCGAAATTCCCCGCAGCCCAAGGGCGAATACCAGCAGTGTGGCGAAGGCCCAGTAAAGCGCCATGGCGGCGGCAAGTCCCGCGACCGCGAACGGCATCATCCACAGATAGGTTCCCGCATCCACCAGGAAGGCAAATCCGATCCAATGGAAGGCGAACAGGAAATAGCCAAAACCAAAGCTCCAGCCCACGGCCAGCGCGGTCCTCCACCGCCGTGGCTCGATCCCCTCTAAAATCAACAGAAGCGCTGGTACAGCCAGTCCCCAAACGGGCCAGGCGCCGATAGGCGGAAGCGCAAATGCCGCTGCAAGACCCGATACAAGCGCCACCAACAAGCGCATCCAGCCGCGCAGGTTGCGGAACGCATCCGCAATTCGCGATGCCCTAGGTCGTGGCGGCGGTTTCTGATACAAATCGTCCATGCTGACGGAGTGCTAGCAGATGAATGAGGCAGCGCGGAACCTGAAAGCCGATGACGGCATGATCCTGCTTGAGCATGTCCGTTTCACTATCGATGGCGGCATCGCCAAGCGGGCAAGGATCGGCCTCATGGTGCTCGCCACCGACTTTACCATCGAGCATGAATGGCGCCAGATCATCGGCGGTCTGCCCGGCGTGGCGCTTTACCAGAGTCGAATTCTGAATGACAGCCAGATCACGCCGGAAACTCTGCGGGCAATGGAACCCCGCATCGCGGCGGCAACCGATATCATTCTGCCGGGGACGGAACTCGACGTGGTCGCCTATGGCTGCACCTCCGCCTCGATGGCGATCGGCGAAGAAAAGGTATTCGAGCGTATCCGGAGTGTGAGGCCCAACGCCTATTGCACGACCCCCATCACAGCAGCGTTCGCCGCGTTCCGCGCGCTTGGCGCGAAGCGGATCGGCGTGCTCACGCCCTATCGCGCGGATGTTAACCTGATCGTCGCGGACTATATCAGGGCCCGAGGCTTCGAAGTTCCGGTCTTTGGCTCGTTCAATGAACAGGATGATGGCATCGTCGCCCGCATTTCGCCGGCATCCATAAAGTCCGGAATCGAAGCAATCAAGGCCAAAGCCGCGATCGACGCTGTGTTTGTCTCCTGTACCTCCGTCAGGCTGGCTGAGGCGGCGCAGGCCATCGAGACAGAGCTAGGACTGCCCGTTACCTCGTCCAACCACGCGATGGCCTGGCATGCCCTTCGCCTCGCGGGGGTAGATGACAAGCTACCCCAATGGGGCCGGCTATTCGAGCTGTGATTTTCTCTGGTGTGCCACGCTTTCCGCCATGCTGCAGAGGATTTCGAACATCATGACGGCTCCGGCGTAGGCTGTCATGCCAGAAGGATCGAACGGCGGCGAGACTTCCACGACGTCGGCCCCGACGATATTCAGCCCCCTCAATTCACGCAGCAATTGTTGGGCCTGGAAGGTGGTGAAGCCGCCGATCTCCGGGGTGCCGGTTCCCGGCGCATAGACGGGGTCAAGCATGTCGATGTCGAAGCTGACATAAACGGGATCGTCGCCTACGATAGCGCGGGCCTCCGCCATGATGGTTTTGGGTCCTTTCTCCATGGCTTCCTCGATCCGTACCATCCGCACACCCATCTTCTTGCCGTAGGCAAAATCGTCAAGATCGTACATCGAGCCGCGTAACCCGATCTGGATCACGCGCTTGGGATCGAGCACACCCTCCTCTATGGCGCGCCGGAACGGCGTACCGTGGGTATATTTGAAGCCTCCGAAATAGCTGTCATAGAGGTCGGTATGGGCGTCGAAATGGATCATGCCCACAGGGCTTTTTGCGCCCACGGCCCTGAGAACTGGCAGAGAGCACAGGTGGTCGCCGCCCGCCGACAGCGGCCTGATGCCGAGCCCAACGAGCTTTTGGAAATATGTCTCGGCCCGCTTTAGCGCGTCATCGACACTTGCCGGGTTCACCGGACAGTCCCCGAGATCCGCGATTTGGGCGAGGTCGTAGGGAATGACTCCCGACGTCTGATGCATGCGCCTGACCATAGCCGACTGTTCACGCATTTGTCGTGGGCCATGCCGAGGGCCCGGACGGTTCGTCGTACCGCCATCCCATGGAATGCCGACAATACCGATGTCCAAAGACTTCGCATCGTCCAACGCAATATGCGGCAGGCGCATGAACGTGGCGATGCCACCGAATCGCGGCGTGACAAGGCCAGAAACCGGCTGATTGAATTGGCTCACGATCCCTCGCGAAGTTGGCTGAATATCGCCACAATGGAGGCAAGCTACAGCTTGCGCAAGTCTGGAGCCGGTGGGTAAAAAGCCGCATGAAAGAGGGTTATGATATTATCGTCGTCGGAGCCGGCATCGCCGGCGCTTCGATCGCCGCAGCACTGGGCCGAAAATTACTTATTCTCGAAACGGAAGAGCGCCCGGGCTACCATTCGAGCGGACGGTCTGCCGCAGCCTTCGTTCCGAATTACGGTCCAGCGCCCATCCGTGCACTGACCCGCGCCTCGAGAAAATTTCATCAGGAGGCGGGCGTTCTGACGGGCCGTGAAACGATGCTTTTGGCCCCACACGGCCAACAAGCGGAATTCGACACCCTCATGCGCGAGCAGCAGGGGATGCGGGAGATTTCCTTTGCAGAAGCCCGCCAAAAATTTCCTCGGCTTAACGAAGGCTACGCCGAACACGTGGTCCTCGACATGAATACCGCCGATATCGATGTCGATCTGCTCCATCAGCACTATCTCCGCCAAGCTCGTTCTAAGGGGGCTGTGCTGCACTGCGGCCAACGCGTAACGGCGATCGAGAGAGATGCGCAGCAGTGGGTTGTCCATACCCCAAACATCGTGTTCCGTGCCAAGACGATCATCAATGCAGCTGGCGCCTGGGGTGCGATTGTAGGAAATCTTGCTGGGGCGCAAATCATTCCCCTGCAGCCCAAACGGCGTTCAATGGCGGTGTTGCCCGCACCCGAAGGCGACAATGTCATGGATTGGCCGTTCATCGGAGATGTTGGCGAAACCTGGTACTGCAAGCCACAATCGGGCAAGCTTCTGGTATCACCCGCCGATGCAACACCCGTCGATCCGCATGATGCCTATGCCGATGACGTGGCTTTGGCCGAAGGGATCGACCGCTTCCAGCGGGCCACAGGAATCGACGTGAACCGGGTAGAGCACAGTTGGGGAGGGCTTCGCTCCTTTGTGCCTGACGGCAATCCCGTGGTAGGATATGACAAGGAAGCGCCGGACTTCTTCTGGCTGGTTGGGCAGGGCGGCTACGGCATCCAGACTTCTCCGGCACTGTCTCGCTTTGCTGCCGCACTTGTGGATAGAAAGAGTGCCCCGGACGACATTCTGAAGCAGGGTCTTTATGTCCACGATCTTGATCCCGGGCGGTTTAAATGAATCTCCCCACAATTTTTGAACAAGCGGAAAAAACGTGCTTTAGTGCCTTACGCCCCGGCGGGGCGTTAGAATACAAAGTGTCAGGAGAACAAATTATGAAATTCAAAAAACTGTTTGGCGCGGCCCTGTTGGCGTCAACCATGCTCATGGCAGGAGCGGCCAATGCCAAGTCGCTGGTTTATTGTTCGGAAGGCTCACCGGAAAATTTCAGCCCGTCAATGAACACCACCGGTACCAGTCTGGATGCGGCGCGCCCGGTTTATAACACGCTGGTCCAATTCACTCCCGGCTCCACACAGGTCGAGCCCGGCCTCGCCGAGAAATACGAGGTCTCGAAAGATGGCAAGACCATTACCTTCAATCTGCGCATGGGCGTCAAGGTCCATTCAGGCGTGAACGGTTTCACACCAACACGCGATTTTAACGCTGATGATGTGATCTGGTCTTTCGAACGCATGTGGAAGGCTGAACATCCCTACGCCAAGGTTTCGGGTGGCGCGTATGATTATTTCAACGACATGGGCATGCCAGACTTGCTGGACACCATTACAAAGTCCGACGATTACACCGTAGTGATGAAGCTGAAAAAACCCAATGCGCCGATCCTTGCCAACCTGGCGATGGATTTTGCTACCATTCACTCAGCGGAATATGCCGATTTTTTGATGAAGAAAGGCACGCCTGAGCAGTTTGACCAGATACCGGTCGGCACAGGGCCGTTCATTTTTGTTGACTACCAGAAGGACGCAGTGATCCGCTTCAAGGCTAACCCGGACTACTGGGGTGGCAAGCCTAAAGTAGACGATCTGATCTATGCCATCACCCCCGATGCCACCGCCCGCTACGCAAAGCTGCAGGCCAATGAATGCCAGGTGATGGGTTATCCGAACCCGGCCGATCTCGAAGCGATGAAAAAGAACCCCGATATTCAGGTTCTTGAGCAGGCGGGACTTAACATTGGTTATATGGCGATGAACGTGCAGAAACCGCCCTTTGACAAGGTCGAAGTGCGCAAAGCGATCGCTATGGCCATTGACCGGGATTCGATCCTGAAGGAAGTTTATCAGGGGGCCGGTCAGAAGGCGAAGAACCCAATTCCTCCCACCATGTGGTCCTATGACGACTCGACGGTCGATATTGAGTATAATCCCGAGAAAGCCAAAGAGATGCTGAAGGCTGCGGGCGTTGAAAACCTCGAGACCGATCTCTGGTGGATGCCGGTGCAGCGCCCATACAACCCGAATGCCAAACGCATGGCCGAAATGATGCAGGCGGACCTTGCAAAAGTCGGTATCAACGCGAAACTCGTTTCTTACGAGTGGGGCGAGTACCGCAAGCGCATGCAGGCGGGTGAGCATCAAATGGGCTTACTTGGCTGGACCGGCGACAACGGCGATCCTGATAACTTCCTTGCGGTGCTGTTGGGTTGCGACAAGGACGGCAAGCCCAATGCCAACAACATTCCCAAATGGTGCAACGCGACTTTCCAAGAAGCAATTGTCACTGCGGCGGAAATTTCCGACCAGGCGGAGCGCACCAAGCTTTACCAAAAAGCCCAGAAGATCGTGGCCGAACAGGTGCCGTGGTTGAATATCGCCCACTCAACGGTATTCGAGCCGATCCGAAAAGGCGTCACGGGCTACAAAGTGAGCCCGCTTGGCAAACACGAATTCACCTTCGTGGACGTGGCTGAATAGTACAAATGCTATACGAGATGTCCTTCCCCCTTCTGGGGGAAGGACAACGTTCCGAGGGGGAGGGAATAAAGACTGAACCTCGAATGACGGCTCTTGAAAGCCGTCGGCCGCGACGACTTATGACGTGCTATCCGTCTTCAAAGGTTTTGCCCACGTGGGGTGCCTAGGTTGGATTGAATGTTCAAATTTCTCCTAAAACGGTTAGCACTCACTGTCCCCACATTTTTTGCCCTCATGTTCGTGACTTTCATGCTGGTGCGTATGGTACCAGGAGACCCTATCGAAGTGCGCCGCGGCGAGCGCGGGATTTCTCCCGAACGTCTGGCGGAACTTCGTCATGAAATGGGACTCGATCAGCCCATCTGGAAGCAGTTCGGCGATTATGTGTGGGCGTTGCTACATGGCGATTTCGGTGTTTCGATCATTTCGAAATCTCCCGTACTCCAGGAATTTCTGACATTATTTCCGGCAACTCTCGAGCTCTCGTTGTGCGCAATGATGATCGCCATCGGCATTGGCGTGCCTGCGGGGGTTATTGCAGCCACGAGGCGGGGGGGCTTTTACGACCAGGCGATGATGGGCTTGGCATTGACCGGCTATTCCATGCCCATTTTCTGGTGGGGCCTCATCCTTATTCTCTTCATGTCTAACACGTTGCATCTGACGCCCGTGTCAGGACGAATTGATCTCATCAAGTTCTATTTCCCCTCG
The DNA here is from genome assembly GCA_031365765.1 of Hyphomicrobiales bacterium. Classification (GTDB taxonomy): domain Bacteria; phylum Pseudomonadota; class Alphaproteobacteria; order Rhizobiales; family Aestuariivirgaceae; genus Aestuariivirga. The sequence continues at coordinate 17,204 of JANLYR010000412.1, read as the reverse complement.
GTCACTGGCTTCATGATGATCGACAGTGTCCTTTCAGGTCAGAAAGGGGCGTTCCTCGACGCAGTTCGTCACCTGATCTTGCCGGCGATCGTGTTGGGCACGGTCCCTCTCGCCGTCATCGCGCGCATGACACGCTCGGCGATGCTGGAGGTTCTTGAAGAAGACTACGTCAGAACAGCACGTGCCAAGGGACTGTCGCAGCGCCGCGTCATTGGCCTTCATGCGCTGCGAAACGCACTTATACCAGTTATCACCGTTATCGGATTACAAGTTGGTGCCCTATTGGCGGGTGCGGTTTTGACCGAAACGATTTTCTCGTGGCCGGGCGTTGGAAAGTGGTTGGTGGAGTCAATCGGGCGCCGCGACTATCCGGCCTTGCAGGGTGGAATCATGCTGATTTCCACCGCTGTCATTCTGGTCAATCTGATTGTCGATCTTTTATATGGCATTATCAACCCCAGGATCAGGCATGGCCATTGAGAACGTGCTGGTTACCAACTCCGCCCCTCCCGGACCGCTGCTTGGATTCTGGATAGCCTTCCGAGAAAACCGGGGAGCCGTACTTGGGTTCTTGATGGTGATGCTCATCTTATTGACCGCACTATTTGCGGAATTCGTTGCTCCGCATGATCCGCTGGAACAGTTCCGCGGTTTCACTAAGTTGCCGCCGCTATGGAAGGAAGGATCGGACCCGCGATTCGTGCTCGGCACTGACGCCGTTGGCCGCGATATGCTGTCCCGCATCATGTTCGGCGCCAGGGTTTCTCTCTTCATAGGACTCGCGGTGATGGCCGTTTCGATGATTTTCGGAATTGCACTTGGTCTTGCCGCGGCGTGGTTTGGAGGCCTTGTTGATGTCATCATCATTCGAGTCATGGACCTCATCATGTCGATCCCAAGCCTCGTTTTGGCCATTCTCATAATCGCGGTAATCGGGCCCAACCTGACAAATACAATTGTCGCCGTAACGATCGTCGGCCTTCCTTACTACGTCCGGCTGGCGCGTGCTTCCGCCATCAACGAACTGACGAAAGACTATGTGACCGCCGCCAAGGTTGCAGGTTCGGGATCTTTGCGGCTCATGCTTTCCACAGTCCTGCCAAATTGCCTTGCACCGCTTATCGTACAAGCTGCGCTGGGCGTGTCCGATGCAATCCTTGCGGCGGCAGGATTAGGCTTCCTGGGCTTAGGAGCGCAGCCGCCCACTCCTGAGTGGGGCTCTATGCTGGCCGACACCCGAGATTTAATGAGTTCGCACCCGTGGGTCATGGCCTTTCCAGGCATCGCGATCCTCATTACAGTCCTTTCGATCAACCTTATGGGCGACGGGCTCCGCGACGCCTTCGACCCCAGATTGAGGCGGAGCTGAATGCCGGCGCATTTGAGGATACTAAACTTGTAGACGAGCAATATCACTTTCTGCCGGGAAGGGTTTATCCCGCATATACGAACGAGCTCCTGTATGAGAAATAGTCAGTCATGCCCCTCCTGGAAATTGAAAATCTAAGTGTCGAATTCAAGACTGCGAGTGGCTGGTTTCGAGCTGTCGATCGTGCTTCTTTCACCGTCGACAAAAGCGAAGTCCTCGCCATCGTGGGCGAGTCGGGTTCTGGCAAGTCGGTTTCCATGCTCGCGGTTATGGGACTATTGCCGTGGACAGCGCGGATTGCGGCCGACCGTTTGCATTTCGACGGCAGAAGCCTCCTGACTTTGACACCGGCCGAGCGCCGACAGATCACTGGCAAAGATATCGCCATGATCTTTCAAGAACCGATGTCCAGCCTCAATCCTTGCTTCACAATTGGATTCCAGCTGGAGGAAGCGCTTAGTACACACCTGCATCTAGAGAAAAAAGCGCGCCACGCGCGCGTCATCCAGTTGCTCGACGACGTTGGTATGCCTGCGGCTGCTTCACGCCTATCATCATACCCGCACCAGCTGTCGGGAGGCATGAACCAACGCGTGATGATCGCAATGGCGATTGCCTGTGGTCCTAAGCTGTTGATTGCCGATGAGCCTACTACTGCGCTCGATGTCACCATTCAGGCTCAAATTCTAGACCTGCTGATCAGGTTGCAGAAGGACACGGGCATGGCGCTGGTCCTTATCACCCATTCAATGGGTGTCGTCGCTGAAACCGCCGAGCGAGTCAGCGTCCAATATGCCGGGCAAAAAGTCGAGGAACGCCAGGTGCTAGACCTTTTTACCAATCCACACCATCCCTACACTGCGGCTTTGCTTTCCGCATTGCCTGAGCGCGCCCGTGGCAGACGACTTCCGTCCATACCAGGCGTCGTGCCAGGCCAGTTCGATCGGCCCAAGGGGTGTCTTTTCTCACCTCGCTGTCAATTTGCGACAAGCCTTTGCGTGCAAACTCCGCCCCCGAGAAAAGATGGCGCGCTTTGCCACTATCCCCTGCTGTTGGGAAAGCCCCAAGGTCATCCCAACCGTGATGTTGCCGCATGACAAAAGTGCTTACCGCCCGGGATATCACGCGATACTACAACGTCTCGCGGGGTGCTTTTTCCAAACCCGCGCTGCTCAAGGCGGTGGATGGAACCAGCTTCATTTTGGAGCGTGGTAAGACTTTGGCCGTTGTCGGCGAATCTGGGTGCGGAAAATCGACGCTTGCCCGCGTGGTGACGATGATCGAACCGGCTACTTCGGGCACATTGAATATTTCCGGTCATGACGTGGTGGGCGCCACGCCGCCGACGCTCCGGTTGCTGAGGCCGAAAGTTCAGATCGTTTTCCAGAACCCGTACGGCTCATTAAATCCGCGTCAAAAAATTGGCCATACGCTTGAGGAACCGCTTTTGGTCAATTCCTCCATGGGCAGACAGGAACGCACTGAAAAGGCCGGTGCCATGATGACAAGTGTTGGCCTCAGACCCGAACATTATGACCGCTATCCGCATATGTTTTCGGGCGGCCAACGCCAGCGGATTGCAATCGCGCGCGCTCTCATGCTCGATCCAGACGTGTTGGTCCTCGATGAGCCGGTGTCGGCGCTGGACGTATCGATCCAGGCGCAAGTTCTAAACCTTATCGCCGATATCCAGGAGCAGCATAATCTTGCCTATCTGTTCATCAGTCACGACCTTTCGGTGGTCCGGCACATCGCCGACGAGGTGATGGTCATGTATCTGGGTCGCGTCGTCGAACAGGGCCCACGGGATGCCATTTTCGCCAATCCCCAGCATCCTTATACAAAAGCGTTGCTGTCGGCGACGCCGCAGCCGAATCCCGCCATCAAGCGAGAGCGGATCGTGTTGAAGGGCGAACTGCCGTCACCGCTCGCGCCGCCACCCGGCTGCACTTTTCACCCGCGCTGCCCGTTGCGTTTTGAACCGTGCGATAGACTCAACCCGGCCCTGCTGCCCAGCAACCGAAGCCTCGTCGCCTGTCACGCGGTCAATCCAGTTTCGTACAGGTCGGAGGCGGCCTGATGTCAGAGCGCGCGGAAATTTCCATTGGTGAGGCCCTGATAGGCCTTCTCGAAGCCTATGGGGTCGATACGATTTTTGGTATTCCAGGCGTGCACAATGTCGAGATGTATCGGGCCCTGCCGCGCTCCCGTATTCGGCACATCCTGGCCCGTCACGAACAGGGCGCGGGCTATATGGCCGACGGTTACGCAAGAGCCACTGGAAAGCCAGGCGTATGTTTTACCATCACGGGACCTGGTCTCACTAACATCATGACCGCCCTCGGTCAGGCCTATTCCGACTCCAGCCCGGTTTTCGTTATTTCTTCCGCTCTCGATATTGGCGATGCCGCGCAAGGGCGGGGCAGGTTGCATGAAATGCTCGACCAGCGCGGTGCCGCCGCGACTGTCACCGGTCTTGCGATGCGGGCCTACACCGCGAAGGACGTGCGTGACTGTATTGCGCGGGCATTTGCCAGCTTCAGCAGTGGCAGACCAAGGCCCGCCTACCTGGAAATCCCTCTCGATGTGCTCAGCCAACCTGCGGGCGATGGCTGGGCCCCGAGGCCTTTGCCCCTGCTTCCTGTGCATTCTCAAAAACAGATCGATGCCGCTGTAACAAAACTCAAAGCGGCGAAGTCACCAGTTATCATCTTGGGGGGCGGCGCACTGCATGGGGGAATGGCGGCCACTGCTATTGCCGAAAGGCTGGGTGCCCCTGTTTTCACGACAACGGCGGGCAAGGGCGCCATCCGCGCCGACCATCCGCTCTGCGCCGGTTTCTGCCTTAGCCGCCCGTCGACGCTGACCTTTCTGAATCAGTCAGACGCAATCCTGTGCGCAGGGTCCGAACTTTCGGAAACCGACTTCTGGAATTCCCGCGCAATTCTGGAAAATAACCTCATTCGAATAGATATCGATCCCGCTAGCCTGGTCCGGCCTCATTCTGCGGAAATTCCCATGCTAGGGGATGCCAAGGCGGGCCTCGAAGCCATCCTGCTCGGCCTTAAGCCAAAGACTAACGACGGCAAAGCGCCTGCGTTTAAAAACAGTATCTTAAAATTAAACAAGGCAACTCCCGATCCGCTGCGTGAAATTCTGGCCGCTGTCCTTACAGTTATTCGCGAAGCGCTTCCCGACAATACAGTTATTGCATCCGACATGACCCAAATCGCGTATGCGGCCAACGAAATTTTTCCTGTGATGCTGCCTCGTACCTGGCTTCATCCCGTGGGTTTTGGGACCTTGGGATTTGGTTTGCCCGCTGGCATTGGGGCCAAGTTCGGAATTGGCAACCGCCCCACTGCGGTTTTGATAGGCGACTATGGTTTGCAATACACGATCAATGAGCTTGGTACTGCAGCGGAGCATCGATTGCCGCTTGTCATCCTGTTGTGGAACAACAACGCTCTCGGGCAGATTCGCGACGATATGATCCGCAAGGGTATTCAGCCCAATGCTGTTACCCTAGAGAACCCCGATTTTCAGATGCTGGCCGGGGCCTATGGATGCATTGCCGTCAAGCCTCGATCACTCGATACACTCGCTGCAGCAATCGGTAGGGCGCTTAAGGCAGAGCGACCGACCCTAATCGAAATGACACCTGCGATGGTGGTCGGTTAGACCTAAGAATTCGAAAGCGGCTCCGACAGAGTTGCCAAAATCAGAGGATGTGGCAATGGACGGCGAAGGCCAGTTTGCACTTCTGCGCACCCGGCGCTTTCTTCCACTGTTCCTTACGCAGGCGGTCGGCGCCTTCAACGACAACGCGCTGAGGAACGGCATCGCTATTCTCATCACTTTCGATCTGGCGATCAAACAGGGCTGGAACGCCATCTATTTCGTTCAAGCCGGTACCGCACTTTTCATCCTGCCCTATTTTCTATTTTCGGCCATATCGGGTCAGCTTGCCGACAAGTTCGATAAAGCGCTCATCGCGCAGCGGGTAAAGCTAGCTGAGATTGCTGTGATGGTCGTCGGTGCCGGCGCACTCTGGATGGACAATGCGTATGTCGACCTCGCAGTGCTGTTTCTGGCAGGGTCTCTTGCGGCGTTTTTCGGACCCGTCAAATATGGCGTGTTGCCACAATATCTTGAGCGAGCGGAACTGATTGCGGGCAACGCGCTGATCGAGATGGGGACATTTGTAACTATCTTGACGGGAACGCTGTTCGGCGGTTTTCTCGTGATGCTGGGTTGGGGGCGCCCGGTGCTATCGGTGGCGCTTGCCGGCCTCGCTGTCGTTGGCTGGCTCTCGGCGCTTCGCATGCCGCCGGCTCCACCAATTTCACCCGATCTCAAGATCGATTGGAATATTCTTCGCCAGACGGCGAAACTCATTGAGCATGCGAGAGAGCGCTGGGACGTGTTTTACGCTGTGCTCGGCGCGTCATGGTTCTGGTTCCTCGGCACAGCGATATTGGTGCAGATCCCGGTCTTTACCCGAGATGTAATGCTGTCGAATGAAACCGTCGCCAATCTGTTCATCGCTACATTCACGGTTGGGATTGCATTGGGTTCGATGCTGACAAACCGCCTGCTGAAAGGTGAAGTGTCGGCCAAATATGTTCCAGTAGCGGCCATCCTGATGACATTGTTCCTCATTGATTTTTATTTCGCCTCCGGGGATGCGGCCCAATCACTTACCGGCAGCGTGAACAATGGCCCCTCGGCATTCTTCTCCTATTTTGCTGGCTGGCGGAGTGCTTTCGACCTATTCGCCACCGCTTTCTGCGGAGGATTATACGCGGTACCGCTCAACGCCATCATGCAACATCGGGCCAGTCCGCCCAAGCGCTCGCGCGTGATTGCCGCAAACAACGTCATCAACGCGGTCTTCATGATCGCGGCGACCATTATGTCCGTGCTCACGCTGCAAGTCATGTCTCAGCGCAGCCAATTTCTCGCGCTGGGACTGGCGAATGCGGTGGCGGCGGTCTTGATTTGCAGCTTGTTGCCGCAGGAGTTCACAGCTTACGTCACACGCAGATTGTTTCGTTTTTTATTTCGCGTGGAAGTGCGAGGGCTTGAGAACTTTACAGCGGCCGGCAGGCGAGTGGTCATTGTCGCCAATCACACGTCCATGCTTGATGGTCCCTTGCTCTCCGCGTTCCTGCCGGAGCGGTGTGGGTTCGCCATCAACACCCATGTGGCGAAACGTTGGTGGGCGAGGCCCGCGTTTCACCTGTTCGACATGATTCCGATCGATCCCGCCAATCCGATGGCATTCCGTACTCTAGTCGAGATTTTGAAGAAAGGTCGGAAGATCGTCATTTTTCCAGAAGGCCGGCTCACCGTCACAGGCGCTCTGATGAAAATCTACGAAGGACCCGGTGCCATTGCCCAGATGGCGGGGGCCAAGATCCTGCCCGTTAGAATCGATGGTGCGCAATACTCCATCTTCTCACGAATGCGTGGAAAGCTCCGGCTACGCTGGTTCCCCAAGTTAAGGCTAACATTCCTGCCGCCTGTTGAATTCAACGCTCCTGAGAGCCTGCGTGGCTCAGCCCTGCGCCAATATCAAGCAGACAAGCTCTATGATGTTATGACGGACATGGTGTTTGCCACGTCGAACATCGAACAAACGTTATTTGCGGCGCTCCTGGATGCTCGCGCCATCCATGGCCGGCATCACCTGGTTCTTGAAGACATCCAACGCAATCCCGTGTCTTATGACCGGATCATTCTCGGCAGTTTCATACTTGGCCGGAAGATGGCGGCACTCACACCGGGTCATAAGAACGTGGGTGTGTTGCTGCCAAACGCTATTGGTTGCGCTCTAACCATGTTCGCGTTGCATGCATACGGCCGCGTGCCGGCAATGCTGAATTTCGCCACGGGCGCCGTCAACATGTCGGCGGCGTGCACCGCAGCCCGAGTCTCGGCGATTGTTACATCGCGTCAGTTCATCGAAGCCGCACAGATGCAGGACGACATCAAACTTCTTGGAGTGAACCGTTCCATCATTTACCTTGAGGACCTTCTGAAAAACGTCACATTTAACGATAAGTTTCGTGGTCTTTTGTCGCGTACCTTCCCAGGCGCTGCCTTGCGCTCAAATGGCGCTCTCCGCGATCCCAATGGAGCCGCTGTCATTCTTTTTACATCCGGCTCGGAGGGTGTTCCGAAGGGGGTGGTGCTTTCGCACCGCAACTTGCATGCAAATCGTCACCAGGCCGCAGCGAGAATCGACTTTACCGCCTCCGACATCGTGTTTAACGCAATGCCGATGTTTCATGCCTTTGGGTTGACCGTCGGCGCGTTGCTTCCATTATTCGCAGGCGTGCGCACTTTCCTTTATCCTTCGCCGCTGCATTATAAAATTGTACCGGAACTATGTTACGATACCAACGCGACTGTGCTGTTCGGAACAGATACGTTTCTAACCGGTTACGCCAGAAGCGCGCATCCCTACGACTTCTTTAATATGCGTCTTATCGTTGCCGGTGCGGAGCGGCTCAGGCCTGAAACTCGTGAAGTCTGGATGGAGAAGTTCGGTCTCCGCATTCTGGAAGGCTACGGGGCCACCGAATGCGCACCGGTTCTTGCTGTCAATACGCCGATGCATTTCAAAACGGGAAGCGTCGGTCGACTGCTGGATCGGATTGAGCATCGCCTCGAACCCGTCGAGGGTATCCCTGACGGCGGGCGGCTGTTCGTAAGAGGTCCCAATGTTATGCTGGGTTACTTGCGAGCAGATAGCCCGGGAGTTCTCGAGCCGCCTCCTGACGGCTGGTACGACACCGGAGATATCGTGAAGTTTGATAATCAAGGCTTCCTCACAATTCTGGGGAGGGCGAAGCGGTTTTCAAAAATTGCGGGGGAAATGATCTCACTCACTGCGGTAGAGACGAAAATGCAGAGCGCTTTTCCTGGTTCAATCCATGCAGTCGTTTCTATTCCCGACGTGAAGAAGGGAGAACAATTGGTATTGATTACTACCGATCAGAAGTTGGATCGTCGTGAGGTTGCGAATGGACTCAAGTTCGAAGGCGCATCCGACCTTATGATTCCACGCAACATCCTGAGGCTCAATGAGCTGCCAGTACTTGGGTCTGGCAAGCTTGACTATTTTACACTCAATCGGCTCGCACGAGAGAACGTGAAGGAATGAAAATTGAGCTGGCAGACGAGGTCCGGTCCCGTCTCGATGGGGCCGAGGGCAAAGCCATGCAATTTGCTATGCGGCTGGTTCTGAGCGCCGCACGCATCATGAAAGCGGACCGATTGATCCCCATCACGTTCGCCCACATTGACGCTTGCTTCTACACCGGCCGTGCTCATGTGGATTTTGCGCGTTTCATCGTTGACAATGGCGGCAAGCTTTCGATTCCAACCTGGACCAACAATGGTGTGGTGAGCCTTGACGATCCTAGTCTTCGCCCTCCCGATTGGGACCCGGAGACTGTAAACGGGGCAGCTGAGCTCATGCGACTTTATCAGCAGCTGGGATGCAAGCCAACATGGACATGCGCTCCCTACCAATTGAAGGGCGGCCCATCCTTCGGAGATCACATCGCCGCGGGAGAATCCAACGCTGTTTCGTATTACAATTCCGTGGTTGGAGCACGCACGAACAAATACGGTGACTATCTCGATGTCGCCTGCGCCCTGACCGGTTTCGCGCCGTTCGCCGGCTTGCATACCGACGAGGGACGGAAAGCGCAGCTCCTTTTTCGTTGCGACGATCTGCCCGAAGCATGGAGACGGCAAGATGTTTTTTATCATCTGCTTGGCCATCATGTAGGGCGAATTGCGGGGCGGCGCATTCCGGTTGTCACCGGTCTTTTGAAATCTGCGACCACAGATGATCTGAAGGCCCTGAGCACCGCCGTTGCATCGTCGGGCGGTGTCGAAATGTGGCACGGCGTCGGCGTAACACCGGAGGCGCCCGACGCCGGAGCGGTGTTCGACGGAAGAGAACGGTTTATAGTCAGTGCCACGGATTTAAGTCGCGCGCGCTCGGACCTGTCGACGGCTAACGATGGACCCCTGGAGGCCGTCGCCCTCGGCACCCCCCATTTTTCCATCAGTGAGTTCTCGACTCTAATCCAATTGCTTGACGGCCGCACCGTGAAGCCGGGGCTCCCATGCTACGTTTCGACGAGCCGGACCATCCGTAATTTGCTTGCGGCCGATGGCAAGCTTGCACGCCTTGAGAATGCAGGCATTGCAATACCCGTTGATGTCTGCACCTATTATTCGCCAAAGATCAGGGCCTTGCGGGGCAGGGTCATGACAAACGCGGCAAAATGGGCTTACTACGCACCGGGAATGCTAGGGGTGGAAGTCTCTTTCGGCAGTTTGAAAGAATGTGTGGAGAGCGCTGTTCGCGGCGAAGTCTGGCGCGATTCCGCTCAGTGGGGCTTTGTGTGAGGGTCCTCCACGCCGGAACCGCAGAAGGAGGGGTTCAGGTTCTTACACAGCCATTGAGCTTCTGGGGAGCATTCGATCCTCGAACTGGTTTAGTAATCGATGTTCACCACCCGCAATGCGGGATGTGTCTGACCGGTGCAATCGTCATGATGCGCGAGTCTCGAGGCTCAGGAAGTGCGTCTGGGTCTCTCGCGGAAGCAATTCGCCTCGATACAGCACCCAATGCGATTATTCTTGCTAATTCCGATGTCAATCTCGCCATTGGTGCTGCGGTCGCAGAAGCGCTTTACGGTAAGTCTTGTGCTGTCCTTTCAGTTGGAGTTGCCGAATTCGAGAGGCTATTATGCGCCGATCGGCTTCGCGTTTTTGCTGATGGAACAATCTTGCCGCAGTGAATTATCCCAGGGTATCAACATGAGGTTTGACCAATGCGCTATGCCGCCATTACTTCGCGGCTGAACGGTCTCGGGTCCGAGAAATGGGCCGTTCATCTTGAGGGAAGACGCCGGGCCGCACTGGGACACGACTTGATTTTTCTTTCGATCGGCGAGCCGGACGCGGCGCCTCCTGCGGGTATTTTTGATGTGGCGGAGAAACAATTGCGCGCTGGCCGCACGAAATATTCCAATGGTCGTGGCGAAACCACCATTCTTAATGCACTCTCCACGATGTATTCGACGCGCACGGGGCGTAGAATTACAACGAATCAATTTCTGTTTCTTCCTGGAACGCAGACCGCACTGTACACGGCGATGATGACCCTCGTGGACTCCGGTGATGAAGTATTGATGGCCGATCCGTATTACGCCACGTATGAAAGCGTCATCGCAGCGGCCGGTGGAATTCCTATTCCAGTTCGTTTAAGTCCCGATGAACATTTTCATCTCGATGCTTCAGCGGTCGAGAAGGCAATAACCCCCGCTACCCGTGTATTGCTGATGAATACGCCGAGCAACCCAACAGGCGCAGTATTTACTGCAGGCGAAATTGCTCGCATTGGCGCCGTCTGCACCAAGCACAATCTCTGGATCATTTCGGATGAAGTTTATGCAACGCTTACTTATGGCGATCATGTGTTCGCGTCGCCCTTCGACAATCTGGACTTGGCGGATAGAACGGTTGTCGTATCTTCAATCTCAAAATCTCATGCGTTGCCGGGCCTTCGCTGCGGCTGGATCGCAGCATCGGAAGGGTTCTGCGAGAAGGCTTTGCCCATCAGCGAAACCATGCTGTTTGGCTCACAACCATTTCTTGAAGATGCAACCGCGTTTGCACTTTCCAGTCATTTCCCGGAAATCGATGTGATGAAGTGTTCCTATGAGCGCCGAGCGAAAAAAGTGGTTTCCGTGCTGAAGAAGTCAAAATCCGCTTCAGCGCAGATGCCCGAAGGCGGAATGTTCGTAATGGTCGATATTCGGAATACTGGCCTGTCGGGCGATGCTTTTGCTAGAAAGCTTCTTGATGAGGAAAATGTTGTGACGATGCCCGGAGAAAGCTTTGGAGCCGGGGGCGCTGGTCATGTCCGTGTGGCGCTCACGGTATCCGAGGAACAGATGGCTGAAGCTTGCCGGCGCATCGTGGCGCTCGCGGAGCGGCTGTAGTTCAGTTCACTTGGTAACCGAATTCTTCTGCCTGGGTGCTGAGCCATTCCCAAAAGCTCTCCGCAAATCCGCGAAAAACGGAAAGCTCGAACGTGTCCTTTTCGACACGACAAAGATGTACCCCCACATGTGCCATCTGCGTAACGGCACAGCGCCCAATCGGAAATTCATCCTCATGCAAATCGACGGGCGTACCTTTAGCCAGCAGGCGTCGCGCCATTTGACCGGAAACGCGTATAATGACACGACCATGACTTTGATCGGAAAGTGCAGCAATGCTCCCAAACCAGTCCTTCATTTGACGAAGGAGCGCGCCTTCGGTCCAACCTTCCGCGGTCAGATAATATTGGTCTGCTCCGGCCCACTGAACGGCAAACTCCTCTATCCCGGAGAGCGCGGCAGCGAGTGCTTCTGATTGACCGCTGCGCGCGATGGCCATGACAATAGACACCGGATGACGGACACTCAGGATAATTCCGGGCGGGCCGGAGTTGGCTCCGAAACGGCCTTGTGTCACGATACTCGATAGAACTGATAGGCGCTGCGCAGCGTCAGGCATGAAGTCTCGCATTCTCCCTGTCGAAGTGCACAGGTGCGCAGATCTCGGCATATGTGTGGATATTGCGTAAGCCGTCATAAACTTTCACAATCTCGCCATGGCGCTCGCGTCCTCGCTCGATTAATGCAAGTGCAAGCCACATGTTCAGCATTGGAGACCACGCGGCGGACGATATATAGCCCTGATCGTTCGCCAGGCTTGCGAGATCATGTTTTTTCAAAATGTGCGAGCCTGACCGGAGTCGATCCTTCTTATTCAAGGGGCGGATGCCGCAAACACATTGCCGGTTTGAATCAATAAGTCCGTCACGCGTCGCCATCATCCGGCCGATAAAATCTTTCTTCGTGGACATCATCTTGCCCAATCCGAGGTCACCCGCCGTGGTGTTGCCGTTCAATTCGCCACCCGCCACGTGACCCTTCTCAATACGCATCATCGCTAGTGCTTCAACCCCATAGGGGGCAATTCCATATTCACTGCCTGCCTGCATGATCCCGCGTGCCGCCATACACCCATAATCGGCGGGAACCGCCAATTCGTACGCGTGTTCACCGGAGAACGAAATGCGGAAGAGCCGTGCCGGGATGCCTCCCAGGATAGAAATCGAACCTGCAGTGAGATAGGGGAAGGTCGCATCGCTCACTTCCGCATCCACAACCTTGCGCAAGGTCTCCCGCGCCTTCGGGCCCGCCACCGCCATCTGCGCCCATTGCTCGGTAACCGATATATACTGGACATCAAGTTCCGGCCACAACGCCTGATGACAAAACTCAATATGCGACATGACCCGCGCCGCATTTGCCGTCGTTGTTGTCATCAGATAGTGATCGGGACCCAGTCGCGAAGTCGTGCCGTCGTCGAATACGATACCGTCTTCGCGCAGCATCAGACCATAGCGGGCCTTTCCGATGGCCAGTGAAGAGAAAGTGTTGCAATAGAGTCGATCAAGAAATACCCCGGCGTCACTTCCTTGGACATCGATCTTGCCGAGTGTTGAGACGTCGCAGATACCGACGCGAGAACGTGTGTTGATGACCTCGCGACTGGCACTCATCAACCAATCTTCGCCTTCGCGTGGAAACCATGATGAGCGCATCCACAATCCCGTTTCGACGAACACTGCGCCCAGTTCCGCGGCCCACTCGTGCAACGGTGTTTTCCTTTCAGGCTGGAAATGATGGCCTGTGAAAGGCCCAGCGAGAGCGCCGAAAGAAACGGGGGTATAGTAAGGGCGAAAGGTCGTCGTGCTGACTTCCGCAATGGATTTCCCGGTAGCTTCGGCGAGAATGGCGATCGCATTTACATTGCCCAGTTTTCCCTGATCCGTCGCCATCCCCGCTGTGGTATAGCGTTTGGCAAGTTCGATATCGCGGTAACCCTCGCGTGCCGCAAGCGGAAGATCGCCCGCCGTTGAATCGTTCTGATAGTCGACAAAGGCCTTTCCTCGAGACTGCTTGACCCACCAAAGCGGACTGATGGCATAGGCTTCGTCGCGACATTTTGGTATCGGCAAACGGTTGCCAAGCGTGCCACCCTTTGCGGCACCATCCAACAAGCATTCCGACAGCCGCATCAGACCCGCAGTGGCGCCCGCCGCAACAAACTCACTTGTGCCATCAGGCGGAAGAAATGCCGCGATGTCCTCGCTCCATCGAGGTTTTGCGCCTTTGTGACACAAGAGGTTAACAATGGGGCTCCATCCGCCAGACATCGCCACCGCGTCGCAAGGAATTCGACGATGTCTCAAAATTTCGGCACCAGAGACGCCGCGTTTCCCTCCAGACACGTCTGTGATCATCTGTTCCCGCAAGACAGAGACTCCGTAGGAATTGGCCTGTGCATCGGTTCGGCTGTCAACAATGGCTTCGATGTGAATGCCACGCAACTTTAAGTCACGCGCCGTGCGATAGCCCGAATCGTTGTTGGTAAAAACTACGATCGACTTTCCGGCTGCGGCGCCGTAACGGTTGGCGAACGTCCGCATAGAGGAAGCCAACATCACACCTGGAACGTCATTCCCCCCGAACACGATCGGACGTTCTTCGGCACCCGCCGCAAGAATTGCGCGTTTGGCGACCACACGCCAGTAGCGTTGACGGGGCTCGTATTGGGCAGGTACAGCCACATGATCGTTGACCCGCTCGACCGCGCCAAAAATGTTTCCGTCATACCATCCGAATATCGTGGTGCGCGGCAGCAGCATCACGCGCGACATCGAGGAAAGTTCAAAAATAATGTCCCTTGCCCAGTCGACGCCGGACCGGCCATCAATTTCCTCATTCTCATTGAGGAGCGACCCACCCAGTTCGGACCCCTCATCGGCAATGATCACGCGTTTTCCTTCGCGCGCCGCACCCAGTGCCGCCATTAGCCCTGCCGGGCCCGAACCGATGACAAGCACATCGCAATGCGCATAGGATTTTTCGTATCGATCTGGGTCAACTTCGCGGGCTGCCTTGCCAAGACCCGCTGCACTCCGGATCAATGGTTCGTAGATTGTCTCCCAGAAACTCTTGGGCCACATGAAGGTCTTGTAGTAGAATCCCGCGACGAACATTGACGAGGCTAGCGCGTTGATTGCGCCCAAATCAAAATTCAACGAGGGCCAGCGGTTCTGGCTTTGTGCGACCAGTCCTTCGTAGAGTTCTATCACCGTTGCACGGGTATTTGCCTCGCGCCGTCCCCCATCGCGAAGCGTCACGAGCGCGTTGGGCTCGGATGCGCCCGCCGCGATAACCCCGCGCGGGCGGTGATATTTGAAAGAGCGGCCCATCAGGTGAACGCCGTTCGCGATCAATGCGGACGCCAGGGTATCGCCAGGATGGCCTTCATAGCGGCGATTATCGAAAGTAAAACGAAGACTGCGGGAGCGATCGATGAGCCCGCCCGATGAAAGTCGGAACGATGTCATTGTTCCAGTTCCTTCCGCGCCAATGTCCTTTCTCGGGCCGTCACGCAGGAATGCACCTCATGCGTCTCGGTGTTGCGAGACACAACGAGCCAGACCCGGCAACCACCGACGTGATGCGCAAACTCCGCGATCCGGCCTTTTGGGTTGTGGCGGAGAAAAACATAGTCATACCACTGATCCATGGAGGCGGGGTCGAGACTTGTTGGCCGCTGTGGCGAAGCGTCGCCAAGAAAAACGAACTCTTCGACCGGGCGGACGCCGCAGTATGGACATTTGATCAGCATACAGAACGACTCTCAATGCAGGTTTGGTGTGGCGCCTTGACCCTTCTCGTCAAGGGCGTAACCGCGGCGAAAACGATCGAGTCTGTAAGGCGCACTCAGACTGTGCGGCTCGTCCCTGGCGATGGTGTGGGCAAAACACCATCCCGAAGCTGGCGTAGCCTTGAATCCCCCATAACACCAGCCCGCATTGAGGTACAGGCCGCTGACCGGGGTCTTGTCAATGATTGGCGAGCCATCCATTGACATGTCCATGATACCGCCCCACGAGCGTAACACCCGGATCCGAGATAATGCGGGGATCATCGCGACGCCTGCTTCAATCACATGCTCGACCATTGGCAGATTGCCGCGCCGCGCATAGGAGTTATAGCCGTCTATATCACCACCGAACACCAATCCACCTTTGTCCGACTGCGATACATAGAAATGCCCGGCACCGAACGTCACCACCCCATCTATGAATGGTTTAAGCCCTTCCGACACGAAAGCCTGCAGGACATGGCTTTCAATTGGAAGCTTTAATCCGGCCATCGCCGCCACTTCGGATGAATTGCCCGCTGCCGCCAGCCCGAGCTTTGTGCAGGCGATAAAACCGCGGCTCGTCTCGACACCTTGAACCACGCCGTTTTTGATCCGGATACCGGTAACAGCGCAGTTCTGAATAATGTCTACGCCGCGGGAGTCCGCTCCCCTGGCATAGCCCCAGGCGACTGCATCATGGCGCACGGTGCCACCGCGCCGCTGCAGCAGGCCGCCGCGAATTGGAAATCGCGCGCTCGTATAATCAAAGAATGGATAAATCTGCCGAACGTCGTGGCGATCTAGCAATTCAGCATCGACGCCATCGAGGCGCATTGCATTGCCGCGCCTTGCAAAGGCGTCGTATTGGGCGTCAGAATGGCAGAGGTTGAGAACACCGCGCTGCGACACCATGGCGTTAAAATTGAAATCCTGCTCGAGGCCCTCCCACAGCTTCATCGACCACTCGTAGAAAGGATTGTTGCCGGGAAGGAGATAGTTCGATCGAATGATGGTGGTGTTGCGCCCGATATTGCCCGAACCGAGCCAGCTCTTCTCTAGGACGGCAATATTTTTAAGACCATGTTCCTTGGCGAGATAATATGCGGTCGCCAAGCCATGACCGCCGCCGCCTACGATCACGATGTCATAAGCCTCTTTAGGTTCTGGTTCGCGCCAGGCGGGCGGCCAACCGGAGTGATGGGAATAGCTCTGCTTCAGCAGCGAAAAAACGGAATACTTCATCATGAGGGACAGCAGCTCGTTCTAGCAATCCAGTGTCGCGTCCCGTTCCCACTGGGTCAAGTGGCGACAATACTGGTTCCACTCGGCGTGTTTAAGCTTAAGAAACGCGGACGAAACATCTTTGCCGAGGCCATTGCAAAGATAGGTGTCCTTCTGGAAATTGCGCAGTGCATCGAGGAGATTGAGAGGCAATTTCTTTGCGTCCTTCACCGTGTGACCTTCGGCATACATATCGATGTCGAGCCGCTTGCCCGGATCCATCTTTTCATCGATGCCATGCAGGCCCGCGATCAAAATTCCCGCCATCATCAGATAAGGATTGGCCGCCCCATCGGGCAGGCGGAATTCGGTGCGTCCCGCGTCGGGGATACGAACCATATGAGTCCGGTTATTGCCGCCGAAGGTAACGGTGTTGGGTGACCAGGTCGCGCCAGAGATCGTACGAGGCGCATTGATGCGCTTGTATGAGTTAACAGTAGGGTTGGTGATCGCCACTAGCGAGTCTGCATGACTGATAAGTCCACCAAGGAATTGATAAGCCATGGGCGAGAGACCCATTTCCTCCGTGTCGTGATGAAACAGATTACTCTTACGGTCCTTATCCCACATGGAAAGATGCACATGGCAGCCATTGCCCGTGAGATTAATGAAAGGCTTTGGCATGAAGGTGGCGCGGAGACCGTGCTTCTCGGCGATGGAGCGGGCCATGAACTTGAAAAAGGCGTGCCGGTCCGCGGTGACGAGGGCATCGTCATAGGCCCAGTTCATCTCGAACTGGCCGTTG
>JANLYR010000390.1:0-3026 GCA_031365765.1 Hyphomicrobiales bacterium | reverse complement strand
AAACCTCGAAAATATCGATTTTGTCAGCGTCGGCGGCATCGTCAATTTCTAACAGTGCCTCTCATGCCGGACGAACACCGGTTCAACGGCCCGCTCGCGAATGAGTGGGCCGTTTGGCTTTGCGTCGGTGCGTAAAGAACTTTTTTTAAGAAGTCTTGGCGATCCCGGCAGGATTCGAACCTGCGACCCTCTGCTTAGAAGGCAGATGCTCTATCCAACTGAGCTACGGGATCGGATACTTGGTCTTTTGTCCTTGCGCGGGTCGAATAGTGGCCGGCAAAATGAAGGTGGGGGCACTCCATTGACCGGCCACATACCCCTGCCTACATGCCGATATTAAACCAGCAGTGTTGACGAAGCGATACTGAGGCAGGACCGAAAAGGCAAGCAGCCCCGGCTAGGCCCTGCGAATTTCGGGCGTTCGGGCACGTGGTGGCTGTTGATTGTGGCAACCCCGCCGTGGCACATAAAGACCATGAGTTGAGGGGATTGCGGCGCACGAAAACGCCGGCTTGGGGAGACATACCAATGACGACGGCTCAAGCTGACAGATCCGAACCGGTACCAGGACTTCTCGATCGCGAGCGGATCATCGCCAACGCCGGTTTCAACCGCTGGATGGTGCCGCCCGCCGCGCTGGCCATTCATTTGTGCATCGGTATGGCCTACGGCTTCTCCGTCTTCTGGAAGCCGCTGCAAGGCGCACTGACAGGCGCCGACGGCAAGCCACTAGCTGAGTGCTCTGCAGGTGCTGTGACGTTCGCAGAAAAAGCGGCGGGCACGCTGAAGGCGCTGACCGCGACGGACTGCAATTGGAGCCAGTTCGACCTCGGCTGGATGTATACCTTTTTCTTCGTCCTGCTCGGCGTCTCGGCGGCGATCTGGGGCGGATGGCTGGAGCGCGCCGGTCCGCGCAAAGCCGGCGTCGTCTCGGCGCTGTGCTGGTGCGGCGGGCTGCTGATTTCAGCGCTTGGCGTCTATCTGCATCAACTGTGGATGCTGTGGCTCGGCTCCGGCGTCATCGGCGGCGTCGGTCTCGGGCTCGGCTACATTTCACCGGTTTCAACGTTGATCAAGTGGTTCCCGGACCGCCGCGGCATGGCAACCGGCATGGCCATCATGGGCTTTGGCGGCGGCGCGATGATCGGCTCGCCGATGGCGACGCTCCTGATGGATCAATTCAAGACCGCGACGTCACCCGGCGTGTGGCAGACGTTCCTCGTCATGGCTGCAATCTATTTTACCTTCATGATGATCGGCGCTTTCAACTACCGCCTGCCGCCGGCGGGTTGGAAACCTGAGGGATGGACACCGCCTGCGAATTCAAACGCCATGATCACATCGAAACAAGTGCACCTCAAAGACGCGCACAAGACTCCGCAGTTCTGGCTGCTGTGGCTGGTGCTGTGCATGAACGTGTCGGCCGGCATCGGCATCATCGGTGCAGCGTCTCCAATGCTTCAAGAGACGTTCGGCGGCGCGCTCATCGGTAAAGCTGGCGTCGCCTTCGCCGACGTCAAGAAGGATGCAGCATTTGCCGCCGCTGCCGCAGCCGTTGGTGCGGGTTTCGTCGGCTTGATTTCGCTGTTCAACATTTTCGGACGGATCGCCTGGGCGTCGTCGTCCGACAAACTCGGCCGCAAGGTGACGTACTTCATCTTCTTTACGCTGGGTGCTGCACTCTATGTTCTGGCAAGCCTTGGGGCGGACTGGAAATCCTTAGCGATATTCGTCTCCTGCTTCTGCGTCATTGCTTCGATGTATGGCGGCGGCTTCGCGACGATACCTGCTTATCTTGCCGATATGTTCGGCACGCAATTCGTCGGCGCCATTCATGGCCGCTTGCTGACCGCGTGGTCGACGGCGGGTATTCTGGGACCGGTCATCGTCAACTATCTGCACGACACGCGGGCGGCGTCGGGCATTGCGTCCGACCAGATCTACGGCCCGATTTTCTATATCCTCGCCGGAATGCTCGGCATCGGCTTTGTGGCCAATCTGCTGGTCCGGCCTGTCAACGCCAAGTGGCACATGAGCGACGCTGATCTCGCCGCCGAGCACGCCAAACTTCACGAGAAGACGGTTGGGGTGACATCCGGATCGTTCGGCATCGGCAAGGGCGGGCTTGACGCCAAAGCCGTTCCATTTTGGCTGCTCGTCGGCATTCCGCTGGCGTGGGGCGTGTGGAAGACCTTCCAAAAGGCGATTGGATTGTTTCAGTAAGTCCGGCGATCGGTATGCGGCAATCGGCTATCGGCTATCGGCAATAAGTGCGACGCCCGAATGCCGATTGCCCAATCCCTAATCCCTGATTTCTTGGACGATGTTGGCGTTTTCATCAGCGAGTTCGCGAGCGGTTTTCCAAATGTCGTGGCCGCCCGTCATATCGGCACGCACTTGGGTGATCCAGGATTGAGATACGCCCGCCGGCGCAAAGTAATCGGCGAAAAGGCGATCGGTTTCGGACGCCTTGGCGGAGGCCGGCACCGCGATTTCATCTTTCGACAAATATTCCCGGAAACTGACTTCGTGGAACATGAATCTGGCATTTTCAGCCGCCGTGCGGCGCTGGCCTTGAAGGTACACGGGGACACACATGGAGGCGCAACGGCTGCCCGATTCAACGACCGTATCGAGGCCGTGCGTTTCGCCAATTCTGCGCAGCAGCTTGACGACCCGCGCACCGTGGCTGAGTGCACCGCCCGAAGACGACAACGACAGAACGAAGCGGCGCGCGCTGGCCTGATGCTGCTCGAAGGCTTCTGCGAGCCGGGTCTCCATCGGCGCATCGATCTTGCCGCGCCATTTCAAGTAGACCGTGCTGCTTTCGGTCTCTTCCCGCACCTCGAGTTTGCCGACGCCTTCGAAAAAACTTTCGAGGTTGTCGCGGGTCTTCAGGCCGAGCCCAACGAGGAGCAAAAGCATGACAGCCCAAATCAAGCGATTGGCAGCGGGTGAAAACATTTACGACGGTGCTCCGGCGCGGGCGGCCGGCGCGACGAAGGAGTGTCGCCTGCGCCCAAGCA
>JANLYR010000306.1:0-4162 GCA_031365765.1 Hyphomicrobiales bacterium | reverse complement strand
ATATCCGGCGACTGGTTGCGGGTGATGATCGTTTTCGGGTTTTCGATGTAAACCGTGGTCTTGAGCGGCGGCAGGTCGTCAAAGCTGTCCCAGCCGTCGTCGAACAGGCTGACGCGCAGCCGCTCGAACCGCCCGGAACCGTTGTTCCGCGCCCCTCGGCCCCGCGTTTGCACTGGCAGCGTCGCCCCTCCTGGGGGCGGGCCCTCGAAGCCCAGACCGTGCCGCCTGTCGATGAGAGTCGTCATACCGTAAAGATAGGCATTGTTCTGGAACAAAGCAAGAACCTTCTTGCCGAAAACCCAAAATCAGGCCAGCAGTTTCGCCAATGACCTCCCGCCAGATTCTGTTCGCGATTCTTGCCCCGCTATGCTGGGGCGTGGGCTTTACCCTGGCCAAACCCGCCGTCAGTCATTTCCCGCCGCTGTTCATGATGTTCTTGATCTATGGCGTCATTGCCATTGTCATGATGGTGACCAACCGGGAGAAGATCACGACGCCGTGGACCACCGTCATGCTCATCGCGGCACTCGCCGTCACCATTCAGGGCGCTTTCATCTTCGGCGGCCTCAAAGCCCTGCCCGCCACCACGGCCACGCTGATCCTGCAGATCCAGGTGCCGATGTCGATCATCATCGCCTGGATGATGGGGGCCGAGAGTTTCGATCTCCGCAAGCTGATCGGCACGGCGGTGGCGCTCTTGGGGGTCGCGATGGTGGTGGGCCTGCCGGAAGACACGCCACCCTTGATCCCTGTTTTGATGATGATCGTGGGCTCTTTTATCTGGGGACTGGGGCAGGTGCTGATCCAGACCCGCGGCCGGGACAGCGGCATGCTGCTGCTCAAGGCCAACGCGCTGGCCGGCACGCCGCAATTGCTGCTCGCCACCGTGCTCCTCGAAACCGGACAGATCGAGGCGCTGCGCAGCGCCGGCCCTACCGAATGGATGACGCTCGCTTTTGTCGGCGTCGTCGGCTTCTATCTCGCTTATTCGATCTGGTTCACGTTGCTGCGCCAGTGCCGCATGGATGATGTCGCACCCTATCTGCTGCTGATGCCGCTCACCGGTTTCATCACTGCGGCGCTTGTGCTCGGTGAATCGATTTCCGCCGCACAGGTGCTGGGCGGGTTGGTCATTCTTTTGGGCCTCGCCATTGTCAGCATCCGTTTCGGTGTGCCGCGGCGCGCCTAGCGCGTTCGCGATTACCGCCGCCGCGTATGCTCGAGGAGGCGCGGCATGATCTCGACGAAATTGCACGGCACGTGACGATAGTCGAGCTGGCTTTTGAGGATTTCGTTCCAGCCGTCGCGGCAGGCGCCTGGCGATCCCGGCAGGCAGAAGATATATTTGCCGTGCATGATGCCGGCGGTGGCACGCGACTGGATGGTCGAGGTGCCGATCTTCTGAAATGAGATCATGTGAAACAGCGTGCCGAAGCCGTCGATTTCCTTGTCGAACAGGGGACGCACTGCCTCGATGGTAACATCGTTTCCGGTCAGTCCCGTGCCGCCGGTGGTGATGATGGCATCGACATCGTCGCGCGCCGTCCAGTCGCGCATGATGTGACGGATCGCCCGGATGTCATCCTTGCAGATCTTGCGCGCTGACAGCGAATGCCCCGCCTCGGCGGCAAGGTCGGCCAGGATCTGTCCCGACTTGTCGTCGTCCAGGGATCGTGTATCCGAGATCGCCAGAATGGCGATCCTTACCGGTATGAAATTTCGTGTTTCTATCGACGTCATGAACTGCTGGATCCATCGCTTGCAAGCATGGCGAGCATGCGGCTGTAGCAGTTTTTCAACTGCCGGATGAAGCAATAATACTCCTGACAGACAAGTAAGGTAACATTTATTTCAACGGTTAACATACACCGCCGATGTTTACCCAATGTAGGCTTTGGGCCCATCTTTATTCAACGCATTTTGCAAAAAAACCAGGTCGCGCCACGCCAGGCGTTTCTGGTTCGGCTGGCGCAGAAGGTATGCCGGATGCAGTGTCGGCAGCAAACGGCAATTTCGTCCGTTGACGGAATAATTCTGCCACTTGCCCCGCAGTTTGAGAATGCCGTCGCTTCGCCCGGTCAGGCGTTGCGCCGGAATGGCGCCGAGGCACACGATGAATTCGGGTTCGACGATTTCGATGAGCCGCGCGGCGAATGGCAGACACATCAGCGTTTCGCTTTCGGTCGGCGTGCGGTTGCCCGGCGGCCGCCAGAATACCGTGTTGGTGATGAACACTGACGACTCCCGCTCCGTCGAATGCCGCGACAGACCGATCGCTGCCAGCATGCGGTCGAGCAGTTGTCCCGATCGGCCGACGAATGGTTTGCCCTCGATGTCCTCCTCGCGGCCCGGCGCCTCACCCACCACCATCACGCGTGCCTTCGGATGACCGTCATAAAGGCAGAGCCGTGTTGCCGTTTTTCGCAGCGCGCAGTTTTCCATCACCGCCAGCGCCGCCGCGATATCGTCGAGCGTTTCGCAGGATGCGGCCAGCGCCGCGCCGGTGAGGCCTGAAACCGGCGGTGCAACACGCACCCGCTCAACCGGAATGAGGCGCGCCACCGGCGTTTCGCTGACGATTTCATCCGCCCCCATCTCGGCCAGCCACAGCAGGCACGAGGCGGCCTCCGCCGCACTCATCGGTTCATCCATCGCGTCGTGTCCCCGCACTTTCTCGTTGGCTGCTGTTACTATAACAGGGCCCCATGGGGAACAATCTACGGAGTTGATTGCGGTGGAACAGGTCGAACGCGAATCAATGTCATACGACGTGGTGATCGTGGGCGCGGGGCCCGCGGGCCTTGCCGCGGCCATCAGGCTCAAGCAGCTGTCGCCGGAGATTTCCGTCTGCCTGCTGGAGAAAGGCTCGGAGGTCGGCGCTCATATTCTCTCCGGAGCCGTGATGGACCCCGTAGCGCTGACCGAGCTCTTTCCCGACTGGCGCGAACGGGGCGCGCCGCTCCACACCCCCGTCACCGAGGATCGCTTTTACATATTGGGGGAAGGGGGAGCGCTGCGCCTGCCCAATGTCCTGTTGCCGCCGCTCATGGGCAATCACGGCGCTTATGCCGGATCGCTGGGCAACCTTTGCCGCTGGCTGGCGATCGAGGCGGAGGCGCTGGGGGTCGAAATCTATCCGGGGTTCGCCTGTTCGCACGTGCTGTACCGTGACGACGGATCGGTGCGGGGCGTGGTGGCGGGCGTCATGGGCATCGCCAGGGACGGTTCACACAAACCGGATTACCAGCCCGGAATGGAGCTGCTCGGCAAATATGTGATGATCGCCGAAGGGGCGCGGGGTTCCCTCGCCAAGGAGATCATCGCCCGCTTCGGTTTGGCGGCGCATTCCGAGCCGCAGAAATACGGTCTCGGCATGAAGGAACTTTGGGAGGTGCTGCCCCAGAACCACAAGCGCGGACAGGTCACCCACACCATGGGCTGGCCGCTTGGCCTCAAGGCCGGCGGCGGCAGCTTCATGTATCACCTGGAGGACAATCTCGTTTCCATCGGTTTCGTCGTCCATCTCAACTACGAAAATCCTTTTCTCTATCCCTACATGGAATTCCAGCGCTTCAAGCATCATCCGCTGATCGAGCCGGTGCTGCGGGGCGGCAGACGGATCGCTTACGGCGCCCGCGCCATCACCGAAGGCGGCTTCCAGTCGGTGCCCAAACTCACCTTCCCCGGCGGCGCGCTGATTGGCTGTGCGGCGGGTTTCGTCAATGTCCCGCGCATCAAGGGCTCGCACAATGCCATGAAGACCGGAATGCTGGCGGCGGAAGCGGCACACGCTGCCCTGGCAGCGGGCCGCCAGGGCGATGAACTGACATCCTATGCCGCGGCTTACAAAAGCTCCTGGGTGTACCGCGACCTCAAGCGCGTGCGCAATGTGAAGCCCATGTGGTCGAGGTTGGGGCTGGTCGGCGGGCTGGCCCTTGGCGGCCTCGACATGTGGCTCAATCAGCTGTTCGGCGTAGGGCTCGGCACCTGGAAGCACGGCAAGGCGGATTACGCCACCCTCGTGCCCGCCTCGCGCGCCCGGCCGGTCGACTACCCCAGGCCCGACGGTGTGATTTCCTTCGACCGGTTGACCAATGTCGCGTTCTCGGCCACCAACCACGAAGAGGACGAGAAGGTCCACCTGCGGCTGAAGAATCCGGAT